>CALJKN010000087.1 GCA_937973585.1 uncultured Helicobacteraceae bacterium
CCGCTTCTATTTTTATTTTTTATAATCTACCAAAAAATTATTTTATCCCTAACTCTTCAGCCAAAAAGCCGGATGTGTAGCCGAGTCCGCTTTTTGCTACCTCGTCCGGACTGCCGACGGCTACGACTTTGCCGCCGCCGTCACCGCCTTCAGGGCCTATGTCGATTACGTAGTCGGCGTTTTTGATTACGTCCAGATTGTGCTCTATGACGACTACCGAGTTTTCTAGCTCTACGAGTCTATGAAGCACCCCCGTTAGCCTGTCTATATCGGCAAAGTGTAGCCCCGTCGTCGGCTCATCCAGTATATACAGCGTCTTTCCGGTGTCTTTTCGGCTTAGCTCCTTTGAGACCTTGATCCGTTGTGCCTCACCGCCGGAGAGCGTAACGGCATTTTGCCCAAGCGTGATATATCCCAGTCCTACGTCTTGAAGAGTTTTTAGTTTTTGGAATATTTTTGGGATAGATTTGAAAAACTCGGCCGCCTCATCTACGCTCATTGAGAGGGTATCGGCTATATTTTTCCCTTTGTAGTCGATCTCCAGCGTCTGCTCGTTGTATCTCGTCCCTTTGCAGGCATCGCATTTGACCATAATATCCGGCAAAAAGTGCATCTCAATCTTGATTTCACCCTCACCCTGACACTTTTCACATCTGCCGCCACGGACGTTAAAGCTAAAACGGCCGGGGCCATACCCCCTTAGCTTTGCCTCTTTGGTCTCGGCATATAGATTTCGTATATCGTCCATAACGCCCGTATACGTCGCCGGATTCGACCTAGGAGTTCTCCCTATCGGGCTTTGATCCAGATATATCACTTTGTCTAGCTTCTCAAGCCCTTTGATCTCTACTCCTGCTATTTTTTGCACTTTACGGGCGTTGTTTAGTAGCTCTCTGGCTACAGGCAGGAGGGTCTGGATAACGAGGGAGCTTTTTCCGCTACCCGATACCCCCGTTATGCATACGAGGTTTTTGAGCGGGATTTTGACGCTTAGATCTTTGATGTTGTTTAGGTTTACCCCGTTTATCTCTATAAACGTATCCTGCGCCCTTCTGTGGAAATACTCTATCTTTTTCTCGCCGTTTAGGTATTTTGCCGTCTCCGTACCCGCTACTTTTAGCTCCTCAAGCGTTCCGGCAAACACCACCTCTCCGCCGAATTTGCCGGCACCTGGACCTATATCGATGATATAGTCGGCCTCTTCGATGGTTTTTTTGTCATGCTCGACGACTATGACGGTATTCCCTTTTTTTTGCAAACTTCTAAGGGTTCGTATGAGCTTCATCGTATCCCTCTCATGCAGACCGATACTAGGCTCATCTATGACATACATCACACCGGTCAGCCCGCTACCTATCTGACTGGCAATCCTGATACGTTGGGCCTCACCCCCGCTGATAGTTCTGGCATCACGTCCGAGGGAGAGGTATCCAAGCCCCACGTCATACAGAAAAAACAACCGCTCTTTTATCTCTTTTAGTATCGAATATGCGATTTTCCGCCCTTGTTCGTTTAGGTACGCAAACTTGCTCTCCGGATTGTCAAAATCGGAGTTTTCAAAAATAGGATATAGCTTTGCGATAGGCATCTCTATCATATCGGCAATCCCAAGCCCCGCCACACGAACCGCCAGAGATTCGGCTCTTAGCCTATGCCCGCCGCACGCTTCGCATTTTTTTTCCGACATATAGTTTTCAAAATCTTTCTCCTCTTTGAGGATGTCGTAGGCGTATTTGACGACACCTTGCCATTTTCTAGTTACGTCGTATGTTTTGAACTTGACGGAAACCTCCGTCCCGCTACCGTTTAGAATGGCCTTTTGTTGATACTCTTCCAGTTCTCTATAGGGTTTGTTTGTCGGTATCTTCTCTGCATCGCAAAAAGCTTTTAGTAAACTGGCGTAATACCCTTTATTAAACCCGTACATTACCTTTACGGCTCCGGTCTCTATAGAGAGTTCCGGATCTATAATCTTCTCCAAATCTATAGCGTATTTCATCCCGAGGCCATCGCAAGAGGTACACGCCCCTTTGACGGAGTTAAACGAAAAGCTAAGAGGCTCCAACGGCTCAAACGATACCTTGCAGTCAAAACAAGCGGAGTGTTCGCTAAACAGCAGGTGGTGTTTTTCTAGCTCCAACTCTTTTGCGTTTAATATCTCCACCTCCACAACGCCATAACTCTCTTTTAGCGCTTTCTCGACGGCATCGGCTATACGGGTTTTGTTTTCCGGCGTGGCGGAGAGCCTATCTATGACGAGTTTTATCGTGTGTTTTTTGGTTTTAGCCAGACTCACCTCTTCGTCTAGTCTAGTCAGTACCCCGTCTATTTGTACACGGACATACCCTTTTTGGCGGAGTTTTTCCAGTTCGTCGGCAAACGTCCCTTTTTTGTCGTTGATTACAGGTGAGAGAATCATAATCTTCGCCTCTTCAGGGAGGGTCAACACCTGCTCGATAATATCCTGAGCACTCATTGAGCTTATCTCTTTGCCGCACAGATGGCAATGTTGCACACCGACACGGGCAAACAAAAGCCTCAGATAGTCGTATATCTCGGTTATCGTCCCGACCGTGGAGCGGGGGTTTTTGCTTGTTGTTTTTTGGTCTATCGCAATGGCCGGAGTCAGCCCCTCTATCTTGTCCACGTCAGGTTTTCCAACCCTGTCCAAAAACTGTCTGGCATAGCTGGACAAACTCTCTATATACCGCCTTTGCCCCTCGGCGTACAACGTATCAAATGCCAAAGTCGATTTGCCGCTTCCGCTAAGTCCGGTCAGAACCACCAATCTATTTTTCGGAATCTCTATGTCTATATTTTTTAGATTATTCTCTCTCGCCCCAAAAACCTGTATTTTATCCATTTATTTATCCCAAAAAATCATATGATTAGTTCTCAAATTTCCGGCAAAGCCTGAAATTAGGTCTTCAGCGTGAGCGCTCTCGCAGCTAGCTGTTGCCATCGTTAGTTCTCAAATTTCCGGCAAAGCCTGAAATTAGGTCTTCAGCAGACGGCTCTCGCAGCTAGCTGCTCTCTAGCTCCCTTACCAAAAAAACTCCAATATTAAAGAGATTGCAATAAACACGTAGAGGGCAATCAGCAACCCTTTGTGTTTTTTTGGCTCTGTTTTCGAGGCCATATAAATCCCCAAATACACCCCAAAAAGTGCCGGAACGGCAACCCA
>CALJKN010000088.1 GCA_937973585.1 uncultured Helicobacteraceae bacterium
TGGCAATCTATTCTATCTTGCTGTTGACCATGGCAGAACAAATTTAATCTTTGTTCCTGCTGGTGGAGATGGTTCGATACTAGGCACTGTTGCTACAAATATTCTGCCTAGTGACGCATCAAAAGCAACCGACGGCAGCGAAGAAGGTGGTGGTAAATATATAGCGATAGATAGTACCGGTAAAAAATTCTATGTTACGGATACTACAGGCAACAAAGTAGTAAAAGTGACTATTCCTTAACAAACCCACTACTTCTCATCTCCCCGCTTCGGCGGGGATATTTGATAAATGAAAATCCATAGCGCTCTTTAAGCATTTCTCGTAAGGCGATTACCCACTAATCACCCTTGAAAGGGTGGTGGGTCGCTAAACGAAAACCCTAATTCTAAACCTCCACTACTTGTCAAGACACTCTCCCCAGAATTTATCTTCACGTTAAAATCTGTCACATTAAGCAACATTTTTCACCTCTTTCCTCATCCCTTCAAGATAAACATTCATAGGTTTTTTATATCCCAAACTCGAATGAAATCTCTTGCAGTTATAAAAATCTATAAACCTAGCAACTCCTCTTTTTGGCTCTCTGGCATCTTTGTATTCGTTTAGATAAATCTCATCGTATTTTAGAGTTCTGAAGAATCTTTCGATAGCAATGTTATCAATACTTCGACCCTTGCCGTTCATTGATATTTGTATACCGTTTTCTTCAAGTAGCCGTATGTGTTCTTTGCTTCTGTATTGGCTTCCTTGGTCTGTGTTGACTATCCTCGGTATCCCATATGTAGCGATAGCCTCTTTTAGCGTATCTACAACAAGAGAGGTGTCCATCGTATTGGATATTTTATAAGAGAGTACGGCTCTGCTATGCCAGTCGATAATAGCCGATAGGTACATATGCCCGCCTCTTATCGGGATATATGTAATATCAGCACTCCAGACTTCGTTTGGAGTTGTTGCTACGACTTGCTTTTTGTCGTTGCGGTAGTTTGAGAGTAGGTACGGGTATATACTGCATTCAGGATGGCTTTTATCAAAGCTTTGTCGTATCTTCTTTGGATGGATGACTTCTAGTCCCATCTTAGACATAAGAGGCTAGAAACCTAGTGGCTTTTGTTGGATTATTTTTAATTGTATTGAAATAAAATTAACTATTGCTTAATTATTAATTTTTGTATATAAATTAGGCAGACTACTTTCCGATCTATCATATTTATTTTTAGGTCTTCTGCAATTTATAAATAATTAAAATAACCTGTTCCATTTTATCCTTTTTATCCATCCCTCGCCCAGCATAATTTTGACATTGTAAATACATTAGGCTATACTTTGCCTATGATATATGAGTGGGATGAAGAAAAAAATAGACTAAATCAGCTCAAACACGGCATATCTTTTGAAGAAGCGAGAGAGGTGTTTGACGATGCCTTGCAGATATCCAAACTGGACAAAAGATTTAGCTATTTTGAAGAGAGATGGATCACGGTCGGCTCAACCAAAAAGCACAAAGTCCTAGTGGTGGCAAATCTGTTCTTTACAGATGACGGCGAAGAGCTGATTCGAATCATAAGTGCGAGAAAAGCAAATAAACTAGAAAGGGATAGTTATGAAAAGTGCTGAAGAGAGAGCAAAATACGATGATTTTGAGCTGGCTGACAATTATGACTTTACCGGTGGTGTCAGGGGGAGGTTTTATCAACCGACAAAAGTTCCGACATCTATGCGACTAGACAACGACATTTTGCTTTTTCTGAAAAAAGAGGCAAAAGAAAAAAAAATAGCCTATCAAACCCTAATCAACAATCTACTCAGGGAACATGTGCAAATGCAAGGGCTTTCAAAATAGCCGTATACTCCTAGAGTATATCAATCATATTGTTTTATCAAGGGTTGCCTACTACGTTTTTAGATTGAATGTGACAGGGACGGAGACTTCGATCTCGTGCGGGGGGGCTTTGTCAAACGGGGTGCTTGTTATTACGGTCTCGATAGCGTGTTTATCCA
>CALJKN010000089.1 GCA_937973585.1 uncultured Helicobacteraceae bacterium
AAGTATCAAATACGCCGGACGGCTTGGCGACAAAAATCACGTTTTAGAGCCTTCTAACTATCGGATTAAACGCTTTTGCCGCTACCGTTACCTCGTCGCCTTCTTTTATCTGCTTTAAATCATCGTCCGTTAATAGTGCCTGTACTATCTGTCCACCCACGGATATGTATGCCAGATTGGCGATATCTGCCTTTTTGATAGATAAAACTCTCCCGTAAAAAGCAAATTTTCCTGATAACTTTGAGTCAAAAAAAGCCTCGGTCGGATGCTTTAGCTCTGTTATTTTCCCGTCTTTTACGATGCCTACGAGGTCGGAGAGACGAAACACCTCCTCTTTGTCGTGCGATACAAAAACCGTCGGAATTGAAAACTCTTTTTTTATTTTCAGTATTTCATCTTGGAGTTTGTGTTTTACCGTGCTATCGAGGGCGGAAAACGGCTCATCTAGCAAAAGCACATGCGGTTCGTACGCTAGCGCCCTAGCGATTGCGACTCTCTGCTTTTGCCCTCCCGACAATCTTGCTATGGACGCTTTTTGCATCTCTTCCAATTCGACGCTTTTTAGTATCTTCAATGCCTTTTGTCTATCCGGTTTTTGTTGGGCAAACATAATATTTTCGATTACGGTCATATTTGGAAATAGCGAATACTCTTGAAACACAAACCCGATTTTTCTTTTTTGCGGCGGGAGATTTATCCCTTTTTGTCCGTCAAACCATATATCGCCGTTTATCTCTATCGTCCCGCTATCCGGTTTTTCTAGCCCCGCAATCATCCTAAGGAGCGTGCTTTTGCCGCTACCGGATGGGCCGAATATCGAGACCAAGCCGACAAAATCTATCGACAAATCGGCGCAAAACTCAAACTCTCCGTTTTGCCCGTGTAGTTTTTTTGCTACCGAGACCTTAATCAAGCAAAGACCCTCTTTTTGTTTAGTTTATACACCGCAAACAATATCAAAAACGAAAAAACAAACAAAATCGCCGAATATATATGAGCCGATAGATAATCAAACGACTCAACTTTGTCATAAATCGCTATAGAGGCAACTCTCGATACTCCGTCGATGTTTCCCCCTATCATCAAAACCACCCCGAATTCACCGACGGTGTGAGCAAAGGCAAGTACGCAACCCGTCAAAAGAGAGCTTTTGATGAGCGGTAGCTCCAACCTATAAAAAATCTCAAATCCGCTTTTTCCTAATGTCTTTGCGGCATCTTTTAGGTTTTTATCGACCGCCTCAAAGCCTGATATCACGGGGTGGACGATAAACGGCAAGCTAAAGACGACGGAGCCTATGACAAGCCCCTCAAAACTAAAAGCAAGTTGTTTGTCAAAAACACCTTTGTATGCTAATCCCAAAAAACCGTTATCCGAAAAAGCAAGCAAAAAATAAAATCCAAGCACCGAAGGGGGGAGGACTAGAGGTAATGCCACGACGCTTTCAAATATAGGCTTTAGGCGGCTTTTTGTGTTTGCTAGATAATAGGCTATCGGGACTCCGACAAAAAACAGTATGATTGTTGTTGCGAGGGCTAGTTCTAGCGTGAGTGCAAATGGGGCAAATTCAATCAACGGTGCTCTCCAGATATATTTCGTTTGCTTTTATGAGCGCACAT
>CALJKN010000090.1 GCA_937973585.1 uncultured Helicobacteraceae bacterium
GGAGAGCCGGATAGCTTTTGACCATCTTCGTCATTTATTATTCCGGTGTCAAAGAATTTTTGAAATAGACCAAAAACATCCTCTTTTGTGACATTTGCCCCAAGCTTAGAGACTTCATCGTAAATATCGGAGATGGTTTTTGTGCCGTCAATCAAACCGGCTATATATGCACTGTTTTGGTTTACAACTAGCCAATTTGGTATTTCGGTATTTAAAAATAGATGCTTGTCATCTCTTGTTGTATAAAATAGATGTTCTGTAAGCTTGGGAACAAATGCCTAGTCAATCATAATCAGCTACCTCCGCAACCCATTCCATAGCCACACTTACCGCCTCCGCCACTGCAGTTCATACCATAACCACATTGTCCACCTCCACCGCTGCAGTTCATACCATAACCACATTGTCCAGCAACATGTATAGCTTCTTTTACTTCTTTGTCACTGATGCTAGCCACATCAATACCTTTTGAGCTGTCAAATGTTAATGTCGGAGAAAATAGGGCACCCGCCCCAACAAAAACAAAACTAGCAGCTTTGAGAGCGAACTCTTTTTTACTATCCATTGAAATCCCTCCTGCTTGAAATTAAATTTGGAAATAACATCCAAATTAGTCAATACTATCCATATTAGACTTAAATAATTCTTACAATTTGTACATAAAAATACAAAATAGATTGTAGGTAGTGAAGTGGATGTAGTTGAAAAGATAAATTTTTTATTGCAAGAAAAGTCGATTTCAAAAAGGGATTTTGCTGCCAAATTGAGGCTCTTGCAGCCTAAGCTAAAAAGTACGGGCGATATGCCGAGCGAACAGACAATTTATAGGTATTTAAATGGAGAACGAGAAATAAAAGTAGAACTCATCCCGTACATCGCAGAAGTGCTTGGTATTAGCGAACAAGAGCTTTTTAGTTTTGATATAGAGTACGCTAGCGGCTACAACTACAGACACTCCAAAGAGATAAGAGAGATAGTGGAGCTACTCCAATACGCCCCGAATCTGCTAGTGGAGGAGATAAGGGCGAGCCTCCAAAAATACAAAAAGCTTTATGAAGAGAGCTTAAAGAAGCTCTCTTAAATATTAGGCTACGCCGAAACCTGTTCTATAGAAACTCCTTGCAAAAACCCCTTAACACTCAAATCTTCATCTATACTATCCCAGTGCACACCCTCGCCGTCGCCCAGTATCTCAAAATCATTTCGCTGTGACGGTGTGGCATGTAGTAGCTTTGGGAACCACGAAAGCGGTAGATGAAGCACTCTGCCGTCTTTTAGCGATACGATTAGCTCATCTTCTGTGCATTTAATCTCGCTTGCAAGTGGATTATTTATTGCCAAAGTATTCATTCCAAGCCTCCATAAGCTATTTTTTATGTTTTTGCACTAGCTTTTCAAGCTCATTTAGTTCGTGTGCTCTAAAATTTACAGAACTTGCCAATGCTATTTCGCCAAGCCAAAACTTTGCAAGTTTTTTACCGTCTTGTATGTGTATATGCGGAGGTTCGCCGAATTCGTTGCTAAAAAAGAAAAATCTAAAAGCTCCGATTTTCAAAACGGTAGGCATTGAAAAACCCCGAAAATATATTTGTCTAAATTTTATTAAAAAGGTTATAAGTTTTACGATGGTAAAGCTAAATTTAATCGTTAAGAGTTCAAGATTGAGACTAAAATAATTAGAGATGAAAAATATCATGAACATACGTTTTGAAAAGCCGAAGAATCTGACCGGAGATTTTTGGGGGGCGTTAGCCGCAATGCTTGTTGCTATGCCATCGGCAATAGCTTTCGGGGTGACGATATATGCTCCGTTAGGTTCTGAGTACGCCGCTTACGGGGCGTTAGCCGGAATACTCGGTGCTACTTTTTTGGGGCTTATCGCTCCGGTACTGGGTGGGGCAAATAGACTCATCAGCGCTCCATGTGCTCCGGCGGCGGCGGTATTGTCGGCTTTTGCAATCGACTATACGGCGAAGGGCGGGAGTCCGGAGATTGCCGTTTTGATGATAGCTCTTTTGGGGCTTTTTGCGGGGGCTTTGCAGATTGGATTCGGGGCTTTGAGGCTCGGCGGCCTCATCAAATATATGCCATACACCGTTGTTAGCGGATACCTCAGCGGGGTTGGGCTTTATATTATTGCAAGCCAAACACCGAAACTTTTGGGGATGCCAAAAGGGAGCCACTTTTGGGAATCTCTCTCTTCTCCGGCTTCGTGGCAGTGGGAGGGGATAGTTATAGGGGTTGTAACCGCCTCTACGATGGTTTTTTCCCAGAAAATCACAAAGGCGGTTCCAGCCGCCATTTTGGCTCTTTTGGCAGGGAGTTTGACCTATTTTTGTCTGGGATTTGCAGAGCCTTCGCTTTGGAGTCTTGGCCAAAATACTTTGGTTATAGGCCCTATCGGAGCAGAGGGGGGCGGTTTTCTTGAGGCTATGGGGCAAAAAATAGAGGGGATGAAAGGGTTTAGCTCCCATGATTTTGCCTATTTGATTACTCCGGCTTTGACCCTTGCCGCCCTGCTCTCCATAGATACGCTAAAGACGTGCGTAGTTTTGGATGCGGTGACAAAAACCAGACATGACTCAAACAAAGAGTTGCTCGGACAGGGGAGCGCAAATATCTGCTCCTCTATCTGCGGGGGGATACCGGGGGCAGGAACTATGGGGGCTACGCTTGTGAATATCTCCAGCGGTGCGTCAAGCAGACTTTCCGGATTTTTGGAGGGGGTGTTTTCGCTACTAGCTTTTTTGCTACTTGCGTCGGTGATCCCGTGGGTTCCTATATCGGCTTTGGCGGCGATACTCATTGTTGTCGGTTTTAAGATGATTGATACCCATAGCTTCTCGTTTTTACGCTCCCGTGATACGATACTCGACTTTGTCGTTATCGCCTCTGTCGTTACGGTCGCCTTGACGGTTAGCCTCATAACTGCTTCCGGTGTCGGTGTTGCCCTTGCTATACTGCTGTTTATCAGGGAAAATATCAAAACTACGATACTAAGGAGAAAAACATCCGTAAATGAGAGTTTTTCAAAACAGATAAGACCGAAATCGGAGATGGAGATTTTGGAGACAAAAGGGAAGGACGCCGTTATTTATGAGCTTCAGGGGAGCTTGTTTTTTGGTACGGCAAGTCAGCTTTTTTCGGTTTTGGAGCACGATATAAAAACCAAAAAATTTATTATTTTGGATCTCAAAAAAGTGCAGTCGATAGACGTTACGGCGGCGCATATCATAGAGCAGGTGAGAGATATGATAAACGATGCCGGAGGGTTGTTGATTATCAGCCGGATTCCTACACAAATACCTAGCGGCAAAGATATGCAAAAATATTTTGATGAGTTAGGTATAGCCAAATCATCACAGAGTATGAGGATATTTAATGATCTGGATGATGCTATAGAGTGGGTGGAAGACAGGCTAATTGAGGACGAGTTTTTGGAGGGAGAGGATGAACAGAGTTATTCTCTGGCTCAGTTTGAACTGTTTAAATCCAAAAAAGAGGAGACGATAACCTCTTTGGAAGAGCGGATGCAAAAAGTGTCGTTTAAGGCCGGTGAGAAGATATTTAAAGCGGGAGACGGAGGTGATGAGCTGTTTTTGATCAGAAAAGGGAGCGTTAGGATAGCCTTGCCTATATCTGACGGACAGTCGTATCATATCAGCACGTTTGGGCAGGGGATGTTTTTCGGGGAGATTGCATTTTTGGACGGAGCTTCACGTTCGGCGGATGCTATAGCCGAAAAAGATACGGAGTTGTTTGTCCTCTCCAGAGCTGAGTTTGATGCTTTTGCGGAGGAGCACAAAAAAATATCCCTTAGATTTTTAGAGGGGCTTGCTAGCGTTTTGGCGAGTAGATTACGGTTTACAAATGCCGAACTCAGAGCTAGCGAGGCTTGACGGATAGAGGGTGTATCGCTATAATTTAAAAAATACGGGTTATATTGTAAGGGTATGTAATGGTTAAAAATCTTTTGTTGTTGTCCGGTTGTCTGTATGTGGCTTTAATATTGTCCGGTTGCGGTGAAAAGGGGCTGAAGTGCGAAGGGGAGGAGACCAGAAAAGCCGTTATGGATTCGGTTTCAAAGACGATAAAACAACAACTTGCACAAAAGCAAAATCCATCCATTGTCGGCGACGAGTGGCAGAATTTTCTAAATCCTGAACAAAAAACATTAGTTGAGCTATCGTATACAGAGTACGGTCCGATGCTTGCCAATACATCTATGATAACAGAAAACAAAGAGGCAAAAACAGTGGATTGTTCCGGTGAGATAAAGTTTAGAAACGGACAGGTTTTTAAGATATATTTTAAACTTCAAAAAGACACAAACGGCAAACTAGACGCTCACGTAGAGTGGCTCTAATCAAATTCTATGCCTATAAGCCGCAAGGCGGCGTGGGCTGTCTGCCGAAGACCTAATTTACGGCTCTGCCGGAAATTTGAGCATCAATCAAAATATAAGGGCGGTGTGGGCGCTCACGACGAAGACCTAATTTACGGCTCTGCCGGAAATTTGAGCATCAATCGGATAACTTATTTAAACAATGTAGAG
>CALJKN010000091.1 GCA_937973585.1 uncultured Helicobacteraceae bacterium
CGACCTTTGGGATATCCGGATGGTGCTTTGCCTTTTCGTACACAAAAAGCTTGTCGATATAGGGATTGTCGATAAATGCCTCTTTGGAGTATCCGGCGCACAAAACCCCCACAAAACAGGTCGGATACTGCTCTTTTATCGCCCGAAGCACAGGGGTTGAGAGGACGGCATCGCCAATATTGTCATTTCGGATGAGTAGTATTTTTTTACCGTTTAAATCTAGCATACAGTCCCCCTAGAATCGGTGACGAGTAGAGTCTTAGGGCACCCTTTAGCCATTTTGCATCCTTGTCTTTTACGGAGATTCGTTTGATTTCACTCAAATCATTATCCGGCATATTGACCCCTCTTTTTGTTGTGTAGAGGGCTTCAAATCCGAGATTTTCAGCCAAATCCATAAGTTCTTTTGTGTAGTTGCCCCTAGGCCAGCAGAGGTGTTGCGTATTACCGCCGTGCGCTTTGATATGTGCCTTTGATAGAGCCAAATCGTCCCTCCACTCGTCAAGCCCCAGAGATTCGTTGTCGTGAGCGTTTGAGTGGGATGCAAAATCAAAAACATCGTTCATATTTGCCAGGTCGTTCCAGTTGACAACAGCCGAAGCAGGCTCTTCGTAGGCTAGTTTTTTCCCCTCTTTGTGGTTTGGGATATATATATCGTCGCCTGCCCTCTTATCCTCGTTTGACCGCTCCACCCAATCGGTGATGACAAATATCGTAGCTCTAAGCGAGTATTTTTTCAAAATCGGATACGCAACCAGATAATTATCAATCCAACCGTCGTCAAACGTAATCAGCACACTTTTTTTCGGCAGTTCCAGCCTCCCTTTTTTGAAGGCCGCAAACTCATCCAAACTCAGAGTCTTGTACCCCTCATCCGCCAAAAACCTTGCATGGCTCTCAAAATTTTCCGGTGTTATCGTTACAAGCGCCCCTTTATGGCTACTCACATGGTGATACATCAGAACCGGAACGCTAAGGGCTTTTTTCATTTTGCCAGTATTTCCTCGTATTGTTTTACCGTATCAGACACCATCTTCTCTACCGAAAACTTCTCTGCGACAAACTCTATAGCCCTTTTGGAGGCCTTTTCGCAAAACGCTTTGTCGGTGATGAATCTCTCTATTTTTTCGGCTAGTTCGGCAACATTTTCACACTCAAACAATAATCCGCTCCCGTTTTCTTCTAGCGCCTCCGGAATGCCGCCGACACGAGAGCCGATCACCGGCACGCCACAAGACTGCGCCTCAAGCAAAGCCGTTCCGAGAGCCTCCATATTTGAGGGAAGGACAAACAAGTCGAGTGCGCTCAATATATTAACGGTATCTGTGCGAAATCCGGTCATTATGACCTTATCAGCCATATCGCACTCTTTTACCTTGCTTTGCAGGTTATCCCACTGTGGCCCCTCTCCGGCAATGACGAGCTTTATATCATATTTTTCGGATAGGATTTTGACTGCATCTATCAGGTCTTTGTGCCTTTTTGCCCCTCGCAAGATTGCAACGATACCGACTAAAAACGTATCTTTCGAGATCCCAAACTCTTCCCTAAAAGTGCTATCCGTTTTTTGGAAGTGCTGAGTGTCAACCCCTGTATAAATAAGTCTGATTTTATTTTTATCGACCCCTCTGGAGGCTATATACTCCCTTACCCCTACGCTAATCGCCGTAATCTCGTCCGTTAGGTGTTTATAGCTAAACGGGCTTGCAAACGGGGTTTGGAGGTGTCGTACTCTGACGCATTTGACTCCGGCTATTTTTGCCGCCATGCCGCCTAGCCACGCATCCCGTCCTGAGTGGGTAGAGACGATGTCTATACCGAGTTTTTTGATGTATTTTACTAGACGGAGTACGGCAAAAATATCGTATGTGGCTCTGGTTTTAACCGGTAGACATTCGATGCCTAGTTCTTTTGCGTCATTCATCAATCTACTGTCCGGATTTACGGCAAAATATGTCCGTACTTTGTCACGGGGCATGTGGTTTGCGAGTCTAACCGTCCTTTTTTCCTGTCCTCCCCACCCTTTGGAGGCTTCGACCTCTAATACTTTTATCAAATTTAAATACCCTTTTAACTACACTTTACGGATGATTACTGCAACAATTTTAACCAAAAACGGCAAAAAGCGTATAGACGAAGTTTTGAATGCGCTGAGGGATTTTAGCGAAGTGATAGTGCTTGATAACGGCTCTACCGATGAGACGTTGACTATTGCGGCGGAGTTTACAAACGTCAAAATCTACAAACTGGAAAAGTTTGAGGGGTTTGGCAAGGCGCATAGGGCGATGGAGGATCTGGCATCAAACGAGTGGATACTCTCGATAGATTCGGATGAGGTGATTAGCCAAGAGGCAGTTGCCGATATCAGGAGCGGTGCATTGGATTCGGGTACCGTATACGAGTTTGCTTTTCGTAACTACTTTAACGGTAAATGGATAAAAACGTGCGGTTGGTATCCGGATGCGCATCCAAGGCTTTATAACAAAACTAGAGCTAGGTTTACCGAGAGTTTCGTACACGAAAAGGTGGTCGGCGAAAACGTCAAAATAAAGAGGTTAAAAGGGTATATTACCCATTACTCCTACGACAATGTGGAGGACTTTTTGAGAAAGATGCAGAGCTATTCGTCGCTTTTTGCCGAGCAAAACAGAGGGAAAAAAAGTTCTTCAATTTGCAAAGCTTTTCTCCATGGCTGGTTCGGGTTTTTTAAAAGCTATATCCTCAAACGTGGTTTTATGCAGGGGTATGAGGGGTTTATCATTAGCTACTACAACGGCCAAACGGCTTTTTGGAAGTACATAAAACTATATGAGGCAAATAGACGATAATGCTGTATATTCCGATGTATCACTATGCTACCGATCGAAAAAGGGGGAACGGGCGTGAGACTTTAAAAAGGCATTTTGAGTATTACGCCGAGAATTTCCATTCCGTATTGCCGACAGATGGGCTAAGCGACGACAAACCGAACGTTTGTATAACTTTTGATGACGGATACAAGGATTTTGGAGATGTAGCCCTCCCGCTTTTAAAAGAGTTTGATCTAAAGGTGATTTTGGCGATATCCCCAAGGTTAACCGAGGAGAATAAAAACGGGGAGTATTTAAGCTACAAAGAGATTTCAACGCTTTTGGGGTACAAAAATCTGGAGATAGCTTCACATGGGATGAGCCACACCCCGATCCTTGAGAGCGAACATGCGGCGCTTGAGGCAAAAGAGTCCAAAAGGGCGATAGTCGATAATCTGGCGATAAACCCTAGGTGTTTTGTCTACCCTTACGGGAAATTCACCGTTGAAGCTCACAGGGAGATAAAAAAAGAGTTTGATTTTGTCTTTCGGATAGGGGGGGCGGCAAACATTGGATGGGGGCAGGAGATGCTGTATAGATTTTCAGCCGATAACGTTCAAAATCCAGAGAAGATGTTCGGTGTCTACAAAAAAATCAATTACGGTCTAAAGCTTGCCTTAAATATGGTCAGAGGACTTTAAAAAGTAAACTTATTTTTCGCTAATATAAATAAAAAACATACACGGAAATAGATTATGTACGATAGATATTCGGTTCAGAAGATAGTTTTTGCCCTTACAATGTTTGTAAATATTATGATTACGGTGTTTTTGGACGGATATTACTACAACAGCAGTAGCAACACGCTAAGGGGTGCGATAGACGACAAGCTAAAAACGGTAGCCCTAAGTGTCAAGCCGACTCTGGATATCTATAACGAAGAGATAAACGGCAGCGGCTCCATAAGCCAGAAAAGATATATGGATATTATGGGTGAGCTTAGCAAATATACCGATTCCATCGGTGTTGAATATGTCTATTCGATGGTTCAAAAAGATGGTAAAGTCTATTTTACGACATCATCAGCGACCGAAGAGGAGTTTAAAAAAGAGAGTTATAGTAAATTTTACGAAGAGTACAAAAAAGCCAGCAATGGGCTAAAAGAGGCTTTTAAAACCAAAAAACCGCAGTTTGACGAGTATAGCGATGAGTGGGGGAGCCATAGATCGTACTTTGTCCCTATGACGACAAAAGGGGGGAAAGAGTATGTCGTAGGTATCGACGTTTCTCTCAAAAGTATCGACGAAGCCCTAAATATGATACTTCTGGATGCGATACTAGTCGGCCTTGTGATAAATATAATTACGGTTTTGGTTGGATATTTCCTGTTTAAGCCTTTTGTAAAAAGGATAGGAGCATTCACCTCAAAAATAGAAAAATCGAGTCTAAACAAAGACTTGACCGAGACTTTCGAGTCCAGAGGCGATAGTGAGTTGTCCCTTATGAACAGGGCAATCGGGAGTTTGTTTAAAAGCTTTAAAGGGGCGATATATGCCGCCAGAAACTCCCTCTCAGGGGCAAAAGAGGTCTCCAAAAAACTTGATACCAGCTCAATCGGGATCATGGGGGCGATAGATGAAGAGGCAAAAATAGTCCAAAATGCAAGCCAAAAAAGCAAAGAGATAAAACACTCGGTACATACGGCGGCGGAGGTGATCAAGGAGTCTGCCGAAAGCCTCAAAGGGACATCGGCGAATATCTCGGAGATTCACACAAAGCTTTCCGATTTTACGAGGATGATTCACGAAAGTGCAGAGTCCGAGAGGGAACTAGCTACAAAACTAACCGAAATGGCCAGAGATGCCGAAGCTGTAAAAAGCGTTGTATCTGTAATCTCTGATATAGCCGACCAGACAAATCTGTTGGCTCTCAATGCGGCTATAGAGGCGGCAAGAGCGGGAGAGCACGGCAGAGGTTTTGCCGTTGTTGCCGATGAGGTGCGAAAACTTGCCGAGAGAACCCAAAAGAGCCTTGTGGAGATCAATTCTACCATTATGGTGATCTCTCAAGCTATAGTAGAGGCCAGTGAGCAGATTGACGGGAACGCAAAATCTATCGAAGATTTGAGCCTGTTTGCCAATACGCTAGAGTCTACCATAGAGGATTCATCGCATACCATGAAAAGTGTTATCGTCGGAGCTGATAGCAACGTCAGAGCATCGCAAGAGACCATCAAATCGGTTGATTATATTGTGGATGAGATACTAAAAATCGAAGAGCTGTCAAAAGAGAATATAGAGCATGCAAAAGCGGTCTCCAAACTGGCGGAGGAGCTACTACGGGATATGAACGCTCTTGACGATAATCTAAAAGAGTTTAGCCTCTAAGTTTAGAGGCAATCTCATCTTTTATTTTTTGTAGCGGATACTCAAGGAGGCATCTGCTGACCTTGCTCCCCTCGCACCCGTCCCGTCCGCACGGGGCACAATCCCACGAAACCTGAAACATCGTATGTCTACCCATCCTCTGGATATCGTTTTTTTGCGTATATCCGGATATATTTGCATCATTATCCCATGCCCCCCAGTTGAATACTCCGGAGGGGCCAAAAACCGCTATACACGGGGTATTTTGGCTCGCCGCTATGTGCATCGCCGCCGTATCGGCTCCAAAAAAGAGTTTTGCCCTACTACTGAGTGCTGCTAGTTGCTTGAGTGTTAGTTTGCCGGAGAGATTTATCGGGGAGCTTTTGCAACAAAAAAGTATCTCGTCTATCATCTTTTGCTCTTTTGCGTCCGGTGCTGCGGTGAGGACGACTCTAATACCCAAAGAGTCGATAAAGTCTATAATCTCGCCGTTTTGAGCCGGAGAGAGGCATTTAAAAAACCATCTGGAGGCGGGGTGAAAGTGGACAAATTCGGTTGTCTCTCCTAGTAATTTTGAGACCGCCCCCTCGTCTTCATCCGAAAAATACAGCTCCACAGCCTTTGATGCAGGCTCATATCCCAAAATCCGAAGCGTATCGAGATTTGATTCTACGATATGGCGAAACAGGGTTAGCCGAAACTCGTGGGTGTATGGGGAGAATTTTTTAAAAATCCCCTTTTTTGCGCTGATTCCGACTTTGATTTTTGCCTTTGATAGCATCGAAATATAGCCGCCACGCTCCCCTTCCGTCGTGTTTATCACGATATCGTATCTGTTTTGTATGATTTTTTTAAATAGTGAAAACTCATAGGCCGCCCGCCCGAAAAACCCCGATTTTTTCGCTTTTTTCCTATCGTAGCCGTACACGTTGTCTATGCTTGGGTTTAGGGTGAGCATATCGACAGACTCGCCATTTACCAAATAATCAACCCTGCAATCCGGATAAATCTCTTTTAGATTTTTTGCCAGTACCGAGGAGAGGAGCACATCCCCTATGTGTCTAAATTTTATTACTAGGATTTTCAAAAATTGATCTTTGTATATATCTCTTCGCCGTAGTGTCTGATGTCGTAAAGGGCGGTATTTATCCAATTCTCGTCAGAGTGAGACAAGAAATACTCTTCGTTCTCCACTATAATATCTTTGGGTATTTTGATGTCTTTTAGCAACTCCCTGATTTTAGCCCTCTCTGATGCTTTTGAGCTATATCCGTTTTTGATAATGCAAATATCTATGTCGCTATCCGCATTTGGTGTGCCGTTTGCGTAGCTACCGAACAAAATTACCTTTTGCGGATTTAGCGACTCAAGCCTTTTTGCGATTTCAGCTTTTAGCTCTTGCGTATTCATATTGTCTCACTGTTAAGTTTTGATAATTTTAACAAAGTTACCGCCTTATTCGGTTTTTGACGGCAAATACAAATGCCAAAAAGAAAATCCAAAGCAGTATCGTTTCCAAAATCCGAGATAATCGACCTTTGCGTCAGGATAAGCCTCTTTGAGGTTTTTGGCTAGCACTGCGGAGAGTAGCACGTCGCCTATGTGACGAAATTTTATTACGAGGATTTTCAAGACCTTGTTTTCACTTTTGCTTGGCATTCATTTTACTTACTTCTTCAATATAAGGCTTCATGGCTTTTTCAAATCTACACATAACATCAACCATAAAGGCAACCATATCATTCCAAACTTCCTTGTTGTAGCCGTCGTACGGTTTTTCGTACTTAATTCTGCATGCTCGCTTCGTGGGCAACTGCTCCCATACCAGTACATCGTCAAACTTGGACTCTATATCACTTTTATATTTTAATAATTCATTAAAAATAAATTCATTTTCATCCTGTTCGCCCCTGTCTATGTATAACTCTATGCGACCGTATTTTTTTGAAAATACAAAGATAAAAGGACAAGCCCTCATCCCACTTCCTGCCGATATCCAATGCTCCCTAGATGGGCTAATATTGGCAAACAGTGACGAACTGCTTTTGTTCATGGCATCCAAAAGTTTTTTCCAA
>CALJKN010000092.1 GCA_937973585.1 uncultured Helicobacteraceae bacterium
AAGACTTTTATGAAAGAAAAGACAAAACTCTAAGACTAAACGGAGAAGCTGAAGCATACGTATCAGGATGGTTTGGAGATATAGCCTACAAAAGAGAGTTCCTAAAAGCAGATGCAGATAATGACGGAAAGCTTAGTGAGGGGGAGTATCAGAATACGAGGAATGGGTACTTAACTATCGGCGAAGCGAAAGGCATCGGAAATAAGGTGCTTAGCGTTACGGAAACCGTTACGGAGACTTATACGACTCCGCATACAAAGAGACCGGAGCAGGGCGAGTCTGTTGAAGCCATGCTTGATTTTACATTGAACGCCGACAAAAATCAAGATGGACAACTAAGCAATATGGAATATCTAGAAAGTATTGGCGGATATAGGAATTTACTTATAGATAATGCAAGAAAGCATTTAGAAAATGATCCGACGCTTGGCAAAGATTATTTTTCTGGCGGCGCACAAACCGACGCAGACCTAGAGCTTTTAGCTCTACAAATGAGAGCCACCCAAAAACTCCTAGCCTCAAACGGTAATGAAAACATACTAACGGCAGAAGAGAGAGAAGCCCTAGGTACGGAACTATCAATAATCAAACAAAGCTTCAAACGAAAAAAAGAACTACAAGAGGTAAAAGACGAAGTAGTATCAAAAACCGAAGAGACTAGATTTTTGGATACGGTGGGGTAATCCCCGCCTTTTTGTGGCTTTCTAAATATTACATAATAAAATATAATAAGACATAGTATGAAAAAACATTTTTTAGTATCGGCAGTACTCTGTGCGTATGCGCTGGCTTCCGATCCGGTAACGATAGATTCATTGTTCAAAACCCAAAACGGGGTTAGGGGTATCACGACCGTTAGTTTTGTTAGTAGCGGTAGCCAAAATACATATGCGATATATCCGGAGCTAATGAGCGAAAACGACGGGCGGGTATGGAACGATACAAAGAGCGTCTCACTGTCCCAAACAATCCTATACGGCGTATCAAAAAATCTGGATGCAATGATGACAGCTAGTGGTAGCTACAAGCGCAAAGAATATATGGATTTTGGCGGATACAAAAATGACAATTCTTCTGATTTTGATTCGCTTTGGCTCGGCGGTATTTACTCTTTTGGGGCGATAGGCGATTTCAAACCGCAGTTTTCGGCTCAGGTATCAGGCTATCAAAAAAAGAGATATCGAGAGGAGTCAAAAGGGGTAACGGCAAATTCTGCAATACTCAAAGCCTCTCTCAAAAACTATTCCGATCCTGTCGTATCTACATTTTCGCTAGGCACTACGATAAACGGCTCAAATACGATAGGCTCTCACAAGGTGGAGGATGGCAATCAAATATTTTTTGGACTCGATATGTCCATAATCCTCAGTCCAAAAGTCTCTCTCGACATAGGGCTTGACCAGCGTTATCAGATGGAGGCCAAGACCGACGGTGCAAAAGTCTCAAACTCGAAATCAATACCGACGATGGCGCTAGGAGCCACATACGTATTGACCCCAAAAGCCTCCGTATCCATATCAGGCTCGGCGGGCGGCTCCTCGGATGCTCCTGATTCTATCTTTTCCGTTTCGCTTTGGCAAAAGTTTTAGCCCTTTTTTTGCCGCTTCTCCATTGCGTGTATCTGTGGAGCGGTGATTTTGCCGCAGTTTCGCTATCAAAGCTAAAAACCAAGCACACGGTGAGGCAGGCGTACGAAGAGTCGTGTGGCGCAGCGGCTATGGCTACGCTACTGAGGTTTTACGGTAAAGATACAAATGAGACCGAGATACTAGGGATGGTAGGCAAAACGGATATGCTTAGTTTTGCAAATCTGGCCGAAATAGCAAAATCTATGGGATATCAAGCGCAGGGATACAAAATATCAAGGGAAATTTTTGAGAAAACAAAAGTTCCATTGCTAGTTTTGGTAGTTAGGGAGGCTGACTTTCCCCATTTTGTAGTTGTTATCAATCAATCCGGTGATTTTGTAAACGTATTTGATCCTAGTTTTGGGGATTATATCGCCTCAAAGAAAGATTTTTTCAGCATTTGGGAGTTTGCCAGCGGAGGTTTTGCCCTTGTGGTATTGCCGCCTGAGTACAAGACGAGAGATTTCGATATGAACCTCCCGCCTGATATATTTTTTGCTAGATAAAAATATTGACTTTCACAGTATAGTAATGACTATATTGGAGAGTCTTTGAATTTTTTTAAAATCATTTTTATTGTATGTTATAAGGTTTTTGCAATGTTTCTCTGCTATTACGGTATGAATACAGTCATTAATATGCCTAAAACCAATGTTTGAAGCCATATTATATGAGCTCTCAAAAATCTTATCATCAATATCAAAAATAGCGTATCTTTTAAAAAAATCATAATTTTTACAGATTATATTGTTTGCTATGCCAAGTTTTTCCAACACAAATAAAAACTCTTGCATTGTCAAAAAAGAGATACAAAACTCACTGTTTTTGATTGCTTCAAAAATCATTTTTTGAGATGCAAAATGTTTATCATCATCCTGATAGACAACAAAGTGTACTAGCACGTCGGTGTCAAAATATATCAATTGTGTATCTCGTCTGCCAACCCCGATATGTCAACGGATTGTTGTATGCTTATTTTATTGGCGTTATTAAAATCAATCAAGCTTTGAAGCTCTTTTAATTCGTTTATATTTGTTTGGTGATTATTAAATACGATAACTGCTTTATTGGTGGCTACGGCTTCCAATAAATCAGAAGCCTCTTTTGGGTTGTTGTGAAAGTATTTTTCTACTATTGGATTATCAATATTTAAAGCCAACATTTTATTCTCCTGTCAAAAATAAGCTTTTTCATTACTAGTACGCCTTCAATCCCGTTATCGTGATAGCCAGTTTGGAGGCGGTCTCGGAGACCAGTCTGTCAAACAGCCTATCTACTTTTGATTTTTCGAGCCACACCGGATCTTTTACTTTTGCCAGTTTTTTTAGCTCTTCCTCGGCATCGTGCTGCGTCCCCAGTTCGTCTATCAGCCCTGCACTTTTGGCTTCTCTGGCGGTAAAGACCTTTGCGTCTGCAAATACCGACGTTTTGTTCAGATCCAGACCTCTTGCCGTAGCGACATCTTCGGTGAACATTTTGTATGTATCGGTGATTAGCCCCTCCAGATGTTCCCTCTCTTTTGGGCTCCATTTTCTAAACATCGTACCCGACTCTTTGTACTCTCCGGCCTTTACTACTTGACTCTCTACGCCGAATTTTTTCATTAGCCCCTCGACGTTTACCCCCTCAAATATCACGCCTATGGAGCCGATGGTGCTACCCGGATTTGAGACGATTTTGCTTGACCACACAGAGGCGTAGTAGCTCCCGCTAGCCAATGTTCCGGCGGAGTAGGCTACTACCGGAATACTCTTTTTGACCCTTTTGATTGTTAGTGCCATCTCCACGGACGGGGCTACGGAGCCTCCCGGAGAGTCTACAATCAGCAAAATCCCTTTTACTTTTGCCTCTTCAGCCGCCTTTATATCCTCCAAAAACTTATCGGCAGAGCCTATCGGTCCGGTCAGGTATATTTTTGCCAGATTCGGCTCTTTTATCTTCTCTT
>CALJKN010000093.1 GCA_937973585.1 uncultured Helicobacteraceae bacterium
AGCCAATATCCGCCTGAATGAGTCTGTGAGACTTTCCGTAGCCGAAGCGGCAAAGCTTCTTTATCCAAAAAACGAGGCTAGCGAAGCGCAAGAAAATCTAAGACGTTTTAGGATGCACGTCAATAACGCTTTTAAGGCGGCGGGGCTAAAGACGGTTTTTGCGGTGGATTCAAACAAAAAGATAAGCGCCGAGGAGAGGGAGACGTGGCTAGAGGAGGCTGTAGACGAATCGGAGTATATCGAGGCGTTTAATAGGCAAAATACGGCGGATTTGGAGATGGATAAGAGTGTAGATCAAAACGCTATTGCAGTAAACTCAAACGAATTTTTGTTAGACAAAAATACAATCAAATTTTTTATCTCCTCAGCTGAAGTCGATAAAAAAGTAGCCATGGAGGTTGTGGCGGGGCTTAAGAAAAATTTTGAAGCGGCGTCAAAAGTAGACGGTCGCAAATATGAGCTATGGAACTACAAAGACGAACTGCTTGTCGGAGACCTTTTTGATAAAGAGATAGAGAAAGCAATAGGCGAATGCCACTTTGGGATAGGTCTTGTTAGCTTAGACTTTTTGATTAGCAACTACATAAAAGATAAAGAGTTGCCAAATTTTGTATCGGATAGCGGAAAGATTTTAAAAAGACTTTATCCTGTGCCGTTGGGTGTATTTGACATTGCCACTCAGGTGCCGGAAAAATTAAGAAAAATCCAATTTTTCAAACGAAAAGACGCAGGGCTTGAGTTTTATGAGCGACTAGATGAGCCAGAAAGAAACGATTTCATACACGAGCTATATCTTCAAATCAAAAAAAGCCTCGACAAGGAGTTGCTTTGGCTAAGCAAAATAAGCGGCGAAGATGTTCTTTTGAGTGTCTCGAAGCTTCAATGTGAAGATTTGCCAGACTGCCTTATCGACTCAAACGCTACCCAACGAGGTATGCAAAATGCCGTTAATATAGAGTCTACGACTATTGGAGAAAGCGCATTTACAATCGTTGAAGAATGGATTCAAAACCCGAACGATGCTCCGTTTATGGCTATTCTCGGCGAGTACGGTATGGGAAAAACCACGCTGTGCAAAAAAATAACAAAAGAGCTAACCGAAAAGAGGCAAAAAGATAGCGATATACTCCCTGTCTACTTTGATTTAAGGTATTTGCGTTTTACGGACGTGCAAAAACAGGCTCTTCCTACGCTTGAGACGATGCTGGAGATTATCATACAAAACGGTTGGAGCGGGGTAGACCTAAGCGAACATTTCAAAAATACAAAAGAGCTAATAGAGTATATAAAAACCAAAAAAGCCCTAGTTATATTTGACGGTATCGACGAGGTGATAGTCCATTTGAGCGAAGCGTCGGCTAACGATTTTATACGAAAGCTTTTTGGGATATTTGATCCCGTAAAACTGCAAAAAAAGCTATATAGCGAACTCCCAAAAGCGATATTTACCTGTCGTTCCCACTATTTCAAAAGCATTTCCGATGAAATCAGCTACTTTAAATCACAAGATAGAGAGGGGATAAAAAAGGAGTTTTATAAGGCGTGTATCTTGCTCCCGTTTGACGATACGCAGATAAACGAGTATCTGCAAAAAAAATTTGGAGACAAGGAGGCGGCTAGGATAATAGAGCTGATGCAAAACACATACGACCTATCCGAAACCGCCAAAAGACCGCTAAATCTCAAAATGATAACAGAGCTACTCCCAGATATAGAGAGCGCATCGGTAAAAAACGGAGCGGTGTACAGCGTAGACCTATATAAGACTCTAGTTAGCCGCTCGTTAAGTAGAGACGACGGTAAACATACCTTTTCTATAGAGCACAAAAGCGTCATACTCTCACATCTAGCCGCCTATATGTGGCGGATAGATGTGAGAGAGCTAGAGTATACGAAGCTATCAAAATGGTTAGACGAGTTTTTGACTCAAAACCAAACGATAGGCTATGCGTACGCAAGCAAAGAGGTGGAGCTACTAAAAGAGGATTTGCGTACCGCCGCTTTTTTGACCCGTCAAAATAGCGATAGATTTGCTTTTGCCCATACGTCGATACAGGAGTATTTTTTGGCCCTGTATCTGTATGAGTCGTTTGAAAAAAACGAAAAAACTAGATGGGAGATGGGTAAGCCATCTATTGAGTCTTTTGAGTTTTTGAGGCAACTATGCAAGCAAGGGGGGATAGAAGAGCCAAAAACAAGGGTAAGAGAGTGGCTAGCGACCTATAACGTCAAAAGCTCGGTAAATATCTTTTATTTTTGGATATACCTACAGCAAAAAGGGGAGATATTTAGACTGCCGTATCTCGATATGAGCGGGGAGAATCTAAAAGGGTTGGAGCTTACGGGGGCGAAGTTTTTTGTAGACGAGGCGAAGTTTGTCGGCTCAAAGCTACAAGAGGCAGAGATAATAGCTTTAAACTCCGATAGGATAGATTTTTCGCAAGCGATAGCCGATAGGGCGTTTTTTGAGGGGTGCGAATTTGAGGGTGTTTTTGCCGACTCCTCCCTTGCCGGAGCCACGTTCAAGGGGTGTGCGTTGGGCAAAAGTGCGTTTGAGGGAGCTACTCTATACGGGGCGATATTTGCCGGATGCGAGCTTCAAAATGTTTATATGCTTGATAAAACAAATGTCCGATTTGTAGAGTGTGATACGCAGGATAGTACAGAGAAGATGGAGGTAAAAAACCTAAATCCGGCTGTATATCTAGGGCATAGTAACGCCGTATCCTCCGTCTACGCAGACGACAAACGGATATATTCAGGCTCTCATGATAACACTGTAAAAGTATGGGATAGCAAAACCTTTGAGGAGCTCGCCACGCTAGAAGGTCATA
>CALJKN010000094.1 GCA_937973585.1 uncultured Helicobacteraceae bacterium
ATTCGATAGGGTATATGAGCCACGACGAAGGGTTCAATAGATTTTTTAGCTACCTTTCGCTGTTTGTGTTTTCGATGCTTGTCCTTGTAATGAGCGATAACTTTTTGGGTCTTTTTATCGGATGGGAAGGTGTCGGCCTTTGTTCTTGGCTACTTATCGGTTTTTGGTATAAAAAACCATTTGCTACATGGGCCGCAAACGAAGCATTTATCATGAACCGTGTTGCCGACCTTGGTATGCTTGTAGGTCTGTTTATACTGTTTTGGCAAATCGGAAGCCTCAAATATACGGAAGTTTTTGCGGCGGTAAAAAGTGTAGATCCGACCGTATTGTCTATTGCGGCCGTATTTTTGTTTATCGGTGCTATGGGTAAATCGGCACAGTTTCCTTTCCATACATGGCTTGCAGATGCGATGGAGGGTCCAACCCCTGTCTCTGCTCTAATTCATGCCGCTACGATGGTTACGGCAGGTGTTTATCTGATGGTCAGAAGCCACGAGCTTTTTGCCCTTACGCCGGAAGTTAGCTTTTTTGTAGCATGTCTCGGTACTTTTGTTGCGGCATTTGCGGCAACTATGGGTCTTGTAAATCGAGATCTAAAAAGAATTGTTGCATATTCAACGCTTTCACAGCTAGGCTATATGTTTGTTGCGGCAGGTCTTGGGGCGTACTGGATTGCGCTTTTCCACCTGATGACGCACGCATTTTTCAAAGCGCTTTTGTTCCTTGGCGCAGGCAATGTTATGCACGCTATGCACGACGAGCTTGATATCAAAAAAATGGGCGGCCTATATAAGCCTATGAGGGCTACTGCAATAATGATGATATTGGCCTCTATTGCACTTGCGGGTATATATCCGTTTGCCGGATTCTTTTCAAAAGATAAGATTTTAGAAGTTGCCTTCGGCACTCACCACTACATACTATGGGCAGTGCTTCTAGTGACGGCGGTACTAACTGCATTTTACAGCTTTAGACTTATTATGCTTGTCTTTTTCGGCAAAGAGAACTATAAGGAGCATTTCCCGTCGCTTCACCCGCATGAGGCTTATTGGTATATGTTGGTTGCAATGTCTCCGCTTGCTATTTTGGCGGTTGTTGCAGGTTTCTTTGAACACTCTTTGGCGACTATACTTGAAAAAATTATGCCGATTTTTCATCCGCACATATCGTCTCAGACTGTTATGGCGCTAATTGCGGTGACAACCGTTGCGGTTGTTTGCTCGATAGCGTTTACAGTGTATAAATACAACAAAGGCGGCTTTAGCAAAGAGCTTGAGAGCACCTTTTTGTATAAGCTGTTTTATAACCAATACTATATTCCTGATTTTTACAACAGATTTCTGGTTGTTCCGTATACGAAACTTTCAGAGTTTGCATGGAAAAAAATAGACCTCAAAATTATAGACTTTGTCGTCGATACGATAGCGCTTGTAATATACAAAAGCGGTGAGAAATCCAGAGGGATACAAAGCGGTAATCTTTCGTCTATGCTTAGATGGATGGTTGTCGGTATTTTGGTCCTTATCGTTTTTGCAGCGCTTTACAGCCCGATAAAGTAAGGAAAAAAGCAGATGGAACACATTTTATCAATATTGCTTCTCTTTCCGGCATTGGCAGCGGTTGCCGCCTCTTTTGTCTCCAAAGAGAACATTAAAAATTTCGGTATAGCCGCAACTTTTATTGAGTTTTTACTCACGATTCCGGTACTAATAGGGTTTGATCCAAAAAATCCGGGGTTTCAGTTTACCGAAAAACTCCCGTTGATACCTGACTACGGTATATTTTATTATGTCGGTATAGACGGATTCTCGGTCTATCTGTTGGCTCTTTCGACGTTTATATCGTTTATAGCCATAGTCGCTCTGGAAGAGCTAAAAAATATGAAAAACCTGATTGTTACCCTCCTATTTATGGAAGTGACGATGGTAGGGTTTTTTATAGCTCTTGATGCTATTGTTTTTTACATCTTTTTTGAGCTTTCCTTGGTTCCTATGCTATATATTATAGGTTCATGGGGTTCTTACAAAAGGGTTTATGCCGCCGTCAAGTTTTTCTTGTATACCTTTACCGGTTCTCTTATTATGCTTCTTGGTATTATCTACCTAGGGTTTGCATTTCATGAGGCAACAGGCGTATGGAGCTTTGCGATACCAAACTGGCATCTGCTAATTTTGCCGATGGATGTTCAAATTTGGGTGTTTCTGGCATTTTTTGCCGGTCTTGCAGTCAAGGTTCCGATGTTCCCTTTCCATACTTGGCTTCCGTACGCACACGGACAGGCTCCGACTGTCGGCTCTGTTTTGCTTGCGGCCGTACTGTTAAAAATGGGTACTTACGGCTTTTTGCGACTTAACTTTCCGATTATGCCGGATGCGTCGCTCTACTTTGTTACCCCTGTGGCGATACTTTCGCTTATAATGGTGGTCTACACGGCGATGATAGCGTTTGCCCAAAGCGATATGAAGCAAGTTATAGCATATAGCTCTGTTTCACATATGGGTGTTATTATGCTTGGTATGTTTGCCCTAAACGTGGAGGGTATTTCCGGTTCCGTGTTCTTGATGATTAGCCACGGCATAGTCTCCGGTGCTCTGTTTATGCTCGTAGGGGTCATCTATGAGAGACTGCATACAAAAGAGATGAACGAATTTGGTGGGATAACTACCGTGATGCCTAAATACGGTGTAATATTCGGCATTGTGTTGATGGGTTCTGTCGGATTACCTCTTACTATCGGATTTGTAGGTGAGTTCTTGGCACTATTAGGATTTTTCAAAGTCTCCCCGGTGATGACTCTGATTGCCGGAACAACGATTATTTTGGGTGCAATATATATGCTAAACGTCTTTAGAAAATCGTTTTTCGGTGCTGTTACAAACTCAAAAGTGATAGAGTTAAAAGATCTATCTAAAAGAGAGTTGGCAGGACTGATTCCGCTTACTTTGCTTGTTATTATTCTGGGTATTTATCCAAAGCCGATACTTGAGCCGGCCGAGTCTAGCGCCAAAAAGCTGGTTGAATTGATGTTTAAGAAATCACAATCATTTGAGGCCAAGCTAAGCATTTTGGATTATAACTCTATAGCGGGAGGGACGGCTAAATGATGAGCCCTATCGAAATTAATTTTGCGCAGTTAAATCTCCAGACCCTTTATCCGGTATTTATAACAACACTTGGGGCTTTGGCCGTTTTAGTTATAGATTTGATTAAGACTCCGACAAAAACATTTAATGCTATGTTCTCGGTTGCTATTGTGCTCCTTGCTTTATATACTCTTTTGGGGACACAGATTAATCAAATCGGGTTTTTCGGGATGATAACAACCGATGCTCCGGCTATAATTGGGCAGGCAATAATTCTTGTTGCGTCGGCTCTGTTTTTGCCTCTATCGCTTACGTCGCAGAGATTTCACGAGTATGAGTACTCCGAGTTTTTTGCCCTTTTTCTCTTTATGGTAACAGGTTTTCAGGTAATGGTTTCTACCGATAACATCATTTTGATGTTTATCTCTCTTGAGACCGCATCATTGGCATTGTATACGTTGATTGCTATGCATAACAGAGACAGATCTATAGAGGCGGCAATCAAGTACTTTACAATGGGTGCCTTGGCAGCCGGATTTTTTGCCTTTGGTGGCGCATTATTCTATCTTGCTACGGGAAGTGTGAATCTCACTGAATCGTATGCAGCAATAGAGGCTTCAGGGGTTAAAAACTATGAGGCTCTACTGATTGCCCTTGTATTTTTGATAGGTGCTATCGGCTTTAAGCTATCAATAGTTCCTTTGCATACATGGACCCCTGACGTTTACGAAGGTGCGAGTGCTCCGCTTGCCGGATATATGTCTATAGTGCCGAAAATCGCTACATTTGTATTGGCTCTTAGATTGTTTGAGTATCTGGTAAGCATAGATGTCGAGTGGATAAAAACTATGCTTTGGATAGCTGCCGTAACTACCATGACAATCGGTAATATTCTGGCTCTCGTACAAGAGTCGGTAAAAAGGATGCTCGCATTTAGTTCGATTAGCCATGCAGGTTTCGGTCTTGCGGCCATCCTTATAGCGACAAACGAGGCAAATACCGCTCTGTTTATGTACTGGGCGCTATTTATGTTTGCAAATCTGGGAGCGTTCACAATGCTTTGGATCTCCAGACATAAAAGCAAAATTTTCCACAACAGATTTGACCACCCGTATACAAAATTTAGCGGGATGATTTATATTGCGCCGATTCCGGCTATTATTATGGCGATATTTATGCTTAGCCTTGCCGGTGTCCCTCCGTTTGCGCTATTTTGGGGTAAATTTTATATTTTGTCGGCAGCCGTCTCTTCCGGATACATTGGGCTAGCTTTGATTATGGCTCTAAACAGTGCCATAGCTGTTTACTACTATCTAAAACTGATAGTGTATATGTTTCTTAGGGAACCGTCTACAAGCAATAGAACGGTCTATATGCATAACGCTACTGCTCCGTTCAAATTTATTTTGGGGATATCGGCGGTTGCTTCGGTATTTTCTATAATCTTCATAAATGATCTGATGGTGGGTATTAGCTCTATTTTAAGATCTTCCGGTTTTTAAAAAATTTCGGGGCGCAAGTCCCGAAATTGCTTATTAATTCCTCAATCTTGCATGTAGCCTAAGAATTAGGCCTTAATCGTAAGCACTCCCCCTTCACTAGTAGCTTTGAACATCTCCGCTTTTTGCGTATCTGGTGTAAAATGCGCTTTTAAAACTATGTAATATAGACGGTATTTTAATGACACATAAATATGATTTGATTGTTGTAGGTGGCGGGCACGCCGGAATTGAGGCAGCTCTGGCCGGCGCTAAAATGGGTCTAAATACCCTGCTCGTTACTATTTTGATAGACAGGATAGGGGCAACAAGCTGTAATCCGGCGATAGGCGGATTGGCAAAAGGGCATCTGGTTAAAGAGTTAGATGCTTTAGGCGGATTTATGGGCGAAGTGACCGACAGGTGTGCGATCCAATACAGAATACTAAATGATACAAAGGGGCCGGCCGTCAGAGGTTCGAGGGCTCAGATCGACATGGATGCGTATAATGCTTTTGCAAAAAATGTATGTCTAAATACAGAAAATCTGGACGTGAAGCAAGACCTTGTCGTTGATTTGATAGTGGAGGCGGGGTCGGTAAAGGGTGTTGTCACGGAACTTGGAAACAGATATGGTGCAAAAGCGGTAATACTTACCACGGGGACGTTTCTAAACGGTCTCATCCATATCGGAGAGTTTAAAAAAGAGGCTGGAAGATTCGGCGAGTTTGCAGCAAAAGGTTTATCGGAGAGGTTAAGAGACTTAGGGTTAGAGGTTGGGCGACTAAAAACAGGGACATGCCCTAGAATCGATGCAAAAAGTATTGATTTTTCGAAGCTTGTCATTCAGGGCGGGGACGAAAAGCCGATACCGTTTAGCTTTAGAACCGACAAGGGTAATTTCAATCCAACCCAACTCCCGTGCTATATAGGCTATACGAATCAAAATACCCATCAGATAATACGGGATGCATTTGATAGAGCTCCGCTTTTTTCAGGGCAGATTCAGGGGATAGGCCCCAGATATTGCCCTAGTGTAGAGGATAAGATCAACAGATTTGCCGACAAAGACAGGCATCACCTATTTATAGAACCGCAGACCAAAGATGCGGACGAATACTATATAAACGGCATGTCGACGAGTCTCCCGATTGATGTTCAGGTCGATATGATCAGGAGCGTTGAGGGGCTTGAAAATGCCGTCATAACCAGATATGGATATGCGATTGAGTATGATTTTGTTCAGCCGACCGAGCTAAACCATACACTTGAGGCAAAAAAAATAGAGGGGCTGTATCTTGCCGGACAGCTAAACGGGACGACGGGATATGAAGAGGCGGCGGCTCAAGGTCTGATTGCAGGGATAAATGCAAGTTTAAAAATAAAAGGGAGAGAACCTTTTATAGTAGGGAGAGAAGAGGGTTATATCGGTGTATTGATAGACGACCTCGTGACCAAAGGGACAAATGAGCCGTATAGGATGTTCACATCTAGGGCTGAATATAGATTGCTTCTAAGGGAAGATAATGCTGATTTGAGGTTGAGTGGCTACGGCTACAGTTTTGGGCTTTTGAGCGAAGAGTTTTATGCAAGGGTGATCCATAAAAAAGAGAGGATCGTGTCGCTTTTGGACTCTTTAGAAGAGAAATATTTTACCTCCTCAAAAGAGAATTTAGCCCTTTTGAGTGAGATGGGGGAGGAGCATATAAGCGATAAAGTTTTATATGTTAATCTGATAGGTAGAAATAGTTTTGACAAGGAAAAATTATCAAAACTTATACCTGAGACTGTCGGGATGGATGACGAAATAAAAGAACTCATTTTGACCGAATGCAAATATTATCACTACATAAAAAAACAACAAAAACAAATTGAGAAGATGCGAAGCTACATAAATGTAAAAATTCCGCTTAATTTTGTCTATGACGGATTGCCGGGGCTTAGCTTTGAAGTTACCGAAAAACTGAAAAAGATTCGCCCCCAAACCCTATTTCACGCATCCCAGATAAGTGGTGTTACTCCGGCCGCCATCGATGTTATCTTGATGTACGTCAAATTGATTAAAAAATAGGAAAAAAAAGCTTTATTTTTTTTTATAAATTTATAATTTTGAGATATAATTTTATGCTTTACAATTTGATAGCGCTTTGCTTCAAATAGGCTACTTTTTCATTTCAAGGAGATGTTATGGCTGTTGACGAGTCAAAGAGGGATTTTCTGCTAGCAGCCCTCGGAAGCTTCGCCGGTATAGGCGGTGCTGCGGCGGTTTACGGTATGGTAAAAACTTGGGATCCACTTCCTAGCGTTGTTGCCGCCGGAGTAACCAAAGTTGACGTATCCTCTATGCAGGCGGGAGAGATTAGAACCGTCGAATTCAGGGGAAAACCTGTGTATATACTTAAAAAAGCTCCGGATATGGTAGCTTGCAAAAACAATTCAAACGTAAAAGTCGGAAACGATCAATATACTGTTGTTATTGCTATCTGTACCCATCTTGGGTGTATACCGGCATATGAGGCCGATAAAAAACAATTCAAGTGCGCTTGCCACGGCGGTGAGTTTGATATAAACGGCGGAAATACTTTTGGTCCACCTCCAAAACCGTTGGCTGTCCCTCCGTACAAAGTCGAAGGCAATACAATCATGCTCGGTGAAGAGGGCGAAGAGTATAAAAAACTAGCCCCTGAGCTAAAAGCGTAAGGGAGGAGTATAAATGGCGATTGATAAAAATAAAAGTTGGATAGACGCTAGGTTAAACACAACTGCTCTAACCAAAGTAATGATGACGGAGTATTGGATTCCGAAAAATATTAACTTCCTTTGGAGCTTCGGCGTAGTTTTGGCTACACTGTTTACCCTTTTGGTTGTTACCGGTATGTTCTTGCTTATGTACTACAAGCCTGACACAGCTTTGGCTTTTGATAGCGTTAACAAGACAATTATGCAAGAGGTGGCCTACGGTTGGTTTATTAGACATGTGCATGCAGTTGCGGCATCGGTCGTATTCCTTGTTATTTATATCCATATGTTTGTAGCTATATATTACGGCTCTTACAAAGGCGGCAGAGAGATGATCTGGATCAGCGGGATGCTCCTTTTTGTTACTTTTTCTGCAGAAGGATTTTCCGGCTATATGCTCCCATGGGGTCAAATGAGCTACTGGGCGGCACAAGTTATTACAAATCTGTTCGGCGGTATTCCGTTTATAGGTAAAGAACTCGTTGTTTGGATTAGAGGTAACTACGTTGTTGCCGACGCAACTCTAACAAGATTTTTTGCACTTCACGTCCTAATCCTACCACTTGTAATTATGGGGATTATCGGTCTTCATATGTATTCACTTAGGATTCCTCACGTTAACAACCAAGAGGGTGAAGAGATAGACTTTGAAGCTGAAGCGGCAAAGTTTCAGGCAGGAGACAAAAAAGGTTCAAAAGTTATGCCTTTCTGGCCTACGTTCTTGGCTGAAGACTTTTTTGTTCTATCAGGCTTTATGATTTTCTTCTTTTATCTAGTGTTCTATCACTTTAACTTTGCGATGGATCCGATCAACTTTATGCCTGCGGATAGCATGAAGACACCGCCTCATATCTACCCTGAGTGGTATTTCCTATGGTCTTACGAGGTTCTTAGGGGTATTTTCTTTAGCGCCGATTTAGGTCTTATAGCTTTCGGTATTGCTAACGTTATATTTTTTGTATTACCTTGGTTGGATAGAGACCCAAGCGTTAAGCCTGCACACAAAAGACCTCTGTTTAGAGTTTGGTTCTGGCTTTTGATAGTTGTTATGATAGGTCTTACCGTTTACGGTAAACTCCCTCCAACAGGTATCAATGCATGGATCGGATTTGTATTCTCAATCTCTTTCCTTGCCCTTCTTTTGGTAGTTCTACCGCTAATTTCAGCTATAGAAAGAAAGAGAGGTTAATATGAAAGATTTGAAAATACTAGCCATTATAGTCGCCGTTGTAGGCGCAATGTATTGGGGTGTTGAGCCTTATGCGCACCACGTCATGCACCCTGAAGTTACCCCGCCTGATTTTGCATTCAAAGATTTGCCTGCAAAAGCTTCCGGCGGTGATGCTGTAAAGGGTAAAGAGCTTGTTGCGGCTCAATGCATCTCTTGTCACTCTGTAAACAAAGAGGGGCTAAAGCTTGCTATGAGCGAAATGGATGCGGCCAACACATACGGTGTCGTTCCGCCTGACTTGTCAAATGTTGCGACCATTTACGACCATAACTACCTAGCAGGGTTCATCCAAAATCCTGAGGCGGCGGCAAAAGCCAAACCGGGTAAATATGCAATGCCAAATCTCGGTATCAATGCTGAAGATGCTAGCCACATAGTAGCCTACCTATCGTCTATTGCTTCAAAAGAGCTAACCGATAAACAAGTTACCGAGGAGGCATGCGTCAGATGTCACTCTGTAAGCTATGCAGGAATCAAAAGAGTTGGCACCGATGCAAGAATAAAAGAGTATATGGGTTCAGTTCCACCAGACTTATCTCAGATGATTAAATCAAAAGGTGGACATTATCTTGAAGGGTTCATAAACGATCCTCAAAAACTGCTTCACGGTACCGCAATGCCAAGAGTAGGTCTAAACAAAGAGTCTCAAGAGAAAGTAGTGAAATATCTTGAAAAAGTCGGCGATCCTAAAAAAGACGAGAGAAACTCTCTGGGTATCTGGATACTTGTGTATTTTGGAGTCCTAACTGTTCTAACGTATCTATGGAAAGTCTCAAAATTCAAAGAAGTTCACTAAAAGGATTCCAATATGTTTAAAAAAATCGTACTAATTTCTGCGGCGGCTCTTTTGCCGTCGATCCTTTTTGCTGAAGATAAAGCAGCTTTGATGAAAGATATGAAAGCACAGGAGGAGGCTATGGCCTCCATCCAAAAAGGTCTTTTGTATGGCTCAAAAGAGGGCGTAGCCGAGGGTATTAAGGCTTTAAAGGCGGCAAACAAAGTAGCTGCTCTCAAAGACGGTCTTGTAAACTACCTCCCTGCCGAGAAAAAAGCTTTGCATAAAACGGCATTAAAAGAGGGTGAGCTAGTAAATAAAAATGCAGATGAAATGCTAAAAAAACTTGAAAAAGGTAACTATAGCGAGGCTTTTGCTTCATACGGCAAAATACTAAACTCTTGCAACACCTGTCACCTGATTATAAGAAACTGGAAGTAATTTTGGTTTGAATTTCCCGCCGAAGATTTTGGCGGGAGGTTTTATTTTTTCTCTTCAAATCTACCTAAAGACATAAGCTTCTCATATCTTTTAGATAGCCTTTCTTCTTCACTCATCGTATTAAACTCCGATATAGAATCTAAAAAGTAGGTTTTTATCGCCTTTGCCGCACCCTCTTTGTCTCTATGTGCGCCTATTATAGGTTCATCTACGATGTCGTCAATAAGATTTAAAGAGGCAAGATCGCTCGGTGTTATTTTTAGGGCACTTGTAGCCGTCTCAACCTTTGCCGGATCGCTCCAAAGTATTGCCGCACAACCCTCCGGCGAAATAACACTAAATACACTATATCTCATCATTGCTAAGCGATCGGCAACACCGATAGCCAAGGCACCGCCGCTCCCACCTTCGCCGATAACAACAGAAACGGTAGGGGTTTTAAGTTGGCTAAGCTCAAGGAGATTTCTGGCGATAGCCTCTGATTGACCTCTCTCTTCTGCTCCTAGGCCTGGATAAGCCCCCGGAGTGTCTATAAGCATTAGTACCGGAAGATTAAACTTTTCAGCCATTTTTGCTGCACGGAGAGCTTTTCTGTACCCTTCTGGATGTGGCATACCGAAGTTTCTGAGGATTTTGTTTTTTGTTCCTCTCCCTTTTTCTTCACCGATAACGACACATTTTATCTCACCGATTTTGCCGATAAAGCATACAATAGATGGGTCATCCCTAAAGTGTCTATCGCCGTGTATCTCGTAGTGGTCGGTCATTATCAGGTTTATGTAGTCCAAGGCGTAAGGTCTGTCTTGATGGCGAGCAAGTTGTAGTTTTTGGTAGTCTGTAAGGTTTTTATAGGTTTTTACAACCTCTTTTTCAAGCTCTTTTTCGAGTATCTCAACCGCATGAAGGTCTTTTCTGACCTTCCCCAGTTCTATTTCCTCTTGTAGCTGTTGTATTTTCTTTTCAAAATCAAGAAAAAAAGCCACATTACACCTTTTTAAATATTACGACACCGTTTGTGCCACCGAAACCAAATGAGTTACTCATGGCAACCTCTATATTGGCTTCTCTTGCATTATTCGGTATATAGTCAAGGTCGCAATCATCATCCGGAGTCGTGTAGTTGATTGTGGCCGGCAATACACCTTTTTGCATCGCCATTAGCGTAAGCGCAGCCTCTATGCTGCCGGCTGCTCCTAGGCAATGTCCGGTTGCCCCTTTTGTAGAACTTACTAGCGGGCAGTTGTGTTTTCCACCGAACAGCTCTTTAAGTGCGGCAGTTTCGTTTTTATCGTTTGCCGGAGTTGATGTTCCGTGCGCATTTACATAGTCTATTTTGAAATCACCTATTCTGGTTTTTGCAAAATTTACGGCAGCCCTCATCGCTCTTAGCGGGCCATCCATGCTAGGTGAGGTAATATGATTAGCATCGCCGCTCTCGCCAAATCCGATCAACTCCCCGTATATTTTTGCCCCTCTTTTTTTGGCGGCCTCATACTCTTCCAAAATAAGCGTTGCGCCGCCCTCTCCCATTACAAATCCGTCCCTATCTTTATCGAAAGGTCTGGATGAGTGCTGTGGATCATCATTTCTGGTCGAGAGAGCTTTCATGGAGGCAAATCCGGCTATCCCTATCGAACTAATTGCAGATTCGGCACCTACTACCAACATTGCGTCCGCTTGACCTAGCATGATACATTTTGCCCCTTCGCTGATCGCATGAGTCCCTGCGGCACATGCGGTCACGGCACATAAATTAGGCCCTTTGAGTCCTAGCTCAATACTCACTATTCCACCCAGTAGGTTTGCAAGCGCAGATGGGATAAAAAACGGAGATACCCTTCTGTGTCCTTGTTCTCTCAGTATGATAGAGTTTTTCTCTATTGCCGGAAGTCCACCGATGCCGCTAGCCGCAGATACGCCGAACCTCTCCATATTGATCGAGTCAGAAGTGAGTCCCGCATCACCGAATGCTTCAACGGCACTTTGTAGCCCAAGCTGTATAAACCTATCGGATTTTTTTACCTCTTTGGCATCCATAACAACGGTTGGATCAAATCCCTTGACCTCTCCGGCGATTTGAACCGGAAAGTTTTCCGGATCGAATAATGAAATCCTTTCGATGCCACACTTTCCGTTTAGTATAGCCTCAAAAGAACTTTTGGCGTCTAGCCCTAGCGCTGATACAATTCCGATGCCCGTTACGACAACTCTTTTCAAGGTCTTTCTCCGAAGGATTGAAGTAAAATATAAAAGAAAAAAACTCCGAGAGATTCGGAGTTAAAAATTTATTTTTTGATGCTCTCGATGAAATCTACGGCATTTTGTACCGTTTGGATTTTTTCTGCCTGATCGTCAGGTATTTCTACGTCGAATTTTTCTTCTAAAGCCATAACAAGCTCAACTACGTCAAGACTGTCGGCACCTAGATCTTCAACAAATTTAGACTCAGGTTTCACCTCGTCTGCGGATACGTTTAGTTGTTCAACTACAACCGCTTTTACATCATCAAAAACTGCCATAAATATCTCCTCGAGGAATTTCAATACGATAGATTATATCTAAAGCTAAGTTAAAACGGTTAAAAATTGTCATTACATTAACATTCCGCCGTTTACTTTTAGCGTTTCCCCTGTTATATATGATGCTTCATCCGATAGCAAAAATGCTACGGCACTAGCAACTTCAGACGGTTTACCGAATCTTTTTAACGGAATTCTAGCTAGATTAAACTCTTTTATCTCCTCTTTGAGCTCTTTTGTCATGTCTGTCTCAATAAACCCCGGTGTGATGCAGTTATACCTGATAGCTCTAGCCGCACCCTCGAACGCAAAGCTCTTTGTCATTGTGATCATGCCGCCTTTACTGGCCGAATAGTTAGTTTGTCCGGCATTTCCGGTTTCACCTATTATCGAGGATATATTTACGACGCTTCCGAATCTGTTTTTGCTCATAGCTTTTAGGGCTTCCCTGCAACCGATAAAAGCGGATGTTAGATTTGCTTTTATGACAGAATCAAAATCTTCCGCCTTCATCCTGATTGAGAGTTTATCGTTTGTAATTCCGGCATTGTTTACCAGATAATCAAGGCTGCCGTCGCTATCTAGGATGAGTTTTACCCCGTTTACGAAAGCCTCTTCGTCGCTTGCATCAAAACCTATAACGGCTGCTTTCCCGCCGTTTTCTTCGATTTCCTCTTTTAGCTTGTCGGCTTCTGAGGCACTACTACGATAGTTTATCCATACTTTTAACCCCTCTTTTGCAAGGTATCTCGCAATCTCCGAGCCTATCCCTCTGCTGGCTCCGGTTATTAATACATTTTTGCCTGTAAATGTCATTTTTATCCTTCTAATTCTATTAACGATATGTCCATTTCGGACGGTATTTCAAGACCCATCAAGGTCAAAACGGTAGGGGCGATATTATTTAGCCCGCCCTCTTTGACGGTCTTAACCGCCTCATCCATAACAAAGCAGTATACAGAGCCAACGGTATGATTTGTAAGCGTATGCCCTTCATCGTCTCTCATCTCTTCACAATTTCCGTGATCCGATGTCAAAACAACAGAATATCCTATCGCTTTTGCTTTTTTAATTATCTCACCAAGACACTCGTCTACGGCCTCAACAGCCCTAACCGCCGCCTCAAATACTCCGGTGTGACCCACCATATCCCCGTTTGCAAAATTTACTACGACAAAATCATACCCTTCGTTCATTGCGGTCAAAACGGCATCTTTAACCTCGTATGCGCTCATTTGCGGCTGCTCGTCGTATGTTTTTACTTTCGGACTAGGTATCAAGGCTCTTGATTCGTTTGGATACGGTGTTTCGACTCCACCGTTAAAAAAGAATGTTACGTGTGCGTATTTTTCGGTTTCCGCCGTATGAAACTGGGACAATCCGGCTTTTGATATTGTTTCGGCCAACGTATTAGTCGGCTCGTCTTTTTCAAATAACACGGGATAGCTAAACTCTTTTGAGTACTCAGTCATTGTGACTATATTGATTTTTTTGTAGGCTCTTTCAAAACCGTTAAATGTCGGACTTCCAAGAGCTGATGTGATCTCTCTGGCTCTGTCGGATCTGAAGTTTGCAAAAATAAAACCATCCCCATCTTTTATCCCGCTAAAACCGTCGAAGGCGACAGCCTCCAAAAATTCGTCGGTAATACCTTTTTCGTATTGTGAGTCTATATATTCAATAGGCAATAGATTTGTAGTCGCAGAACCTTCGGCTATAGCGGCATACCCTTTTTCGACCCTCTCCCATCTGTTGTCTCTGTCCATAGTATAAAATCTACCGCTTATTGAGGCCAGCTTTATATCGTTATCGCAGATTGATAAAAGTTTACCGATAAACTCTTTTGATGATGTAGGGCTAACGTCTCTGCCGTCTGTTATGGCGTGGAGCCATACTTTTTTTCCGGCATTTTTTGCTATTTTTGCAAGTCCGATGATATGCGTCAAATGTGAATGAACGCCACCGTCGGAGGCTAGTCCTGCTATGTGGATATCGTTTGAAGAATCAAATAGGGCGCAAAGCTTCTCATTTTTTGCCAGTGAACCGTCTTCTAGGGAGAGCGATATTTTGACTAAATCCTGATACAAAATCCTACCGCTTCCGATAGTCATATGTCCAACCTCGCTGTTTCCCATCTGTCCCTCCGGCAAACCTACGCTAAGGCCGTATGTTTTTACCAGAGAATAGGGGACATTTGCAAAAAGATAGTCGTATGTCGGTTTTTTTGCCGCATAAAATGCATTAAAATCTTTTTTTTCGGAATGACCTATCCCGTCGGTTATTATTAGTAGTGTTTTTTGTCTCATTTTTACAAATACCTTTCGGCTTATTTTTGGGATATTATAGTCAATAAAAATTTTCCCTTTTGCCTTAAATAACTAATGTTTATCGGCTTTTGAGGTAAAGTTTACTAAAATCTGCCTTTTTAAACAAGAGGGTATTTTGTAATGTTTTATTGGCTTTACAGCTTTTATGACGTGAATATTTTTCATTATATCACGGTCAGGGCGCTTATCGGATTTTTTGCCGCTTTTTGTCTAACAATACTTATGATGCCAAGCTTTATCAGGTGGGCAAAAGCCAAAAAAATGAAACAGCCGATCTACTCGTTGGCTCCGGAGAGTCATCAGGGTAAAAAAAATACCCCCACAATGGGCGGGCTCGTCTTTATGTGCGCAACATTCGTTGCAACCCTCCTGTCTGCAAAAATGGACGATATGTATGTCTTATCATCTATCTTTTTGATGTTAGGATTTATGGCTATAGGGCTTACCGATGACCTCGGCAAGATACTGGGTGGAAAAAACGATCTGGGATTGAGTGCCAGAGGAAAACTATACGGACAGTTTTTTGTGGCATTGTCGGTTAGTGCATTTTTATACTTCTCACTAGATTTCCCTAGCACTTTTTATATTCCATTTGTAAAGACCCAGCTATTTGACATGGGGCTTGCGGCTATCCCGTTTTGGGCGCTTGTGATGGTGGCGGCCAGTAATGCGGTAAATATAACGGACGGATTGGACGGTCTGGCTACTGTTCCTAGCGTTTTTGCTTTTGTCTCTCTGGGTATTTTGGTTTATATCACAGGAAATGCCGTTTGGAGCGGGTATCTATTTTTACCAAAAGTCGTAGGGGTCGGCGAATTGTCGATAGTCGCTTTTTGTATGGTTGGTGCATTGCTTGGGTTCTTGTGGTACAACTCCAATCCGGCAGAGGTTTTTATGGGAGATAGCGGGAGTCTCCCTATCGGCGGCCTGATGGGGTTTTTGGCCGTCGTCTCAAAAAGTGAGATCCTCCTTATCTTGCTCGGGTTTGTTTTCGTTCTTGAGACGTTGTCGGTTATCATCCAGATAGCAAGTTACAAATCCAGAGGGAAAAGGGTGTTTTTGATGGCACCGCTCCACCACCATTTTGAGATGAAAAAATGGGCGGAAAACAAGATAATAGTCCGATTTTGGATTGTTGCACTCCTCTCTAATATTATTGCACTACTAACGATTAAGATACGATAATGACACTATTCGGATATGGAAAAACAACAAAAGCGATTGCCGACAAATTCGGTAACTGTAGGATTTTTGACGACAATATATCGGAGATAAAAAGCGACGAGAGGGGAAATTTGCTCTTTCCGTCCCATCTGTTTGATCCACAGGCCAGCAACAGAGAGTATACAAGCCCCGGAATACCGCCGCACCATCCGTTGACAAGCTCAGCTAGAAACCTAATGAGTGAATATGATCTTTTCGCAGACAAAATGCCTTTTAGTATTTGGATTAGCGGGACAAACGGTAAAACAACTACTACACAGATGTTGTTTCATTTGCTAGAAAGGCGAGGGGCAGATGTCGGCGGCAATATCGGCGCACCTTTGGCTCAGATGGACGAGAAAGCTCCGATTTGGATTCTTGAGACCAGTTCTTTTACTATTCACTATACTAAAAATGCCAAACCGAATATCTATCTGCTTTTGCCGATTACGCCTGATCACGTCAGTTGGCATGGAAGTATGGAGGCATACGAAGAGGCGAAGCTAAAGCCGTTTTCGTGGATGCAGGAGGGGGAGATGATAGTGGCTCCCGTAAAATATAAAAACGTAGCAACTAATGGATTTTTTGTAGGATACGAGGGGGTTGAAGACTTAGCCGAGTATTTTGAGATAGATATATCGAAAATAAAATTCAGGGGAGTATTTTTATTTGATGCCCTGATGGCCCTATCTGTCACAAAAGCCCTTTTTAATGAAGTTGACTATGATTTGATTAATTCTTTTAATATAGACGGGCATAGGCAAGAGGAGTTTGTGGATAAAAATCTAAGACTTTGGGTTGACGATAGTAAAGCGACAAATCTGGATGCGACGATAGAGGCTGTTAAAAACTATTCCGACAGAAAAATCCTTCTCATACTCGGCGGCGACGACAAGGGGCAGGATTTGACCTCTTTGTTTGAGTTTTTGGCAGGGAAAAATCTGGAAATTTTTACTATAGGTTCAAATGAAAACAGACTTTTGGATTTATGTGCCAAATACGAGATAGAGGCCACAAAATGCTCAGTTTTGGAAGAGGCGGTAGGCAAAATGAGCGACAAAATGGATAAAAAAAGCGTCGGGATGCTCTCTCCGGCCGCCGCCAGCCTAGATCAATTCAGCGGCTATAAAGAGCGTGGAGAGAAATTTAAAAGTTACGTCAGGGATTTAAGCTAAATTTTAAGTTTATTTGTTTATAATCCCGTTTCCATTTTCGTAATGGCTCGATAGCTCAGTCGGTAGAGCAGCAGACTGAAAATCTGCGTGTCGGCAGTTCGATTCTGCCTCGAGCCACCACTTCATAATCCACATATTACTCAAATACCAAATTTTTATATAGCTTTAAAGTAGCATACCGTCAATAGCTGATATAATCTGCCAGATAAATTTTGTGTCGGAGCCAGCTTTGAAAAGATTTTTGTTTATATTGGCATTCTTATTTACTTGTATCGCAAATGCTTTTACCGTTGCGGTCGTTCCGCAGTTTACGGCTACGGTTACGGAAAAAAATTGGTCTCCAGTCATCAAAGAGCTTGAGCGGACATCCGGAGTTCCGTTGACATTGATGTATTATAAAAGCATCGGAGAGTTTGAAAAAGGGCTAAAAAAAGGCGAAATTGATTTTGCCTATATGAATCCATATCATGCGGTGATGTTTAAAAAGCATTACAGGCCGATAGTAAAAGATGGGAAGCAGAAATTGACCGGCATATTATTGGTTGCGGCCGATAGCAAATATAAAAATGTAAAAGATCTAAACGGTAAAAAAATAGCTTTTCCCTCCCCGAATGCTTTTGCCGCCAGTTTGTGGTTGCGTGCCCAGCTAAAATACACGGAAAAAATAGATTTTGAGCCGATATACGTAAACACCCACACAAACGTATATAAGTATGTAGTAATCGGTGATGTAGATGCCGGAGGAGGGGTGAACAAAACCCTCAAAAAAGAGTCTCCTGAGGTTCAGGGGAGGCTCAGAGTTTTATACTCTACGCCGGAGGCTAGCCCACACCCGTTTTGCGTAAACAGAAAAGTTAATGAAGTTACGTCAAATAAAATATTGCAGGCTTTTTTGAAACTATCGACTCTTAGCCCCTCTATGCCAAAAGCACTTGAGGCTATCGAATTTTCTGAACCGGTTGCTGCCGACTACAAGAGGGATTACTCCTATCTTGAAAAACTGAATATATCCAAGCTAGTGGTTACCGAAGAGTGAAGCTAGATAGGCTTAAAAAGCTGTCCTTTAGGTCTTATTTGTCGATTGTTTTGACTATTTTTTCCACTACTCTGCTTATAGAGTATTTCACTATATCCTCGCAGACAAAACTAATGATCGAAGAGGCTCAAAAAAGGGCATCGGAAAATGTCTTCGGATTTGCAAAAATAATCATAAATCCGATGCTTGAAAAAGACTATTCGGATATAGTGGATATATTTAACGCAATAGTCGAAAATAAAAAAATAGTCCAAATATCGCTTTTGGATACGGACGGTATAAGTAAGATTACCGTAAAAAACGACGGCAAAGCATTGTTCGATAAAAAAAAATATGACGTGCTCATCTCCAACAAATACGATGAGCATGCACATCTGATTACCTCTGTGGCACCAATTTCTAACGTTGGCTTTCTGATGATTCAGACAAGCACCATAGAAACTGAAAAAATAACGGAAAATGCCATCTTCAGCGCAGTGGTAATTGCCGTAATTCTCGTTGTTGTTGCGATACTGTTTAATATCGTGCTGCTCAAAAAACCGCTTAAAGAGCTAGAGCAACTTAGTGATTTTGCCACGACTATCCCTTTTAACTACGGACTAAATGCACCGGAGACAAACTCTACGCTTGAGCTAAAAGCCCTGTCGGCGGCAATGACTGACG
>CALJKN010000095.1 GCA_937973585.1 uncultured Helicobacteraceae bacterium
GTCAACGAGGTGTACCTAAAGAGCGGAAAGCTAAAAGTAGAGCTAATGGGCAGAGGGTATGCTTGGCTTGATACCGGCACGCACGAGAGTCTTTTGGAGGCCGGTAATTTTATAGAGGTGATCGAAAAAAGAGCAGGACTAAAAGTCGCTTGTTTGGAAGAGATAGCTTATGAGATGGGGTATATATCGAGAGATGAACTACTCATATTGGCCGAACCGCTCAAAAAAAGCGGCTACGGTCAATACCTTCTCAAAATAGCCAAGGGGGTGTAAATATGAGATTTACAAGATGCGTAGTTCCGGATGTAATACTGATAGAGCCGGAGGTTCATGGCGATGAGAGAGGATACTTTGTTGAGACTTTTAGAAAAGATAAATTTGAAGAGTTTGTCGGTTTTGGTATAAACTTTTGTCAAGATAATGAGTCAAAATCAAAATACGGTGTTCTTAGGGGGCTACATTATCAGCTTCCACCGTTTGCCCAAAGCAAGCTTATTAGGGTTATTAGCGGTTCAATACTTGATATTGCATTGGATATAAGGATAGATTCTCCTACTTTTGGGCAGCATGTTGCTGTCAAGCTAGACAGCACATCAAAACACCAACTGTTTATACCGAGAGGTTTTGCTCACGGCTTCGTGACTCTTAGCGATGAGGCTATATTTGCTTACAAGGTAGATAATTATTATTCAAAGCCACACGATAGGGGTATCGCATTTAACGATACGGCATTAGGAATTGATTGGTTGATAAAATCTGAAGAGCTAATTTTATCCGGCAAAGATACAATGCAACCGACTCTGGCAGTTGCCGATAAATTTGAGACTGCAAAGGGGCTTTATGTGTAAGGTATTGGTAACCGGTGCAGACGGGCAACTAGGTAGTGAAATTAGACAACTTAGGGCTGAATTTGTATATACGGATAGAAAAGAGCTTGATATTACCGATTTTAAAGCCGTTGAAGACTATGTTTCGTCGAACGGTATAAATGCAATTATTAATTGTGCTGCATATACTGCCGTGGATAAAGCTGAGACGGACAAGGAGGCGGCATATAATATAAATTGTATCGGGGTAAAAAACCTAGCCGCCGTAGCCAAAAAATATAATGCAAAAATGATTCATATCTCAACCGATTATGTATTTGACGGAAAAAACCATAAGCCTTATATCGAATCAGATGCAACAAATCCGCAAAGCGTATACGGGCAAACCAAGCTTGATGGAGAAAAAGCCCTTTTGGAGATAAATCCGAACAACTCAATTATTATTAGGACTAGCTGGGTTTATAGCTCGTTCGGTGCTAATTTTGTAAAGAGTATATTGAGGCTTGTCAGAGAAAGAGATGAGCTGGGTATTGTTTTTGATCAGATCGGCTCTCCCACATATGCAAAAGACCTTGCAAAGGCGATAATAGAGATTTTGGAAAAGTTACAAAACGATAAAACACAAATATACAACTACTCAAGCGAAGGGGTTGTGAGTTGGTATGATTTTGCTAAAGAGATAGTCAGAATGTCCGGTATCGAGTGTCACCTAAAACCGATTGAGTCGATAGAGTATCCGACTCCGGCCAGTAGACCGCATTTTAGTGTTTTAAACAAGGCGAAAATAAAAAAGGAATTTGGCATAGAAGTTCCATATTGGAAAGATGGACTCGATGAATGCCTCAGAATAATGGGCGAAAGAAAATGACAACACTACTCATAACAGGAACAGCCGGCTTCATAGGCTCAAATTTTGTTCCGTATTTTTTAGAAAAGTACCCATCATATAGGCTAATTAGTCTAGATTTGCTCACTTATGCCGGAAGTATGGATAATCTAAAAGAGGTAGACGGAAATCCTAGGCATATCTTTATCAAAGGGGATATTTGCGATAGAGAACTAGTCCGTTCTATATTCAAAGATTATGACATTAGGGGCGTTATACACTTTGCGGCAGAGAGCCATGTAGACAACTCTATAGCAAATCCGGATGTCTTTATAAAAACTAACGTAAACGGTACATTTACACTGATAGATGTTGCATATAAACATTGGATGCAAAAGCCGTTTGCATACAAAGATGGCTACGAGAACTGTAGATTTCACCATATATCAACCGATGAGGTATATGGAACTTTGGGTGAGACCGGGCTTTTTACCGAAAAGACACCGTATGCGCCAAACTCTCCATATAGTGCCTCAAAAGCTTCAAGCGATATGATAGTTAGAAGCTATCATCATACATACGGTATGGATACCGTTACTACAAATTGCTCAAACAACTACGGCCCAAAACAACACGCCGAAAAACTGATTCCAACGATAATGAGAAAAGCTCTATCCGGTGAGGATATACCGATATACGGTGACGGCAAAAATATCAGAGACTGGCTATACGTACTTGACCACTGCAAGGGGATAGATATAGCCTACCATAAAGGTAAAGCGGGAGAGACGTATAATATAGGCGGTAGAAATGAGAGAAATAATAACTATATCGCCAATAAGATATGTGAGATACTCGATAGTAAAAAACCCAGAGACGACGGTAAAAGCTACAAAGAGCAAATCAAATACGTAACCGATAGACCAGGTCATGATAGGCGCTACGCTATAGATGCCTCAAAGATAGAAAACGAGCTTGGCTGGAGAGCCGATGAAGACTTCGAGAGTGGGATAGAGAAGAGTGTTGAGTGGTATTTGTTGAGGAATTTATGAGAGAGAAAGTATTTTTGATTCCAAAACAATTTTATAGATTTTTAAGAGATTTGTGGCGTTCAAAAGAACTCATAGTTAACTTGGCAAAAAACGATTTTAAAACTAGATATTCAAATAACTATCTAGGGATATTATGGGCTTTTGTTCAGCCTGTTGCTACGATACTTATTTTTTGGTTTGTTTTTGAGGTCGGCTTCAAGTCTGCAGCGGTTATGAACTTCCCTTTTATACTATGGCTTTCGGCAGGTATCATCCCTTGGTTTTTTGTGTCGGATGCGATTCAGACAAGCTCTATGTCTATTATAGAGAATAGCTTTTTGGTTAAAAAAGTGGTTTTTAGGGTTAGTACTTTGCCGATGGTAAAGATTATTTCGGCGCTTGCTATACATCTATTTTTTGTGGTTTTCTTGTTTGGCATGTTTATGTGTTACGGTTATATGCCGACCATCTATTGGATACAGTTTATTTATTATGCTTTTGCAATGTTTGTATTTTTGCTAGGTCTATCGTGGATTACGGCAAGCGTGATGATATTTTTTAGGGATTTGGGGCAGATTATCTCGCTTGGTATTCAGCTAGGGTTTTGGATAACTCCTATATTTTGGAATATAGATATGTTGCCGGAGAAGTATCAAGTGTTTATGAAACTCAATCCTGTCTATTATTTGACGGACGGGTATAGGCAGATGATGATACACGGGCATTGGTTTTTTGAAAGGCCGCAGCAGACTATATATTTTTGGTGTGTTACTATTGTTATACTTGTCATAGGGGCGTTGATGTTTCGTAGGCTAAGACCGCATTTTGCAGATGTATTGTGATGCCTATGCTATAAAAGTCCAAAGTGTCAGCAAGATGTACAAGCTCTATGATGAACCAATTGGACTCAAAGAGGGCAAAATATGATTGATATAGAAACCTTAAAACCGCTCATAATAGAGAGACTAAAGCCATTAAACCCGGATAAAATAATACTTTTTGGAAGTTATGCCAATGGAACAGCGACAGAGGATAGTGATATCGACTTGTACATAGTGACCTCTGATGACTTCACTCCTCAAACTTGGCGAGAAAAGAGTGATATATATCTAAAGTATTCCACCAGATTAAGAGATTTGCAAAAAGAGATTCCCATTGACCTGATAGTCCATACAAAACAGATGCACAAAAAATTTCAAGAATTGAATAGTAGTTTTTATAGACATAGTATTTTAAGGGGAGAGTCAATATGGTAAAAATGCATATTGAATGGTTGAGGGCGGCCAATGATGATCTGGTTTTGCTTGCCGATATCATTGCAAATCCGCATATTACACATTTGATTGCATTTCACTCTCAGCAAGCTGTAGAAAAAAGCCTGAAAGCTTATTTGGAATACAACAATGAAGAAGTGCCAAAAACACATAAAATCCAATCGCTGATAGATAGAACAGATATTAAGATGGAGGGATGTGACGATTTAATACAACTGTTGGACACTTTATACATAGAATCAAGATATCCAGGCGATATGGGGCTTCTGCCTTATGGCAAGCCGACTCTGGAGGATGCAAGAGAGTTTTATGATTTTGCCAACAATATGTTCGCCAAAATATGCAGAATACTAAATATATCCGAAGAAGACCTAAGCGATGCCTAACACAGCCATAAAAGTCCAAAATATCAGCAAGGTATACAAGCTATATGACAAGCCGATAGATAGGTTGAAAGAGTCGCTAAGCGATATGGGCTTTAAGATAAAAAAATGCGAGATACATAGATGAGCATTATTAAATTTGAAACAATAGAAAGTAAGCTAATTAAGTATAAAGAACAACTCGTGATAGTAGATAGCGATGTAGTACAGATTTACGGTATAGAAACGAGAGATATAAATAAAGCGGTAAAAAATAATCCCGATAAATTTCCGAATGGGTATGTTATAGAGCTTACAAAAGAGGAGCTTGATACTTTGCGGTGGAAATTTTCCACCGCAAAGTTTAATATGACCAGAGTAGCCCCAAAGGTTTTCACCGAAAAAGGTCTTTATATGTTAGCTACGATTATAAAAAGTAAAGTAGCTACAGAAACGACACTAAACATCATAGAAACATTTGCAAAAGCAAAGGAACTCTCAAAAAATATAAATGCTATCATGAAAACAGAGGATAATGAGAAGCAAAAAGAACTGGCAAATAAATCAAATAAAATACTTGAAGATATTATTGAGATAGAAGCTGATATTTTAACTGACGGCGAAGATGGTGAAATAATTGAAACTACTACAAAATTTGAGTTTAATCTTGGATTTGCAAAAGTAAGCAGAAGTATAAAGAAGATTAAAAAATGAATAACACAGCCATAAAAGTCCAAAATATCAGCGATGTGGGTTTTGAAATAAAAAAAGATATTAGCGATGCATAAAACTGATATTCTTAACTTCCTAAGGGAGCACAAAAGAGAGTTGGAAACTAATTTTGGCATCCAAAAAATAGCTCTTTTCGGTAGCTACGCAAGAGATGAACAGCGAGAAGATAGTGATATTGATTTGCTAATTGTGGAAGTTGATAAAAAAGATTATTTCAATAGAGTCCATGCAAAATATTTTCTAGAAGAGCATTTCAAAAAAAGTGTTGATATAGGTTATCTAGATAGCATTAGAAATTTTTTAAAAAAAAGAATCGAGAAAGAGATGATCTATGTCTAGGATAAAAGAACTTTTTCTGTTTGACATCATTGTTGCTATTGCTAAGATTCAGGAGACTACTGGACGCTTTCAAAACGCCAACGACCTAAAGCTAAACTACATGGCATGGGACAGTGTCATAAGGGAGTTTGAGATTGTTGGAGAAGCCACCAAGAATTTGATAAGTAGTGAGCTGTTAGAAGATGATAAACGAGAGATAGTAAATTTTCGAAATGTTCTTATACATGAATATTTTGGGGTTGACGAAGAAGAGGTTTTTGATATAGCAAAAAACAAACTTGATGATTTCAAAAATACTATTATTTCAAAAATCAAAACAGTTGACGAAGATATAAGGCAAGAGCTATTTGACGAAATCTATCAAGAAAATAAACATTTGAGTTTCGTGATTCAAGCAATGGAAGAGTTAAAGGGTATTTTTGAAGAACTTTTTATGAAAGATCTAGCCAGCAAGGTCGATGAAATAAAGAGTGCCCCCAATCAAATAAAAGAAATTTACAAAGATTTAATAAAAAATATAGAAAAAAAGGTTTTGGACGATGTTAAGGATGAGCTTGAATCTTTAGTTGAAATTGCACAGGCATCGATAGAGGATTTAAAAGAAATACCTGAAACAATCAAAAGCAATAATATTGAGCAATTCAATCAACTACATACAACATTAGCAGATAATGCTAAAGATATAGGATGGAAGCTCGAATCTATTGAAACTACTAGTAAAGGACAACTCGATAAGTTAAACGATTTAGTCTATGAAATCAACGAAGTTGACTCAAAGATAGTAACAATTAAAAACAATAATATCGAGCAATTCAATCAACTATATACAGCATTAGCCGATAAGGCGGAAGATATAGGGGGGAAGCTCGAATCTATCGAAACCACTAGTAAAGATCTCAAAGGCTATACCGAGAAGAACATCACCGAACAACTCAATAAGTTAGATTATCTAGTTTCTGAAATCAAAAACCTTAACACAAAGACGGAATTGGCTAACAAGCTAAACCAAATCTCCTGTAGCATACAAGAGACAATAGGTGCAGGTGACAAAACGATAATAGAGATACTGGACGAGCATAACAAAAAGATTGCATCGCTAGATGAGGCTATTTCCACAAAAATACAGTTGGTTCTAAGCGCCATCGAAACGGGTGATAAAACGATAAAAGAGATACTGGACGAGCATAGCAATAAGTTTGTATCAATCAATGAAAATGTCTCAAAAGCATACGTCAACATCAAACCGGATGTTGAAATGGCAATTACTAGTATACGTAATATATTATTGTCTCAGGATGTATTGACTGCAGAGAAATTTGAAAAACAAATTGATGGAATCCAAAAAACAAATAAAAATTTCTTTATAGCTTTGTCGATTGGCCTAGTATTAAACGCAGCATTGTCTATTTTTGCGATTTTCAATTAAATGTTAAAAGTTTTCACTTTATCAGTTTTGGTTTCTGGCTTTTGTCTGTCCACTGAAATAGGCTCATTCCCGATAAAAAGAGAGTTGACGAGTTCAAAACTTGTTTTTCCGGACAAGGTAGTCTTAGAGAGATTCGACGACCCAAAAATAAAAGGGGTGTCGTGCTATGTAAGCTCCGTATCAAAAGGTGGAGTGACGGGAGCCGTCGGAGTAGCTACCGACCCATCCGATGTAGCCATCTCATGCGTCCGCTCCGGTATCGTAGCCGTAGGCGACATCGACAAAGGACAAAAAGGGGAGGTTGTTTTTAGTGAGAAACAATCTCTGTTTTTTAAGACCCTAAGAGTCAGGAGATTTTTTGATGCGGGGGCAAAAACCGCCGCATATGTAGCCTACACAGACAAAGCAATCATGGACGGTAGCTACAAAACCGCCGTTTCAGCCGTATTTTTGGGTGAGTGATACGGCTTTGATGTAAGCCGCATTGGCGTCTACATATCCGCAACCGTCATCGAAGACGTGCTAGAAAAATGCGGTGAGAAAAGTATTAAATTTTAAAAACACACATGCACGACACAACCTGTCTTGATTGGATGCTAATATATCTTTTTCAAAACTGTAACGGAGATATACGGGATGGATGCGCAAAAAGAGAGACTGGATCAAAAAAAGCAGTACGAAGACGAATTGGCAAAAATCAAACAGACAAAAGACGATGAGATATGCCGAATAAGGCAAAATATCGAAGCCATAAAAGATGATTTTCGGTACTCAAAATCTCACAACCGCATATCCATATCGGAAACCATAAAGCCTTTTTGCGGGAAAATCTCGAACGATTCTTTGAGGGCGTATTTTGAGTATTACAATGGGCATTTATCCCAAATACGTCGAATGGCGTTGTCGGATGATGTTTTTTTGGGATATTTGGAGGAGTTTTGGGCGGACACGGTTACAAAAGTAGCCAAAAGAGTCGATAGGCGGCTTCCGAGGGTTTTTGGATACGGTTCAAACGACGGACAAACGGCATATGAAGCTATAAAAAAAGTCGCTCAAAACCTAGATACCGTAATAAATACTGTAGTAGAGCAAATGGAGCAAGCGATAAAATCAAAACAAGAGCGCATCAACGAGCTAAATCTAAATTTTGTGATTGACCGACGACGAATCAAGCGAGCTATCGCAAGGCTAGAAGAAGTAGAGATGAAGCAACCAACAAACGATATTTTGGAGAGATGATGTTTTGTTATAAATGTGGAAACGGACTAAAAGACGATGATGTATATTGCCCAAAGTGCGGAACTAAGGCACACACGGATATGCAAAGCGGCAAAGAGGACAAAAAAGACGAAGACGGTGCATTATACAAAATAGTCGGAGCAATCATTGTCGTCGGTGTCGTGTTATTGATTTTATATGCTATTTTTATTGCATTGCCTTGGATTTTGATTATCGGTGGTGTTGTTTTGACCGTATTGGTTGTCGGTGCTTTGGCAAATAGCAAAAAAGAGGGAAGCTAGTTAGCTATGTAACGCCTTAGCTCCTCTATGAGGCTATTTTGGAGTTCTTGCGGTGAGATGATTTTTAGGTGCGGTATCCAGTATCTCACGACAGCGGCTACATGCGAAGGCATCGACGTATTGGATGAGACTAGCAGACCGCCCCCTTCTAGCTCCTTGATGATTCTCTGATTCGGTAGCAGATTTCTACGGCGAAAATATCCGGCTACATCAGCCGATACCTCTATCGTTATCTCATATGCCGTACCATACCATATCCCCTCGTCCCCATCTATGGCGGCGGCCTTTTGTATATCAGGCTCAAATTTCTGGTTTGTAACGATAAAATCAGATATTTTTGAGAGGGAAAAGCTTTTTGTTTCGCTTTCTTGTGTTGCGGCGATATACCAGATTCCTTTGTTATTGATAAGTTTGTACGGTTCGCATACCCTGTGTTTATTTGAGTAACGAAACTCTATTATTAGTTTTTCGGATATTGCCCGTTGGAGTTGTACGAATATATCTTTTTTATCCTCTATCTCTTCATAGTGGTGTCCTCTTACCGATATATTTTCAGCTGTTCTGGCGTCTAGCATCTCGGTCAAAAATCCGTTTTCTAGGTTTGGAAACAATCCTTTTATTCCGGATAGCACCGCAAAATTTCTAATATCGGAGGGGGAGAGTTTGCCTAGGTATTTCTCATTTAAAAAAAATTTGCCTCCGTCTCTATCGATAGGCAAAAAAGCAAACCTCTCAAACAAATCTCTCTCAATAGTTCTCTTGCTAACACCAAATTCAGATGCTAGCTCTTTTATGCAAAACGGCTCCCCGTCGTTTAATTTTTTGAGTATTTGAGTGAGCCTAACGGCTAGTTTATCTCTACCGTCGTTAGCGTTTCGTCGTCCCAAACAGCCTCTCCCCGAATCTAAGTTTTTCCCCGTCGGTTCTCAAAGGTTCCACTTGATTTTTGCCGAATATTACGGCTATGGAAGAGCCCATCTCGAATCTTCCCATCTCACCCCCTTTTTTGAGGTGCATATCGTCGTAAGAGTATGCCGATATACTCTCTTTGTCGGCGTTTGTTTTGATTCTGTCGTCCCACTCTATGACTATCCGACCGACATTTAGCGCACCTACAAAAACCATATAAAACACCCCAAAAGAGGCCTCAAGGGCGACAACGACCCTTTCGTTTTTGGCAAACAGTCCGTCCACGGTGTTTAGCGCCGGATCGTTTACGGGATATAGTGCGCCCGGAATATGCAGTGCGTATAGCACTTTTGCGTCATATGGGGCGTGAAATCTATGGTAGTCTTTTGGGGAAAGATATAGATTTGCAAATACGCCCCCCTCTAACGCATCGGCTTTTTCTTCTGAGCCTAGTAGTTCGGATAGTGAGTAGCTTTTTCCTTTGATTTGGAGGATTTGACCGCTTGTAATAACTCCAAAATTTGTAACCCTGCAATCAGCCGGAGAGATAATGGTGTTTTCATCCCCTTCAAAAACCCTCGGTTTTGTGAGCCGTCTCGTAAAAAGTTCGTTTAGGCTTTTGTAACTCTCAAGCGGCGGGTGTTCGTCAAGCGAAATTCCAAAGATATTTAAGTATGTTTTGTTGATAAAATTTTGCAGACCTGCGGAGAATTTTTTGTCGGCAATCTGTCCGAATTTTTGTGATACGAATTTGGAAAACATCCATCCCTTTCAGAGCTAAATAAGTCGGTTATCGTACCTATTTAGGGCTTTTATTTGGTATAATCAGCACTATGGGTAAAAAAGAGAGACTGGATAAAGAGATCGGTTTTTTACAAGAGAGGTATAAAAATATCTTTATGCTCTTTTTCGGTATTTTGACCGGGGATGCCACATTGATATATTATGTAGTTTCCGGCGATAAACCTATCGAGGTTCTTTTGCTTGCTGTTATAGGAGCCGTGATCGCAACTGTTTTGTACCTAAATATTAAATCCATAAAAGCGCAGATAGAGGCTAAGTTGGATGAATTGGAGGATTTGTGATGCAAATTGCTGGATTGATTTTGGCTGTAGCGCTTGGGTGCGTGGTGATTTTGTTTGCTTTTAATGAGGCAAAGAGTAGCGGCAAAGCAAAAAAGCTTTAATTATTTAACCCCTTTTATCTTCTCCAACCACTCTTTTAATGTTTTTTCAAAACCGATATTTTTTAACTCCAAAGGTTTTAGCGCCTTGTATGTGTATTTTTGTTCCACCCAGCCGCCGAAATCATGCGGGTATTTGTATTGTATCCCCCGTCCAAGCTTTTTTGCTCCGTCGTAGTGAGCGTCTTTTAGGTGGTTTGGGACATCCGGCGTATCCCCCTTTGCCACCTCTGCAAGGGCGCTATCTATCGCTATTATCGCCGTATTGGATTTTGGAGAGCATGCTAGATAAATAGCCAGTTGGGAGAGCATAATCCTAGATTCCGGCATCCCTATTTTCTCACTCAGGCTAAAGACGCTTGAGGCCAGAGTGAGGGCATTTGGGTTTGCGTTTCCTATGTCTTCGCTCGCCAGTATGGCTAGACGGCGTGCGATAAACCTAGGCTCCTCCCCTGCCGATATGAGTCTGGCCAGATAGTGGAGAGATGCCTCTACGTCGGAACCACGAATGCTTTTTATCATAGCGCTTGCCAGATTATAGTGCGTCTCTGATTCTGCCGCCCCCTCGCTCATTCCGTGCGGTCTTAGCCCTTTTAGGGTTGAGAGGGTCAGCGGGTTTTCTATCTTTGCCCCAAAATCCAGTAGCGTTAGCATGGCTCTCGCATCTCCGGCAGAGGAGTATATGAGGTAGTCCGCCGCATCGTCCTCTATCGACACACCCAGTTTTTTGACCGCTTTTTGCATTGCCTCCGTCAGATCATCTACCGTTAGCGACAAAAACTCAAACAACATAGAACGGGAGCGTATCCCCCCTGTCAGCGAAAAAAACGGATTTTCCGTTGAGGCTCCCACTACGAGTGCTAATCTTTTTTCCATTATGGGGAGCAAAACCTCTTGTTGGGTTTTTGAGAGGCGGTGAACCTCGTCTATAAAGATTAAGGGGGTGGAGAGGGAGTTTTTGTTTTGTTCGACCGCTTTTCGGATGTCGTCGATTTTGATTGTAGTGGCGTTAAACTCGAAAAATACAAACCCCAGTTTTGAGGCTACGATTCTGGCAAGTGTGGTTTTTCCGGTTCCGGGGGGGCCAAAAAAAAATGAATGGGGAATCGACCCTTTTTCTAGTAGTTTTCTAAAGGGCGCATTGTCTGATAGTAGATGTTTTTGCCCCAAAAAATCCTCCAAAGAGGAGGGGCGCAAAAGCTCGGAGAGGCTCATTAGCCCTTATCCAGCTCCCCTCTGTAGCTCACTATACCGTGAGAGAGGTTTGATACTTTTTTGTATCCCAAATCTTTTAGGACGCTTTGGCAGTATGCGCTTCTGGAGCCTACGTGACAGTATACTATTACCGTTTCGTTTTTGAACTCCTCTATCTGCTTGACGGCATCATAGAAGCTTGTAGTCGGAACCAGATAGTCAACCCCTCTGATTCTGAAGTTTTTGTACTCCATCCACTCTCTGACATCCACGATTTTAAACGATACCATACCGAGGGTTCTGGCCTCTATGAGAGCCTCTAGCTCTTCGGAGTCTAGTTGGTCTTTTGCCAGTAGTAGCTCGCATTCGTCTTTTGTTAGCCCTCTTGAGTGTGCGTGTATCGCCTCTTCCAACTTCTCTTCCATCGCTTTTGCGGCAGCAAACTCAGGGGTGCAAAATATCCCGCAATGGCAACTCCCGTGATTTGGGATCTCATCGTTTATTGCAGGTTTGCACGGACAGACTCTATCCTCTTCCTTGTTTCCGGTCACAAAAAAACAAGGGCAGTATCTCTTGTCGTAAATAAGCTTGTTTCTCGTTAGTCCAAACTGGATGCTTTGGGTGATCTCCGAGTCCGGATTGTAGGCAAATCCGAATTGTTTTACTACTTTGTCGGTAAAATCAACGGTCTTTTGGAGTTCTGTTTGAAACTCCTCAGAATTTGGGTCAATCTTTTTGATTTGTTCACTCATTAATAATCCTAAGTTATAATGCTGATTTATAGTAGCTGAAAGTGTACCTAATGTTTACCAATATAACGATTAAACGTCTAAAAACAATCAAGAGTCTGCGTGTCGAGGCAACAGAGGAGGGGGGTCTGCTAGTTCGGGCTCCGACATACATATCCGATGCATATTGTATGGATTTTATCCGGAAAAACAGCACAAAAATAACCCGTATGGTTGAGGCAAAACTGGAGTTTGCAAGGGCAAAAAACGAATTTAACGGATTTTTTTTACACCTAGGCAAAAAAGCCGAATACGTTTTAGAACCATCGCTCAAAAAGCCTTTTTTGTTTGAAGATAATAGGCTTAGTGTCAGAGAGGATGCAGACTTTCGGGGGTTTTTGCTCTCCGAGGCCAAAAGGATTATAACCCCAAAAGCCCACGATATAGCCGGTTTTTATGACGTAGAGTTCAAAAAAATATCGTTTCGGGATGCAAAAAGCAGATGGGGAAGCTGCTCATCAAGGGGGCATCTAAATTTTAGCTACAGACTGGTCGGAGCCCCAAAGAGCGTCATAGAATACGTAGTGATACACGAGGTTTGCCACCTACGGGAGCTAAACCACTCCGAGCGGTTTTGGAACGAGGTACGAAAACTCTCTCCGGCATACAAAGAGAGCGAAGCGTGGCTAAAAAAATACGGGAGATTGTTGTTTATACGCTAATTTTTTACCAACAAGGTGACGATGAGGCGGTGAAACGATTTTACGCAGTTCTCAATTTTGGCTTTTTTGAAAAACCGGTCAAAAAAAGCTATTATTTGGACACGGCTCCGGCTGTGTTTTGCTTCAAAATATGTGCTATAATCAATCAAATTTTCATAAGGCAAAAAGATATATGCAGACTATAACGCTTGAAGTGAACGATGGTTTTTTGTCTAAGTTTATGAGCCTATTGGAGACGATACCGAAAGACCAAGTAAAAATAAAAACAGATAGATATAGTGAAGAGATAACAAAAAGACTAAAATCAATAGACAACGGCGACGATAAGCTTGTATCTCACGCCGATTTTTGGGGTAAGTTTGACGATAGAGTAGTTAGCTTCAAAAATGCAAATTGAGTATTCTGCTAGGTTTGAAAACGAGCTTTTTGAAATCTACGCTTTTATCGCCGAAGACAGTATAAATAGAGCGGACACATTCGCTGCATCCCTCAAACAAAACATCGAAAAAATCCCCGATATGCCCTACAAACACAGACAATCCGTAAAATCAAACGACCCACAAGTGCGAGATATGATATTTATGGGCTATGTCGTGGTCTATAGGGTCAATGAATCAAAAAATCGTATTGAGATAATTGGGATTTTTAATGCTAATGAATGGGGATTGTAGCAGGTAGCCCCATCTACTTTCCGCACCACAGGACAAAGCCATGTCATACTGCGACAATAAAGGTGCGGAATATGTAAGTTTAGTTTTTCTTTTGTTCATTTCCGCCCTGCTGCTCTTTTGGTCTTTCTGGTACATTTTGCCCATCATTCACTTGTTTTGTGGGTGGCGTTTGAACTACTGGTTTTTCTGGAACATTGTTACCTTCTGCTAAAATTTTACTCATCTGTTTTCTCCCAAATTAAAATATGCAAATGCAATCATCGAAGCAAGCCCGACAACAAACAGCAGTCCTGCTGAGAAATTCAAAGCAGAAGTCCAAAAATCAGACTTATTTTTTGTTTCGACACCATTATCTAAGTCTTTTATGGCTTGCCTCATGGCTAGGCGACTTGAGTAGAACGACCAAAGTACGGCTGAGCAGCTGAGCGTCCAAGCGCTCCATGCGATGATGAGAAGCCAAATATGTATCGCACCATCAAGCGATACGATGTCTTTTAGAAAAGTAAAAGACACGCCAAGTGCGCCGCCTGAGAGCATAAGCACTGTTTTGTCGTACTGCTCTTGCGCTTTTGTTTCTAGGTCTTGCAAAAGTTTTCTATATTCCTCGCTCATAGATTACTCAAAAAGCCTGCCGCTAGCCATCTCTTTTGTTAAGACTGCAACTTTTGCAATATCCTCAAAATCAGCGCCATTTTTACTAAGTGTATAAAATCTTGCGTCACTCAAAAGCAAATATTCCCATTCTCTGCCGTCCCTATTTTCCTCGGCTATGTTGTTGATTTGCGATACAAACGACAAAGTGGATTTTTGTTTTTGTCTCACATTTATATCCGTAACATCCTTGTCCGCTTTGGTCTCGACTATATATACCTTGCTTGCCGTGCGCACCAAAAAGTCGGGACTATAATGCGCCATAAGCCCGTCTGCCCTTATGTAGGGGATGGATGCAAAAGTATGTTTGAACTCTACTATTTTAATAAACGCCTCGACCGTGCTTTGTCTGTCGAGAAAATTTAAAAAATCTTTTTCAAACTCGCCTTTGTTTGATGGGTACGCCGTTCGCTCGTATATTGTCTTCGTAAGCGCTAGCGAATAGTTTTCACGAACACTTAGCTTATCCACTTTTGAAAAATATATTTTTTCTATTTCGGCATCACTTTTTTGCGTGCTTTGTTGAGCTTCAAAGATGAGTTTTGAGATTTCTTTTATAATATGTTCACTTACTCCTCCTGTTTTTAGTAGGAGTATTCGCCAGTTTTCATCAATAAAAGGATTAAACGGCTTGCCAAATAAGCTATTTCGGATGTAGTCGTCAATAACGGCTATGATTTTTGGCAGATTTATCTGCATATTCGGCAATTGCTTAAAGTGCCCTCTAGGACTCAATCTGTCTAGTTTGTTTGTTATGACGGCTAGTAGTTTTTGCAGGTATTCGTTATAACTCCCCGCTTTGAAAAAATCAACCCCGACTTGATATTTACCAAACACCGTCTCCGTCGTTATCTCTTCCGAGTGGAAGCTCTCTCCTTTTGGCGTAAAGCCCTTTAGTTGTTCTAGCGAATAATATGTAAGCGGATTAAGTCGTGAGCCGTCAAGTGCAAAATCAGCCAAAAGCTCCTCTTCGTCTCGCACGATTTTTGGCCAATATAGGTCGTATTGCCCATAGTCCTCTTTTAGCCCTACGCTCATTATGTCACCGGTTACCGCTCCGCCCTCTTTGCCACCGTTTATCTCAGGTAGATTGCCGCCTATTAGCTCCTCTAGGTCGGCATAAAACTCTACAAAAGCTGGGTGCTCTATGATGGATAAAAGGTCGAGATAGTTGAGAGGCTCTAGCTTTTGTACAAGCAGTCGCTCTCTGTTTTCAGCTTTGAGGGATGCAAATTCCGCCTCTCTCCACATTAGCCGTAGTCCTCGCCCGATGGTTTGCTCTAACAGTATTGGAGCTTGCGAGCTTCGCAAGGGCACTATGACGCAGATATTTGAGACATCAAAGCCCTCACGGAGCATCAAGACTGATATGATGACTTTTGGCTTTTCTAGCGTGTCGATGTTGAAGACTTTTTGTTTGAGGCTTTGCCATTCATCTTCTTTTAGTTCCCCTTTTTTGTTGGAGTGTATGCCGACATATTCGTCGTCGTTTAGTCCAATATCCCTCAGATACTCTTCGACATACGGCACGACGGTCGTATCTTCACACATGACGAGCATTTTTGGATGTTTGTTGTTTGCTACTTTGACAAAGCTCTCTTCGAGGATTTGAAGCTTTTTTAGCCCCGCTTCAATCATTAGTTTTTGTCCATCTGATATGCCGATGACCTTGTTGCCATCATCCCTTACGGCTCTAAAATCAAGCTCGCTTGACGCCCACTCCTCTCTTTTGTCTATCGCTATCATCTTGACAAGCCCGTTTTTGATGGCGGTATCAAGTCCGAAGTTTACGATAGTGTGCGGAAAGTAGTGCTTTGTCCTAGTCTGTCCGCTTCCCGTGATGTCGTATGGAGTCGCCGAAAAGTCAAACTGCACAAACCGTGAGCCCTTGCCGCTTGCTATTTTGTCAAGCGCTTTTTGCCACTCCACCTCTTCTACTATTCCAGCCGTTTTGTTCTCGTGGATGTGGTGCGCTTCGTCATTTATGACCACAAGTCCTTCCAGATTTGCCAGATACTCTACCGCTCCACCGCCTAGAAAACTTGCATCTAGGCTCTCAAGTGCATTGCCTCCGCTTGTTCCAGGGCGTATCGGGAAAATATCTTTAATAGCCCCACTTACGCTCTCATCCTCTGCCTCTTCATCTTTGTCCATAAATAGATGCCAGTTCGATATGGCTATCATGCCACCGCCAGTGATTTTGCGCCCTATCTCATCCTTTTTGACGACGCTACTTTGCAAAAATCCAAAAATAGCACTCTCGTAATGCTCAGGCACAAAAAGCTCTCTGTTTTTGTACATATCGCTAGTGCGAAAGTCCCTCTCGCCGTTTGCGTTTTCTTTGCCAAGATAGCTATCCAGTAGCCTCTCATACACGATAAGACCGGGCGCTACGAGCAAAAAGTTTGTGCAAAATCTCCCGCTTTTTTCCTCCTCAGCCCTAGCGTTTAGATACTGCCAAACGACTATGGCGTTCATCACCCATGTTTTGCCAGTACCTGTCGCCATTTTGAGTGCGTATTTTGGTATTTGGTATTTTGGACGAGATAGTTGCGAGATGTCAAATTTTGGTGGAGTTAGTAGCTGTGAGACTACTTTTTCGTATATTTCAAATACGCTTTTTACATGCAAAATCTCATGCAAATAGACGGTGTTTAGTATCGCTTGTTTCTGCCCTTCGTGGAAGTTTATTGCTCTATGCGTATGTGGTTCGCAAAACCAGTATTTGAGTAGTTCGGCGGTTGTCGGTGTGACGCTTGCCAGTAGCTCCCCACTCTCCCAAAGGGCGTTTACTCTCTGCGTGATAGATGCGGCAAGCTCTAGCGGGATATTGCCAGTGCCGGTATTTATCATATTTGCCACTAGAGCACCTCCACCGTCACGACCGACTCGAAGCCAAACACATCTACAGCCTTGACGCATACAACTCTTTTGTCTTTTGGCTTGACCTCTAGCGTGATGCTTGTCGATACTCGCCAATCCTTGCTAGCGCCCTCTCTATTTTCACGGTAGTCTTGCCATAGACTGCGAAATGTCTCACCGTCAAAGTCGGGGTCTATGCTCCAATACTCTATAAGAGCGAGTGGGTCACGGGCTATGAGGTTTTGAAGCGTTGCTTTTGCGGCGTCGTCTAGCGGTATATTGTCGGGACTTAGGAGTATATAGTTATCAAGTGCGATTGTCAGCCTATCATACTCGCCGCCTCTTGCCAGTATCGGAGATTTGATGGTCAGGTATTGCAGGGAGCTAAACCTCACGCCGCCGGATTTGACTAGCTTGTCATAGCTGCTTTTTGTCTTTAGCTTGTCAAGCAGGTCTGGCGGGATGACGAGAGCTTCTAGCCTTAAGTCGTTGAGCGTGGCGATAGAGCTTGAGATGTCAAAGGCGAAATTCCAGCCAAGCACGACTACCTTGTCCCATCCGCCCATATAGTTGTCTCGCATCTCTATCGCTTTTTTGAGTGTGGCAAGTCCCGTTATCTTGTTTGGACTATCGGCGAAGACTAGCGTCTTTGTCCCTTTGATATGTCCTAGATGAGGCATCGATGCGTCGAGTGGCAATGCGCCAAACAGCCCCACGACTACGGCGGATAGGTCGCCGACTCTGCGGTAGAGCCTGCTAGTGGCAAACGCCTCTTTTTGATAGTCGCCGATGGCTTGATACAAAAACGGCTTTGCGTCGTTGTCGATGAGCCTTTTGCGCTGTATCATGATGGAGGGCTTGCCGATGTCGGAGCTTATCCACCTGCGTCCGAGCTTTTCGGCTACTGCAGCGGTCGTACCACTACCGCCGAAGAAGTCGGCGACGATGGAGTTTTCGTTTGATGAGGCTTTTAGGATTCGTTCGAGGAGGGTTTCAGGTTTTTGGGTCGCATACCCAACAATCTCACTTCCCTTATTGAGAAACGGAACATCTCCCCACCAGTCATCGGCAGGTGAACCATTGAATACATCTAAAAATATATCATCATCATTAGCATTGCCCCTAGCAGCTAAACGCTTATATGCACCTGGGGCATATTTTTTCATGTATCCATATGTTATTACGCCATCTTCATTAAAATGTTTACCCCATACTTCTATTGAGCTTTTAGCTAATGGCTGTTTTTGTACATTAAATAAATTGTTTTCACTTTTTGAATAAAAATATATTTGGTCATGTTTTCTTTTAAAGTAATTTGTTGACTTACCAGGATTTTTATATCCC
>CALJKN010000096.1 GCA_937973585.1 uncultured Helicobacteraceae bacterium
CTCTTCCGATCTCTATCAGCCGCCCTCTTCCACCTCTCCAGCTCTTTTTGCTGTACATAGCTCTTTACCGCTTCATTGTATATCGTAGATAGCGACACCTTTAGCTCGCCTTTTAGCTGCATTACCTGATTTTTTAGCTCAACAGGCATGTTAAAGGTTATTTTTTCGGTGCTAGAATTTACCATAATAAACTCCCGTATGTTTTTGCCGTATTATAGCGAAGTATTTTTTGTGTTAGAGTTTATTTAAATGATATTTTTGAGATATCATCAAGCTCTATATAAAATTTACCTTTTTTAGACTTCTTTATCCTTCCAAAACATAGGACATATTTACCACACAATTCATCGGCATCATCCTGATATTTTTTAAATCTTTCAAAAAAACTATTTTCTAAATCTTTTGATATAAAAATGCTGCAATCGGAGAAGCCGCCAGAGTTTATCCATAGTCCTTTTATGCAAACAACATCAAGTATCTGCCCGTATAAACCTTTTATTTTTCCAACGTCACTGTCGCTCAAATTTCCAAATCTTCGAAATATTGTACTTGCATTATAAGGATATTCATGCCCAATATCTATTTTTATCTTTGAAGCCGCAAAGCCAGAATCATTGATAAGCATATTTAGTAGTGACTTTAATCTTCTGTTGGACTTGGCTTTACCGAGCCCATTTGTAATATGATGTGAAGAACCTGTCTTGCGGGGGTTGGATTCACTATCTTCCATATCAACAATATGGGTATTTGTTTTTGACCCAAAATCAAAATCCACCTTAATGCTATTGCCGTCGTTAATTAACGCTCTTTCGTCATCTTCAAGTTTTCCCGCAACAGTATCACTATCCTCTGATGCTACACTGCAACCATCTTTATGTGGTCTAGCGCCAAAACAAGCGGCTTGCCCACTCTTTGCAGCTTTTTTAAAATATGCTGGATTTTTGCATTCATCGCATATTAAATTCCGTCTTTTGGTACTCAAATCGGATAGTGTTGAAAAATCAACTGCGCTATAGACTTTATTATCTAGTGTACATCTTGCTAGTTCCATTGCTTAACCTTTTCTCGATATGCCAAGTTTGCTGACTGAAAAATTTAGCCTACAATGCCTTCCCCGCCATCCCTCTCCCAAAAAAACTCCACCCACTCATCAGTCAAATGCAGATAATAATCAGCCTTGATAACGGCGCTCTCCCTCTGAAATAGCGCCGCTGTTTTGAACTCAACAAGCGGATAGGAGGCTTGTAATTTTTTCATGACGACTTTTAGCGTTTCGCCGGTGTCCACTATCTCGTCGGCTACTATTATTTTTTTGGCGTTACCCAGATTCGGAAGCTCATCCACCACCGGAGCACCAAGCTTTGTCTGCCCCTCGTATGAGGCGGTATTTAGTGCGTACATCTTTCGCACGCCTGTATTCATAGCGATAAAGTGCGCCAACGTCGCCCCGCCTCTGGCGATAAACACTATCCCGTCCGCCCCAAAATCCGATAGTCTGCCGGATAGCTCTTTTGTATCTGCCGCAAATTCATCGTATCCGTATACTCTCACCGTTAGCCCCTTTTTGGTAAAATGCTTACGTGATAATAACAAAAGAACAAAAAGCGGTACTATTTATGTTTACGGCGACGCTACTGTTTTCGGTAGTAGCGCTATGTGCAAAACTGGTCTCCCGCCTCGGCGCTTTAGAGATTACGTTTTTTAGAAACGCTGTCGGAATTGTGTTTTTGCTGATGTTTTTTAATTATGCAAAACCGAAAAAGTTTAACGGCCAAAAATTATGGCTCCTCCTTTTTAGAGGGTTTATCGGCACTGTTGCCCTAATCGCATTTTTCTATAACGTGGCAAACGCCACCCTATCGGACGCTTTGACATTTACAAAGACAGAGCCGCTGTTTAGCGCCCTATTGGCATTTTGGCTGATGTCGGAGAGGCTTGATAGAACAAAGATAGCAGCCATACTCATAGGATTTTTGGGTATTGCGGTTATCGGTATAGAGAGGGGTATCCATCTGGCCTATGCAAACGGGGTCGGGATATTTGCCGGATTTTGTGCGGCACTGGCATACACGACCATACGGCGGATTCGGGATGACTTTGATTACAAGTTTGTAGTGTTGTCGTTTATGCTTTTTGGAACGGTTTTGCCTCTGATTTTGATGGCTGCATCCGGATTTTTGGGAGAGGGTGAGATCATCAGAGGTTTTGTCGCCCCTACCCCGAACGAGCTTTGGGCACTTCTGGCGGTCGGAGCGTTATCGGCGGTCGGGCAGGCACTTATGACAAAGGCATATTTTTTTGCTAGAGCCGGAATAGTGAGTACGGTTAGTTATTTTAGTATCCTTTTTGGGGTAATTTTTGGAGTTGCGGCGGGTGACCCACTACCTACGGCTTTTGTGTTTGCCGGAATGGGGCTTATCGTAGTCTCGGGGATTTTGATAGCGAGAAAATGAAACTATTTGATGGTTTCTCAAATCTTGAGCAAAGCCCAAGATTAGGTCTTCGGCAGACTGCCCGTCACCGCTAGCGGCTCCAAGCGGCATAGTGCTCAGTATAATACAACGGGCTTTGCTCGTTTTAGCATATTTTAGGAACATTAGTGAAAAAAATATATTTTAAAACTTTCGGATGCCGGACAAATATGTTTGATACGCAGATTATGATAGAAAATCTGGGCGAGTATACTACGACAAACAACGAATCACAGGCCGATACGGTTGTTATAAATTCGTGTACGGTCACAAACGGAGCCGACACGGGAGTCAGGCAATACGTCTCAAAACTAAAAAAAGATTATCCGGAAATCAAAATAATGTTTACCGGATGCGGTGTCGATACCGAGGGGAAAAAACTGTTTGAGGCCGGAAAACTGGATTTTGTATTCGGACACTCCGAAAAAACAAAAATAAGCGAATTTTTATCGGCTCCAAAAGCTTTTATCTCCGGCGATAAAGAGCATATAGACACATCGGTCATAACAGGTTTTGAGGGGAAGACAAAAGCATTTATAAAAATTCAGGAGGGGTGTGATTTTAGTTGCAGCTACTGTATCATCCCGTCAGTCAGAGGGCATAGCAGGAGCATTCCGGCGAGAGTCGTAATAAGACAGATAGAAAAGCTATACGAAAACGGTTTTGAAGAGTTTGTCTTTACGGGGACAAACGTCGGAAGCTACCGTGACGGTGAGATAGATCTGGCGAAACTCCTTTTGTCTATACAAAAACTAGGAATTGCAAAAAGGCTACGGATGGGGAGTGTAGAGCCGTCGCAAATCACCGAAGAGTTTTTAGAGATAGTATCCGGCGATATTTTTGCAAAACAGCTCCATATAGCAATTCAGCACAGCTCAAACAGGATACTAAAAGCGATGAGCAGGCAAAACAGGTACGAAGACGATCTGGCTTTGTTTGAGAAACTCTCGTCTCTTGGGTTTGCGATAGGAACGGACTATATTGTCGGATTTCCCGGGGAGTCGGATGAAATCTGGGAAGAGGCACTAAAAAACATAGAGGCAATGCCGCTAACCCATATACACCCGTTTATCTACTCAAAAAGAGATCATACCGAAGCCGCCACACTAAAAGCCGACGTGAATGGAGTAACGGCAAAGGAGAGACTCCATACGTTAAACGAAATAGTCAAACAAAAAAACTATTTGTTTAGAAAAAATCTACAATCTCCGCTTATAATTCACATAGAGGAATCGGGCAAAAGCGGTTTTGACCAGTACTTTAACAAGGTAACGTTTGAGACCAAAACCGATAAAAAATGGGTTACAACAACGGAGTATGAAGTTTTAGCCGAACAAACTTTGCTTAGAGGGGAGCCTTGATGGAGAGGGTAAACTGCTACAAATGCAAACATTTTTTTGTGACATATGAACCAAAAAGACCTTACGGATGCAGGGTGCACGGTTTCAAAGGGCCACATCTGCCAAGCCTCACCGTATTTCAAAGTAGCGGAATGCAATGTCAGCTTTTTGAGGAAAAAAGGATAAACAAATGAAAATCCAAATAGCCGTCATATCGGCAATAGTGTTAATATTTGCCGGATGTGCCGTCAAAGACGAAAAGATAGTGCCGCCAAAAAAAGAGATAGCCAAAAAACCGGTTCTCCAAAAATCGGCCAAAAAACCTTCCGAGGCCGTCACCGCCGCCCCTACGCCGGAATTTTTCAGAGCGCTTGATCTATCCGTCGGATACTATGATAGACTCTCCAAAAAAAATACGACATTTAACTATGGGGATCAAAACTATACGGCTTCGCAAATGAGAGATTCGCTGCTACTGTTCAAAAAGTACGCCGTCTCAATGAACAAAGATGAGCTGTTAAAAAAACTGGATGAGGATTTTCTCCTTTATGAGAGCAGAAACGAAAAAGATTCGGCTCTTTTGACCGGCTACTACGCCCCTGTTCTAAAAGGCTCTCTCACAAAGTCAGACGAGTTTTACGCCCCGCTATATCCGTATCCGCAGGATTTGATAACGGCTGATCTGAAAAGATTTCCGACATCAAATTCAGTGCGGGATATAGCCGGAAAAATAGAGGGAAAATCGCTCGTCCCTTACTACACCAGAGAGGAGATAGATAACGGAGCGCTAAAAGAGAAGCCGCTACTTTATCTATCTAGCAAGGTAGACGCTTTTTTGTTAGAGGTACAGGGTTCCGGCATTATAGAGGTTGACGGGGTCAAAAGATATGTAGGATACGCCGGAAAAAACGGACACCCGTATACGTCTATAGGCAAAGTAATAGCCGATGAAAAGCTGATGAACTCCGACAAAGTCAATATGCAGACGATGAAAGAGTTTTTGGAGGAGAACCCGAAAATCAGAGATTACGTCCTAAACAAAAACAAAAGCTACGTCTTTTTCAAATTCAACGAAAAAGAGGGGATATTCGGCAATATCGGTCTATCTCTGACCGCAAAAGAGAGCGTTGCCATGGATAATGAACTTTTACCGAAAGGGGCTTTGGCGTTCATAAAAACAGTTGTCCCAAAAAAGATAGAGGGTCAAAAAGTAGTCGCCAGAACCGAGAGGGAGCCGTTTGAGAAATTCGTGATGGTTCAGGATACCGGAGGGGCTATCAGAGGGGGCGGAAGGGTTGATATATATTTTGGCGAAGGGGACGAGGCTCTTTTTTATGCCGGGCAAACCGCCTCAAAAGGGGAGGTCTATCTACTTGTCGCCAAAAAAGAGTCTTTGAATCATATAACAAAATAAAAGCAACTAATAACGGAGATAATTTTGAATAAACAAGCTATTTTTTTGACTGCGACGGCGGCCGCAATGCTGTTTTGCGGTTGCGCCGGCACAGATATACAAAACAACATCACAACACAAAAAAAATGTCTGGATAGAACGGCGCTAGAGCAAAAAGAGTACGAAGAGCTTTTGAGGCTAAAAACCGCCCTAACCCCTTTTAAGACAGGATACAACGATACTATAGCCTATATAAATTTTCTAAACGTATACGTTGCCGACTATGCAAAATACATTCAGACAGCCTCTGTGGCCTCCTCCGCAATAGCAATAATGCCGATTCCGTATGCGGGACAAATATCGTCTGCGGCAAACTTTGCCTCAAAAATCACAACCCTTGCCGCAAATGCATCGAGGGCAAATACCAACCTGTACAACTCCTTAATAGCGTTTGAGACAAAACTGGCCGCATACGAAAAATCCAAAGACCCCGCAAAACTCCAAGAGGCCGGAAAATTTGCAAACGAATACATACTCTCCGAATCAATAGCGGCCGAAAATGCAACTGTAAAACTAAAAGAGGGGGCAAACTCACTACTGGCGGCCGTCTCTATGGCTTCTGCATATACGGGGGCTATCGGCGATGCTGCGGCAAAAGTCGGAAGCCTATGGGGAAAAGAAAAAGAGGCCAAAAAGATGGACGATAAAGCGCTAAAAAGTAAAAACGAGGGGATTGACAAAAAGCTAGAGGCAATCATAGCCTCAATGGGAGAGGCCAAGAATCTAGTCAGAACATCAAATAAAATAATGGAGCTGTATGCCCCCCTCTAGGCTTTAACCCTAGACTCTATCGCCCTAGCCAGCGATACGGTGTCGATATTTTCAAATGCGACACCGGTCGGCACACCGTGTGCAATTTTTGTAAATGCAACAGGATAAGAGGAGAGTCTATCCTCCAAATAAATGATCAACCCGTCACTCTCGACAGATGGGGTAAAGGCAAATATCACCTCCTCAACTCCGCCCTTCACACTCTCTTCAAGTCTTGATACGGTCGTCGCTTTTAACTCGTCAAATACAAAATACCGTCCGTCAAAACCACCCGATAACTCTATCGAAAATATATCTTTCGGACTTGCCACAAGACAAAGTCTAGCCGGATTTCTGGCCTCGTCGGCACATATATGACATATTTCGTCTTCGGTTATATTGCCGCATACCGAGCACTTTTTTACCTCTCTGACACCCTCTTCTATCAGGTGGGCAAACTTTATCGCCTTTATTTCGTCCTCAAAGAGTAGATGGTATGCGATCTTGAATGCACTTTTACGCCCGATAGTAGGTAGTGAAGCCAAAGTATCGACTAGTTCTGCAAATTTTGCGCTTGATTTCATGGCGGCGATAATACACTATCGTTATTTAAATCTTATGGGCTATTTTGGTAAAATTCGCAAAAAATTTTCTGAGGGTTTTTAATGACTGAAATCTGCTATTACGAGCTTTTAGAAGTAGAAAAAACGGCTTCACAAGACGAAATCAAAAAAGCGTATAGAAAGCTTGCAATGAAATACCACCCCGATAAAAACCAAGGGGATAAAGAGGCTGAGGAGAAATTCAAAGCGGTCAGCGAAGCATACCAAATACTAAGCGACGATAACAAAAGAGCCGTGTACGACAGATACGGCAAAAAAGGGCTAGAGGGTCAAAGCGGAGGTAGCGGAGGCTTTGGATTTGATTTTGGGGATATTGAGTCGATATTTGACTCATTCTTTGGCGGCGGAGGCGGCGGACAAAGAAGACGCTCAAAGGCCGACAAATATAATCTCGATAATGCAATAGAGCTAAGTATAGAATTTGCCGAGGCTATCTTTGGGGTAAAAAAAGAGGTCTCTTTTAAATTCAAAAAACCGTGCTCCGATTGCGACGGTACGGGGGCAAAAGGTGGCGACAAAACAAAATGCCCTGATTGCGGCGGTAGCGGCCAACTCTTTTTGAAGCAAGGGTTTATGACATTCTCTCAAACATGCCCGAAATGTGGCGGCGAGGGCGAGATTGTCAAAGAGAGATGCCCAAAATGCAAAGGCAAAGGGTACGAGGAGACAACCGAGAGCGTTACCGTAGATATTCCGGCAGGTATCGATGACGGTAACAGAATCAGGGTAGCGGGACGCGGCAACCTCTCAAAAAGCGGAGCCAGAGGGGATTTGTATATTGTCATAAACGTCAAAGAGGATAAAAAATTTGTCAGGGACGGCGACAACGTATATCTGGAGGTTCCGGTCTTTTTTACACAAACGCTTTTGTCGGATACCATAAAAGTACCGGGGCTAAGGGGAGAGCTGGAGCTAAATCTAAAGCCGTCCACAAAAGACAAAGAGCAGTTTGTATTTAAAAACGAGGGGGTTCCTAATGTCAGAACAGGAGCAAAAGGGAGCTTTGTCGTACAGATAAAAATGGTTCACCCGAGTAAACTATCCGATGAACAAAAAGAGTTGGTGGAAAAACTGCATACGAGTTTTGGATTTGAAGGCAAGCCGCACGAAAAAGAGTATGAGGGGCTTTTTGACAAAATCAAACACTGGTTCGGGTATTAGTAGCAAACAAAAAGCCCGCTTCGGCTAACTTGGCCGGAGCGGCAAAGAGACGATCAACTCTCTTTTTTCTCCTCTTCTTTTGAGGCTCCATTTTTTATATCGCAAGCGGTGTTTATCCCGAGTAGCGTATATAATCCGCAAAATCTAAATACGGCCGTAGCCATAACAATAAGACCGAGTATCCCGACTATAGGGCTATTTATCCCGACGGTTCCTATGACTACAAGGGCGATACCTGCGCCCATTCTGACGTATCTATCTACTATTCCAACGTTTTTTTTCATAGCCGCAACTCCTGTTAGTTTAACTTAACCTTTTACTCTATAGCAAGAATGCCAATATAACCTTTGCCGGAAACATAAAAATCGCCGAAAGAGGGGTTGCTAGGATAATAATCAAAATAATCATCCCGTATCTTCCAACCTTTTGGTTGAACTCGTCGATAGCGGAGATTCCAAATTTTTTACCGATAAACCCGAGGGCGTTCGAGCCGTCAAGCGGCGGTATCGGCCACGTGTTAAATACAGCCAAAACTACATTGTACAACACTAGATAAAAAAGGAGCTGAGAGGCAAAACTCCCCTCGGGGGCGATAGGGAGCAAAAACGAGGCTGAGACGGCAAGGATTAGATTATAGGCTATTCCGGCCAAAGCTACCGCTATAGCACCGTTATAGCCGCCGTTTCTAATAACCGTCCATATATTTACCGGAACGGGCTTTGCCCATCCAAACAAAAAAGGGGATCCGGCAACAAACAGCAAAAGAGGAACTACAATAGTACCGATAGGATCTATATGGACTATTGGGTTTATAGAGAGTCTGCCTTCGTATTTTGCGGTCATATCGCCGTATTTGTAGGCCACAAAACCGTGCATTATCTCATGACCTATGATAGCAACCGCCAAGGCAGCTACCATCGCAACTATCTGTATAGGCTCAAAATCCATATCAAACATTTTATTTTAGTTCACCCTCTAAAGTCTCAACGGTTTTGCCTATCCTTTGCCATCTGATTTTATAGTCATCATCCCAACTAAAATATATAAACCAAGGCTTGCCTACAACCTGTGAGTATTTGACGGGCCCCCAATATCTGCTATCGGCCGAATTATCTCTGTTGTCACCCATCATAAAAAACTGATCTGCGCCAAGCTTTATAGGGCCGAAAAAGTATTTTCTAAGCCTAATCTCATCGACAGGTAAAACAGAAAAACTGCTCTCGTATGTAACATCTGATTTTGATTTTGCCTCATAGTAGAGTTTGGGATCAAAAAGCATTTTATCCTCGGAGCTTAGAATGTCTTTTTCCTCTATTTTTGCATTTTCATAGTGGATACCTTTATGCTCTTTTGTGTACGGGTTTTTGACCCAGAGCTTGCCGCCCACAGATACGGTTTCGTACCCCTTGAAGTTTGCTTCTATCGCACTATCGCCCTCTGAAGGTCTAAGGTACAAATCCTGATTGTGAAAAAATAGCTCATCGCCGCTTGTCGCTACGCACCTTTTGACAAAATGGACTTTTTCGTCAAGCGGATATCTAAAAATTACGATATCACCTCTCTTTGGTCTTTCGCCCTCTATCAAATGGCCGTCATGATTGGGGACAAGCGGAATCTCCAAAAACGGTATATGCGGTGTAGGGACACCGTATGCAAATTTTTTGACAAATAGGTGATCTCCTATCAGTAGCGTCCTAATCATAGACCCTGACGGAATCACAAACGCCTGTGCGACAAAAAATATTACCAAAAGGACGATAATTACCGTCCCCGTCCAACTGTTTGAAAATTTATACAGTTTTAAAAGATTCTCCCTCATATCCCTTTTGCCGCCTTTAGGGTATTACTAAGTAGCATGGCTATCGTCATAGGACCTACGCCACCGGGAACCGGGGTTATGTATGTGCATTTTTTGGAGACCTCATCAAAATCTACATCCCCGACAAGCTTGTCTCCAACTTTGTTTATCCCTATGTCTACAACCACCGCACCCTCCTTTACCATATCGGCCGTTATAAGTCCGGCTTTGCCTACGCCGACAAAAATCATATCCGCATTTTTAGTGTGCGCTTTTAAATCTTTTGTATGGATATGACATATATCAACAGTGGCTCCGGCATTCAAAAGCAGACTCGCCATAGGCTTGCCGACTATGTTGCTAGCCCCTACAACCACGCAATCTTTCCCTTTTACCCCTATGCCGTATTCGGCCAAAAGCTCCATAACGCCTAGCGGAGTACATGGGACGAACGTATCCAGCCCCGCCACCAAGCGACCGAGATTGAACGGGTGAAATCCGTCTACGTCTTTTGCCGGATCAACAGCCTCCAAAATCTTTGTAGCGTCTACATGCTTCGGAAGAGGGAGTTGAACCAAAAGGCCGTGAACCTTTGGATTTTCGTTTATCATCTTGATAGTCGAGAGTATATCGTCCTCTTTTACGGTATCCGGCATCTCGTGGACTATACTGTATAGCCCAACCTCTTTGCACGCTTTTGCTTTCATTGCAACATACGTGTGGCTTGCGGGGTCATTTCCCACGAGCAATACAGCCAGACCGGGGGTTGTCCCTGTTTTGGAAACAAACTCGGATATCTCGTTTTTTAGGTTTTCTTTTATTTTTGCGGAGAGTTTTTTGCCGTCTAAGAGTTGCAACTAAAGTTCCTTTAATTCAAGCGAAATTGGGGTATTATAGGATAATTTTGCTTTGGAGCCGCAATGCGCAAAACTCTACTGACGCTATGTATTTCAATGCTTCCGGCGTGCGCCGAATCCTTTATCAACAACTACGAATACGGTGAAATGCTGTACAAAAATCCCAGAGGCATCGGGTGCGATAAATGTCACGGTGAAAAAGGTTTGGGCAACCAAATAGGAAGTTATATAAAAAATAAAAAAGAGTACAAAATTGCAGCACCGAATATATCTGCGGCCACGGCAGACGAGATAAAAAAGAGCCTCAGACAAGGGAAAAAAAGAAGTATAATGCCGGAGTATTTTTTGACAGATACGGAGATATCGGCTATGGTATCCTACCTAAAACAGATAAACACGAAACAACCGCCGAAATAACAAAGCCAACACAAGGGGACTTTGCCCCTTATATTATTTGATGAATTCTCAAATTTCCGGCAAAGCCGAAAATTAGGTCTTCAGCAGACGGCTCATGCCGTTAGCGGCTTTTAGATGAATTCTCAAATTTCCGGCAAAGCCGAAAATTAGGTCTTATTTTTTCTTTGCAGCTTTAGGAGCCGGGGCTTTTTTGCCGGCTACCGCCTCTTTAAGTTTGGCACCGACTTTAAATGTAACTGCACTTGTTGCAGGTATTTTGATTTGTTGGCCTGTCCCTGGATTTCTACCCATTCTTTCAGGTCTTTTAACAACTTTAAAAGTACCGAAACCTATAAACGGAACGTCTTCCCCTTTTGCAAGGTTATCTGAAATTACCGCAAGTATAGCATTTAGGTTTGCTTCCGAATCTTTTTTGGAAGTACCGGCTTTAGCGGCAACCATAGAGATGAACTCTGCCTTATTCATAGGGCTTCTCCTATATAAATTTGCGTGATGCGGTTATATTCTAGCATAAAATACAGTGAAATCAAGGGGTTGCGGGGATAAAATCTTTAAAAAATGTTATAGCTTTAAACATTTTAAGCAACATATAAGCAAAAAATTAACAATTTTCTACTTCGTCTTCCCGCCCGTTTTCCCTTTTTTATTCAAAAATGCTTTTATGGCATTGCCGCCTTTGTACATAGGTTCGAGTTTTTTTAGACTATCAAGGTCTTCTATCCCCTCTTCCCTCTCCGTTTTTTTAGCTTTTTCCGGTTTTGCGGTATCCGATTTTGAGTATTCGTCGTCATTGTCAACCATTGCACACCTCCCCCTGAAATAAAAACTCTTTATTATTCAATTTCCAAACTTAAAAGTAAAAGCTCATCTCCGGCCAAAAGTTTAGTATCGGAGCTGCCGCAAACAGGGCATATATAATCGTTTATGGACGGTTTAAATTCTCCCTTGCAGGCTAGACATTCGGCTTTTAACTCTATCCTCTCAATAGTAAGCTCGGCATCTTTTGCCATCGTGTCCTCTTTGAACGTATGAAACGCCGTTTCAAGAAGCGAAGGCTCTACAGAGCTTAGCTCTCCGATACCTACGACAACCCTATGTACAATTTTCGCTCCGTTGGCCTCTGCGTTTTGCTCACAAAGATCCAAAAGGCTCTGAACTATCGAATATTCATGCATTAACAAATCCTAGGGAGAAGTTCTCCGGTTGGGTACTCCATGATTCTCTTTGTGCCGTATCCGTTTTTTAGCACGACTCTGTTTTTACCGTCGCCCATGACCTCTCCGACCACTGCCGCATCTTTTGTAAATTCAAACGAATGGAGCACAGATAGCACCTCCGACGTATCACCTCGAACCGCCATTACAAAAGTCCCCTCGTTTGCCAGACTAAACGGCTCAAATCCGAGTAGTTCACACACCCCCAAAACCTCTTGCTTTACGGCAAAAGACTCTTCGACACACTCCATAGAGACAGACGACGAGGCACACCATTCGTTTAGCACCGCCGCAACGCCCCCTCTGGTAGCATCCCTCATGGCTACGATATCCGCTTTTGTCTGTAGCAGCCTCTCAATTGTCGGCCAAAGCGACGCACAATCGCTTTTTAGAGAGCTTGTGAGATTAATCCCCTCTCTACCGGAAAATATCGTCGCTCCGTGCTCCCCTATACTTCTGGAGACTATGATTTTATCTCCGGCTTTCAGGTTTTTACAACTAAGCCCCTCCGCTACTACCTCTCCAACCGCCGACGTATTTATGAATATCTTATCGACGCTCCCTTTTGGGGCTATTTTTGTATCTCCGGTTACGACTTTTGCGCCGTTAACCTCTAGCTCCCTTGCTATCGAATCGGCTATCGTCTCCAGATCGTCAATCGAAAATCCCTCCTCGATAATCAGCGACAGGGATAGATATTTCGGTCTGGCTCCCATCACCGCAAGGTCGTTGCAACTACCGCAAACCGCTATCTTGCCGATGTCGCCTCCGGCAAAAAATATCGGGCTTACGATAAAACTATCGGTTGTAAAAGCAGTTTTGCCCTCTATCCTAAAAACAGCCGCATCCTCGGCCGAGAGTAAAATATCATTTTTGAGTCTTGAAAAAAACACATCTCCGATTAGCTTGTTTGATTCGACCCCACCGCTCCCATGAGCCAACGTAACGCTTTTCATATAGATTTTCCGTATTTAAAATATGCCGCACAAGCCCCCTCGGAGCTTACCATACAAGATCCAAGCGGCGAAGACGGGGTACAAGCCGTGCCGAAAACCTTGCAATCATACGGTTTGGCTTTCCCTTTTAGCACCTCTCCGCAAATGCAAAGCTTGTGATCATCCGAAGACTCTTTTGGGATAAAATCGCTAAATACTTTATAGGCATCCAGATGGGCAAACTCCCCTTTTAGCCGAAGGGAGCTTTTCGGTATAGGCCCGATCCCCCTCCAGACAAAAAAATCGTCAACCTCCATATATCTCTCTACCGTCTCTTTGGCCTTTTGGTTCGGCTCAAAACCGACACTTCTGTCGTACTCTATTTGAGTTTCGCATATACCTGAGATCTTTTGCTCCACCAGCATGAGTATCGCTTTTAAAATATCGGCCGGCTCAAACCCTGCCGCAACTATCGGAACCTTGTATTTTTCGGATATAGGGGTGTAGATTTTTGCCCCCGTGATGACGCTAACATGTGCCGGAGCCAAAAACGCATTTACCTTTGTCTCGTCATCATCCATAATGGCACACATCGGTTCCGGTACGGTAACGTGATTGATTGCGTAGTAGATATTTTGGATCCCTTTTGCGATAGCCCTGTCTATGAGCGCCGCCGTCATCGGGGTTGTAGTCTCAAAACCTATCGCAAAATAGACGACTTTTTTATCCGGATTTTCGGCGGCGATTTTCAAAATTTCTGTCGGCGAATAGACAAACCTAACATCACACCCCTCCCCTCTGGCCTTTGCCAAAGAGCCGTTGGAGCCTGGTACTTTTATCATATCCCCCAAAGTTACGAGTATCGTATCCTTCATATTCGCAAGTGCCAATGCGGCATCTATCCTGCTTTTTGGCATGATACAAACCGGACAACCGGGGCCGTGGACGAACTCGATATTTTCCGGCATCATCTGATTTATCCCGTACTTCATTATCGTATGGGTATGCCCGCCGCAAACCTCCATGATATACATTTTCTCAGGAAGTTTTTCGGCAAGTTTGGATATTTTTTTTGCTACCGCAAAGATAGTCTCTTTCTCCCTAAAACCGTCAAATAGGGTTGAGAGTGTAAGCTCTTTACTCACCCATCGCCTCTTTCAACTCTTCTTCGTCCATCTGCGCTATTATCTCTTTGAACGTCTCGATACTGAGTAGCGCACTCTCGGTGTCTATCTTGTTTATCGCATAACCGATATGAATCAGGACGTAATCCCCTATGACTACCTCCTCCGGCATCAAATCCAGACTCACCTCTCTTTTTACCCCCAGAGTATCCACAACGGCAAAATTATCCTCTTTTAGCTCCACAACTTGCGACGGTATTGACAGGCACATACGATTATCCTCTAAGTTCTTTTTTTAGTTTTAGATAGCTTATCCACTTTTTGACGCTCGCTTCGTCTTTTGTCGAAATCTCCAAAATATCGGCTTTCGGGTTTAGCCTTCTCGCATCCTCTTTTGCCTCTTCCATATCAAAATCAAAATACGGCAACAAATCGCATTTTGTAAACACGATAATATCCGCCGATTTGAACATCACCGGATATTTTTGGATTTTATCCGCACCCTCCGGAACCGACAAAAGGACGACGTTTATATGTGCCCCCAGATCATAACTAGCCGGACATACGAGATTGCCTACGTTTTCTATAAACACAACATCCATCCCGCCGATTGGGAGCTGATGAAGCGCATGGTGAACCATGTGGGCATCCAGATGGCACGCCGTTCCGGTCGTTATCTGATAAGCTGCTGCCCCTTTTGCTTTTATCCTGTCGGCATCTTTGTTTGTCTCCAGATCACCCTCTATGACGGCGATTTTTAGGCTCCCCTCCTCTATCGTCTTCTCCAGTAGCGTAGTCTTGCCGCTTCCGGGAGAGCTCATCAGATTTACCGCAAGGACTTTTGCCTCGTTAAAATGCGCCCTGTTAGAGGCCGCTTCACGGTCGTTTTCGTCCAGTATCTTCGTGATTACCGCTATTGTTTTTTTGTCGTTTAACTGTGGATTTTGGTGGAGATGTTCATGGTGATGGTGATGATGCTCATGTTCACCGTCGTGCCCGTGGGAACCGTGATGGTCGTGCTCATGTGAATGGGTATGCCCGTCTCCGTGAGTATGTTCGTGTGAGTGGTGATGCCCTCCGGCTATCGTACAACCGCAATCTTTGCACATTATCTAAATCCTCTCGTTTTTGCGGATGATTGTATACCTTTTGCGCTAAATTTTGGTTACAAAAAACACCCAACCTAAAAAAAAGTTTTTGTTATAAGTAAAGTTTTTTTGAAACAATATATTTTAGTTCTATTTTAGATTCTGCAATAGGAATTAAAGTAAAAAAATGAACTTTTCAAATAATAGATTATTATTCCCAATGCTTACTTCTTAAAAAAACTATTTGTATGGTTTACTCGTCCCACAAAAGCGAAAACTCTGTTAAATACTTTCCTAGCCCATCTATACCAGGGAAAAGCGTCTTGGCGTTAACATTGGAGTACCATAGCTTACGCAAGATATCTATTTTTAGATCTTTCGGTATAACCACTTTGGTTATTGCACCAGCCATATCCATAAAATCATTATGGTTCGCCAATGGATTAGTGCCAACAGTAAAGCGACCGCTTTGAGCCTTCAGGCGCTCATTTGTTAAAAATGTTGCCATAGTTAAGACTATACTTTCTGAGTCCTCGCCAAACAGATGCTCTTGCTTAAATAATGGGTAATTTTTGATTGTATATTGTTTTGATTTTTCTATATCTAAAACCCAAAGCCCTCCGTCTGATTCAAAATGACTATTGCAGGCAAAGTAAAGCGCAACAAAAAACTGCTCACTCCAATCAAGTACTCTTGTCGGGGCAGAGAAATGTTGCAGAAGCGGCCACTGAGCTTGTATGTTAATTCGTCCATTATGAAGCTGCCTTGATACTTCTAGGCTGAATATTTTTTCTATATCAACAATTGAGCTAGAACTTGCAGCAAAAAGCATAGCTATATTGTTCTCAAGTTTTAGTATTTTAGCTCTTGATAATTGTTTTTGCTTGGCAAGCCTTGCAAGGGTTGGCAATAAAATCCATTCACAATCTGCCTGCCCTCTGAACCAAAAATCAGAGTCCAATTTGACTTTCGCAAGGTATCTATTTTGAAGCTCAAATATCTCATAAAGTGAACCTATTCGTACTATATCCATTAATTTCCACTATACCTTAATTGTGTCCTGCAAACACTAATACTAAAAGGGGAAGTAGGCTGCTTTTTTCTATTTCCGAGGTTATAGGGGTTAGGTATTTGTGACCCAGATTTTACAGATATTTTTTTACAAACTCTGCACTTGAGAAAGTCTGAATGGATGATATAACGAACTCTTTGTCATTTGAGATGAGTAGTTCACATTTTGATTTTTGGGCACAGATGTATTGGAGATTGTCCTCTAGGTCTTTACCATCCATCTCTAATGCCGCTTTTATCATTTCGTTTGATGCTCCGCAAACCTCGAATACACTGTTAACAAAGCCTAAAAACTCTCGGATGTTTGCTACTTGTTTTTTGGCTATATAGTCTATATTTAGTATCGTGATATCCAGTACTACACCATCAAAAATACCTTTTTCGATAGCATTCAATACTATAAGTGACCCCTCAAAGCCTTCTCTTTTTAATATCACATCGAGAAAGACATTTGTATCGACAAATACCCTCATTTGACTATCTCATTATACTTAGCATCATCACTCTCAAAGCTTCCATCTAGCGCCCCGACAAACTTTGTAAATCCGCCATCTCGCAGACTTTCTTTTGTCAATGCTTGCTTGACGAGCCTTGCGTATTCATCATATGGGAGGATAACAGCTTTTTTTTGATTGCTTTTCTTATCCAGTATGAGTGTGACTTCACCGAGTATCTTGGTAAACTGCGACTGTGCCTGAGATATACCTAGTTCTAGCATATCTATCTCCTTAGATTAAAATATGTAGATATTGTAGCAAAAAATTTGAAGGTTTAGTAATTCGGTAGTTAAGTTATAGGGGTCGAATGGGGGTCAGGTATTGGGAATAACCCTCTATTATGTAAATAGCTCATTTTTCACCTTCGTTGAGACCATTAAAAATTCCGTGTCAATCCGATAGTGCACCTTACACTTCAGGAGAGACAAATGAACGAAACAATAAACCAACTGCAACCTCAAACTCCAAGGTTCGACTTTGACCTTGCAGTAAAAGAACTTCTTTCCGGCAAGAAGATAAGCGGCAAGGACGGAGTCCTGGCTCCGCTTGTCAAGCAGCTCGTAGAAGCTGCTCTTGAAGCAGAGATAGAGTCTCACATTGCCAACGATGTCCTCTCGGGTAAGTCTAACCGCAGAAACGGCTACAACACCAAGACCATCAAATCTGCTACCGACGGAGCTTTCGAACTCTCAACCCCAAGAGACAGAGAAAGCACTTTCGAACCTCAAATAGTCAAAAAGCATCAAACGACAATCTCAGATGAAATAGAAGAGAGAATTCTCTCTATGTATGCTCTAGGCATGAGCTATAATGACATATCTGGACACATCGAAGAAATCTACCGTATATCCATCTCTACGGCTACAATTAGCGCCATTACGGATAAGATAATCACAAGAGTCAAAGAGTGGCAGTCAAGACCACTAGAAAATATCTACCCCTTTGTTTGGCTTGACGCTATACACTACAAAGTCAAAGAGGACGGCAGGTATATCTCTAAAGCGGTCTATACGGTTCTAGGTGTAGACATGGGCGGCAAAAAAGATGTGTTGGGACTATATCTTTCAGAGTCTGAAGGAGCTAACTTCTGGTTGGGTGTGCTTACAGATTTGCGAAACCGTGGCGTAGATGATATTCTCATAGCTTCCATTGACGGCCTAAGGGGCTTTCCGGAGGCTATCAAGGCGATATTCCCGCAAACAGAGATTCAGCTGTGTGTTGTCCACCAGATACGCAATAGTCTCAAGTATGTAGCAAGCAAAAATCAGAAGGAGTTTATGAAGGACCTCAAGCCTGTATATCAGGCAGTGTCAAAAGAGGCAGCAGAGTTGGAGCTTGATAGGCTGGAAGAGAAGTGGGGCATGAAGTATCCAATTGTCATTAGCTCCTGGAGAAACAAGTGGGAGAACCTATCCGCTTACTTCAAATACCCGGCAGAGATACGAAAAATCATCTATACGACCAATATTATCGAATCAGTCCATAGGCAATTTCGCAAGCTGACAAAAACCAAGGGAGCTTTTCCCAACGATACCAGTCTGCTCAAGTTACTGTTTATGGGTATCGAAAATGCTAAGAAAAAATGGACTATGCCCGTGCACAACTGGAGCTTGACGCTCTCTCAGCTTGCCATCTTCTTTGAGGGCAGGTTGGATGAGTCTCTTGGGTTGTAGTAGCTGTGAATCAAAAATTAAAACAAAAAAAAATCAAGTTCAAAAAAAGAAATTAAAAACAAAATGATAAAATCTAGGCATCTATTGGAAGTGACACGGAATTTTTAACACTCCCATATAATCAATTTTAAT
>CALJKN010000097.1 GCA_937973585.1 uncultured Helicobacteraceae bacterium
AACAAATGATTCGGTATCCAGACTAGAAGACAAGATGGAGCTCAGATTTGAGCAAGCAGACAAACGATTTGATGAGTTTGACAAAAAATACCAAGAGCGCTTCAAAGAGATAGACAAACGATTCGAACAAGTTGACAAACGATTCGAACAAGTTGACAAACGATTCGAACAGATCATAGCATCTATCGATAGACTATCAGAAAAGATAGACGGAAAAATAGAAAAACAAAGAGATTTTACTATTAGAATGTTCACAATCGCAGTCGGCATTAGCTTTTTGGGTGCAATGGGCGGGTTTTTCAAAATTATAGGTGTTTTGTAAGATGGGTAGGTACTAGGTATTATCATGTGTTAAATCGTGTACCTAAAAAATATATTTGACATAAATGGCGTATAAGTGTAAAATACACTTTACACTTATACGGGGTTATTCATGGACTTGACACTCTTTTTTGCCGAGCAACAAAAAATACTTCGCAAAATCTCCCTCAAAACAAAACGATATTTGTATGATCAAATCAATTGGGATAATAGGTGTATAGCAATACTCGGACAGCGAGGCGTTGGCAAGACTACTTTGATACTCCAAGCCCTAAAAGAGAAGTATAAAAATAGCGAAGAGGCACTATATATTAGTGTCGACAACCCATTTTTTAAAGCAGTATCGCTTTATGAGTTTGCCATCAAATTTGAGCAACTTGGCGGCAAGATATTATTTATAGATGAGGTTCACAAATACAAAGATTGGTCAAGCCATATCAAATCCATATACGACTCTACTGAACTCAAGATTGTCTTTTCTGGTTCATCAATGCTGAAAATCCAGGCCTTGGATGCAGACCTCTCAAGAAGAGCCATTGTCTATAGACTAGCAAACCTATCATTTAGAGAGTATCTTGCTCTAAGCAGTGCAGGTGAATTTGAGCCAGTTTCATTTGATATGCTTGTATCTTCCCATACGGATATTGCTAGCTATATATCAGAAAAAATCAAACCGCTAAAGCACTTTGCAGATTACTTACGATTTGGTTGTTATCCATTTATCAACGAGGGTATAGATAGTTACAATCAAAAACTAATAGCCGTAGTCAATCAAATTATAGAATCAGACATCCCATATATTGAAAACATCAACTTCTCGCAAATAGATAAAATCAAAAAGTTGCTCTATCTATTGGCAGTCTCGGCTCCATTTGTACCAAATATCTCGAAGCTATCATCTGCAACCGAAATATCAAGGGTGACCATGAGTGATTATCTGAGGCACCTAGAGATGGCCTCACTGATAAATAGTGTTTCGGCAGACAAAAAAGGCTATGCGAAACTACAAAAACCAGACAAGCTGTATCTCTACAATACTAATCTATCGTTTGCCATCTCAAATACGCCTGATAGTGGAAACGCTAGAGAGACATTTTTTGTCAATCAGCTAAAGGGCTACTTTTACAACAATAGCTCATTTTTGGGTAATGAACTTTTGCTTGCTCCATCTGGAGATTTCCTGATAAATGAAAAATACACAATAGAAGTCGGCGGCAAAAACAAAGGCTATGAACAAATCAAAGATTTGCCGGATTCATTCATAGCTGCGGATGATATAGAGATAGGTTTTAAAAACAAAATACCGCTTTGGTGTTTTGGGTTTTTGTATTAGTAAGTAGGTGTCAGGTATTTACTTTTAATTAAAATACAGTATATTCGTTGGACAAAAGGTATCAAGGGGTTGCGAATGGCTCGTTCTCCTCGCATAGATGTGGTTGGGTATTATCATGTGTTAAATCGTGGGGTTGAAAGAAGAGCTATCTTTTTGGATGACTGCGACTACGACTATTTTATGTCTCTACTGGGTGAGTTGCGAACGCTATACAATTTTCATATCCACGCATATTGCCTGATGAGCAATCACTATCACCTTCTTCTTGAGAACAAAAATAACAATCTATCGCTTATACTAAAACAGTTAAATCACCGCTATACGCTTTATTTTAATAAAAAATACAATCGCGTCGGTACGCTTTGGCAGGGGCGGTTTAAGTCGTGGTTTGTGTATGACGAACACTACTTTAATGAGCTGGTCAAATATATAGAATACAATCCAATCAAAGCCGGAATAGCCAAAAGTGTTGGCGAGTACCGATGGGCAACAGCGTTGAGTCAGGCGGAGCATTTTGATGTAGATAATACCGCATTGGATGAGTTTCAAAAAAGAAAAATCGACAAAATACAAAATAGTATTGTTGCAACCAAGACCAAGACGCTAGACGAACACTTCCAAGCCAAAGCGAGAAACAAAGCTATTATGAGCGCCGTTTTGGATGGTTATCGCCAAGGCGACATAGCAAATCATCTCAAGCTAAGCAGTGTTGCAATATCCAAAATCGTAAAAATAGAAAAAGCGAAAAAAAAGCTTTTTGAGAGGCTCAAAAAAAAAGGGATTTTTTGGAGTTATGATGACTCTATGCCCTTTGACGATATGCCAGATAGCATCTTTATAGAGCATACCCTCAAGTATGCCGACTTTGATGATATTGTCGAATTATTTGCTTTGTATGGCAAAAGGTATATTTTTGGGGTATGGGAGAATGAGCTCAAAAATGATTTGCGTTTTAAAAAGCTCAATCTACTGCTAGCAAGGGTATTTTTTGGCATGGATATAGGGTCTGATTATTTTGCGAGGGGGATGAGTGAGCGAGAAAAAAAACTTCGATTGCTTGCTTCCTAAAACTAGAAAAGTATTGGAGTTGATGATTGAAACTGCTCCGTTTTTGCAAAATTATGTATTTGTCGGGGGGTCGGCGTTAGCTCTTCATATCTGCCATCGCAAAATAGTTCACCCATCCTCTAATGAACTGCGTCAATTTCATTGCTCTGTACTCATTTCCCCATCCATTATTTCTTGATGTGAGTTCTTTCAACTTTGCTTTCATTTTAGCTGCTGATTTAGAGTGTACTTTCAGTCTACATTTTCCTTTGTATCTGTAGAAACTGTATCCCAGATATTTCACTTTGCTGATGTGTGACACTTTGGTTTTCTCTCGGTTTACTTTAAGAAAGAGTTTCCCCTCTATATATGGCACGATATTATTCAAGGTCCTCACTGCACTTTTTCTGCTTTTGCAAAATATCATGCAGTCATCCGCATAGCGCACGAACCTGTGCCCTCTGCGTTTTAGTTCCTTATCCAGCTCATTGAGCATGATATTGCTAAGAAGTGGGCTTAATGGTCCCCCCTGAGGCATACCAACATCTGTCTTTTCGAACATACCTTTGCTGATTATTCCCGCGTTGAGATATTTGTGAATGAGTGATATTAACCTGTTATCCTTGATGGTTCGTGACAACAGTTCGATGAGCTTACTCTGACACACGGTATCAAAGAATTTCTCCAAATCCATATCAACCACATATACATATCCGTCGTTAACATTCTGCTGGCACTGTTTCAGTGCATCATGTGCACCTCGTTTTGGTCGAAAGCCATAACTGTTTCCGCTAAACTGTTCCTCATAGATTGGGGAGAGCACCTGCGTTATTGCCTGTTGAAATACGCGGTCAACGACAGTTGGTACTCCAAGCTTGCGAAATTCGCCTTTTGTTTCTTTTGGTATTTCTACCCTACGGGCTGGTTTGGGTTTGTATTTCCCTTCCATTAACTTCTGTACAAGTTGCTTTTTGTTGTCTTTGAGAAACGTTAGAAGTTCATCCACGCTCATCCCATCAACACCGCCTGCGCCTTTGTTAGACTTTACCCTTTTGTATGCCTTGTTAAGGTTATCCGGGTGTAATATCTGTTCCATAAGTTTATCCGTCTGATAGCATGTGATGGTGTCGTTGTTTTCAGCAATCCTCGAATGATTGGACACTTCTGCATTTTCCTTCTGTTCCGCAGATACCCTTTGCAGATAGCCATCAATATGAAGTTGTCTGTCCTTAAATTCATTCTTAGTTACATTCATTTACTCACACCTCCTAAAGTTCAGTCCTTCCCAATTCATTTGCAACTGAATTGGTACTATGACCTCTGCTGACTTCTCATGATAAATCTTGTTTCAACCATAACTGCAA
>CALJKN010000098.1 GCA_937973585.1 uncultured Helicobacteraceae bacterium
AAGTGATATAGATATATTGTACGACCTTGATGAGGGTGTGTATTTACAAAAATATAAGGGTTTCAAGGCGGCTAGCAGGCTTGCAGACATCAAAAATGAGCTAAAAAAAACGCTAAATAGCGATGTCGATATTGCAGATGTTCAGGCTCTAGGTAAGGTCGGCAAAAAATATATCTTATCGGAGACGGTGTATGTCTAGCGACAAAAAGAAAATAGAGTTTACAATAGAGATGATAGAGGATATCAAGGTATAAAAGATACTCTTGCTAGGACGCTTTAGGTTACTCCCTCCTAAGCACCTTGTCCACGATGTTTTCAAAAAACGGTATTGCCTTAAACTCTTTTTCCAGTTTTTCTCTATCTAACGTTTTTGCAAACTCTGCCGGATCGGTTGGGGCGTTTTTGTCTTTTTTGGAGTATAGCTCCACGAAAAGGTCTATTAGTCCAGTCCTAGCGTGTTTGATATGTCCGTACGGCCAAAGTTTTAGCTGATTTGTCTGCTCTAGGGCGACCCCTTTTTTGTAGTGTAGATATAGCATACTCCCCAGTCCTGCCCTATCCGCTCCGGATTTGCAATGTATTAGCACCGGATACTCTATCTCACCGTAAACCTCTCGGAATCTCTCCAAAGTTTTTGCCTCCGGCACTTTTCTCGAATACGCCTCTATGTATATGAGTTTTGCCCCGCTCTCTTCGCATACCCTCTCTTCGAGGGCTCTTAGCGGTGAGTTTCGTTCATACCCCCTTAGGTTTAAAACGGTTTTGATCCCGTATTTTTTGATTATTTTTTTTAGCTGATACGTTGTCGGTTGGCTGGAGCGAAATGCATCTTCGTCTATGCGGTGAAAGTTTCGACGAAAGACGTTTGTGATGTTGTGCTCAACAACCATCGCATAAAACTGAGCATATATATACCCCCAAAAAGTGTCGATATTGATCGGTTTTTTCAACTGTTATTCCTTTTTGGCGTATAATCTGGCAAATTCATCGCAACTATCCAGCAACTCCTCTTCACTACCGTACCCGACTATCTCCCCGTCTTTGAAAACGGCTATCTTTGAGGCGGCTTTTAGCGTTGAGGGTCTATGGGCTATCAAAATTACGATTTTATCTTTGGCTATTTCGGCGGTTGTTTTTATTATTTCATTTTCGCTGTCGTTGTCTAGCGCACTTGTCGCCTCGTCCATAATGAGTATAGAGGGATTTTTGTAGAGTGCTCTTGCTATTGCTATCCTCTGTCTTTGCCCGCCCGATAGATTTGCGCCGAATTCGTCTAGTATCGTATGAATACCGTTTTGGAGATGCTTGACAAATACATATGCGTGTGCCGCCCTCAAAGCCTCTTGTACCCTTTGCTCGTCAATCTCTTGACCGTATGCGACGTTTGCGGCAACCGTATCGTTTAGGATATATACCCTTTGGCTCACTACTCCGATTTTATTTCTTAGTGCTTTTAGGTTGTATGACGAGACGTTTTCACCGTCTATCAGTATCTCACCGCCCGTTTGCTCATAAAATCTGAGTAGTAGCGACACAAGGGAGCTTTTACCGCCGCCGCTTTGTCCGACTAGAGCCGTTGTCTCGCCTTTGTGAAATGTTACGGAGATATTTTTTAGTGCTACCTTGTCGCCGTAGTAGAGGGAGATGTTTTTTAGGCTTATATTTGTTATCTCCCCGAAAAACTCTTTCTCTCCCCCGATTATCGTCGGTTTGATGGCGAATAGCTCTCCGATTCTGTTGTTTGCGGCTATAGCATCTTGGAATTTGTTAAAGACGCTAGAGAGTTGACGTATCGGTGTGTATAACAAAAATAGTGCTGTTAAAAATGAGAAAAACTCCCCGACGCTGAGCCTGTTTTCCATCACCTCCATCCCGCCGACATAGATAACGACTGCCGCCGCAACTGCCCCTAATATCTCCATCAGCGGATTTACCGCCTCGGCTGTTTTGACGCTTTTCATATCTATTTTGAGGGAGTTTGCGG
>CALJKN010000099.1 GCA_937973585.1 uncultured Helicobacteraceae bacterium
AGCCCCATCTTCCCGGGATTTAGTATATTATTTGGGTCAAACGCTCTTTTGATTGAGCGGAATAGCTCAAGTTCGGCATCGGTAAACGCCATCTTCATAAAAGGGGCTTTGGATACGCCTATACCGTGTTCGCCGCTTAGTGTGCCGCCTAGGTCTATCGCTATTTGGAATATCTCTTCTATAGCTTTTTCCGCCATTTCTACTTTGTGCGGGTCGTTTTTGTCGGTCATGACGTTCGTGTGGACGTTACCGTCTCCGGTGTGACCGAAGCACGGGATATTGAAGCCGTATTTTTCGCTTACTTTTTTGTACTGGGCCAGTAGCTCCGGCAGTACCGCTCTTGGTACGGTGATGTCTTCGTTTAGCTTTTTGCTTCCGTATACTTTGAGGCTTTGAGATGCGTTTCGTCTTGCAAACCATAGATTTGAAGCTTCCGTTGCATCCTTTGCACGTACGAAATCGCTGCATCCATTGGCTTTAAATACTCTCTCAAGGGCGCCCATTTGAAGCTCTAAGTCTTCTTCTAGGTTGCCGTCTACATCAGTGATAAGTATAGCACCCGCATCTACGGGTAGCCCTTTTTTGTGTACCTCTTCGACAGCCCTTATTGTGAGATTATCGAGAAACTCCATAGCTACCGGAGTAATCCCTTCCGCAAACGTCTTATATACCGCTTCCATCGCCGATTCAACGGTAGGGAAAACGCCCATTGCCGTTTTTGTCATCTTTGGTTTTGCGATGAGTCGTAGGGTAATCTCGGTTGTCACGGCCAGTGTACCTTCGCTTCCTACGAGTATTCCGCATAGATTGTAGCCAGCCACATCCTTAATAGTTCGTTTACCAGCCTTGATAATATCCCCGTTCGGTATGACAGCTCTCATTGCCATTACATAGTCTTTTGTAATGCCGTATTTCGCCGCTCTCATACCGCCAGCGTTTTCCGCTACGTTGCCCCCTATCGTGCTATACTCCTGGCTTGCCGGATCCGGCGGATAAAATAGCCCGACCCTCTCTACGGCCTCTTGAAGCTCCTTGTTGACAACCCCCGGTTGTACTACGGCTACGAGGTTTTTGGTGTCTATCTCTAATATTTTGTTCATATGCTTTTCAAAGGCAAGCACGATACCGCCGGTTACAGGCAGAGCGCCGCCGGTAAATCCGCTACCCGCACCCCTCGGCACGATGGCTATTTTGTTATCGTTGCAGTATTTGAGGACTTTGCTTACATCTTCTTCGCATCTAGGGAATACAACAGCCGAAGGCTCGTATCTGTTTTTTGTGGCATCGTAGCAGTAGGCTATTAGGTGCGCTTTGTCGTCGAAGCAGTTGTCGTCCCCGACTAAGGATTTTAGAGCCGATATATGTTGTTTATCTAGCATATTATCTTCCGATTAGTCTTAGGTAGTAAGGCTCATAGTCTTTGACGCTTGTCTTCATCATCCCTAGATATCCGGTCTCCACCTCTCCGGTTCGCTTGAAAAACGGCGATTCAAATTCGGATGATTGATCTGTCGGGAGCGCATACTCTTTTACGACCTCCATACTTTGGCAATCGGCTACGTAGACTCTCCCCATGATAGGAAAGTAGAGTTGCCCGACCGAATAAGCATCACAAAATTCTGCAAAATTAGCCCTATTCGGTGCTCCGATTCTGTCTCTAATCAGTATCGCTCCGAACAAATCCGGATGTACCCACTCTTTTTGGTCGCTAGAGACCGCTTTTTGGTAGTCGGCCTGATTTTTTGCTATGACGGTCGCCCTGTTATTGAATGCGCCGAATACTATCCCGTCCCCGACTTGTGGCCTGACTATCGGCCTAGGTAGTGCAGGTTGTGCTAGAGCCTCAAATACTTCAAATCTGACTTTTATCTCTTTGCCGCTCCCCATAGCTATCGCTTTTGCCGCTACGGTGCTTTTCCCTTCGTTTATCTTTTTGATTACGACTCCGGATGTCCCTTTTAATACCTCATCCCCTTTTGCGACTGCACCCATACCGTCTGAATCTATAGAGACGATAGACATATCTGCCGCAAATGCCGATAGACACAAACCGATTGAGGATACGGCCAAAGCCAGCTTCTTTCTCATTTGTTACCTTGTTTTTTTAAATATTTTATCTCATTATAACAGCAGGGGGATTACAAAACGTACATTATATTCTCGGAGCGTCTCAGCTCCTCGTATATGTATAGTCTCTCCTCGTCGCTAAATACAAGCACCTCTAGCGTCAGACTCACAAACTTCCCACCGCTCGATGTTTTGGACGGGTTTAGTGAAAAAGGTTTTTCCTTTAGGATATCAAGCGCCTGCTTTTTCATATTTTCGGCATGCTTGCCTATTATTTTGTACTGCCACGATACCGGATACTCAAGCTCTAGCTTTTTACCCTCTAGTATATTCGCCACTTTTGCCTCCGACTTTGCTTTCCAGTCTTATGTCTGAGATTTCCATACCCTTATCTATCGCCTTGACCATATCGTAAATCGTGAGAAGTCCGGTGGAGACGGCAGTGAGTGCCTCCATCTCGACACCGGTTTTCCCCTCCATTTTGACCTTGACCGACATCTTAAACCCCGGTAAAGTATCCAACTCCTCAATATCGCATTTGACAGAGGATAGGGCCAGCGGGTGACACATGGGGATTAGTTCGCTCGTTTTTTTTGCCCCCATCACGGCGGCTATGACTGCGGTTTGGAGGACGGGCCCCTTTTTTGCGGTTCCCTCTTTTACCGCCTTGTATGCTTCACGACTCATTTTGATAGTGCCGCTAGCGACCGCTACCCTGACCGTCTCATTTTTATCCGATACATCCACCATCTTAGGTAGATTGTTTTCATCTAAATGGGTTAACTCCATTGTTTATCGCTTTCTCGTAATCTTCGTATCTATTGAGGTTGGCAAGCTCTGAGCCGTCCTCTAAATCGACGAAAATTGTACCGATTTTCTCTAAAAGGAGGGTTAACTTGTGTTTGT
>CALJKN010000100.1 GCA_937973585.1 uncultured Helicobacteraceae bacterium
TCGAGGCCATATAAATCCCCAAATACACCCCAAAAAGTGCCGGAACGGCAACCCAGATAGCCTTTGAAATATCCAAAACACCGGACATATAAAAACTGGCCGACGCAAAAATACTAGTTGAGATAACATAAAACAGCGTCACCCCGATAGCTTTTTTGAGACTAAACCCGAAAAAACCTACAAGCACGGGAGCCAAAAGCAATGCGCCGCCGATACCGACCGATGAACCTAATGCTCCGATTGCCGCTCCGACCGCAAAAAAGACAAACGGATAGTTTTTTTCATCACTACCTGCCCTCTCGGCCGGAGATGTGACAAGCTTTATGATTGTAAACACCATAAAAGCAAGCAAGATAAAAGCCAAAGTCTTCTCCGAGGCGACTCCGGCAAAGTGCGCCCCTGCTACGCCGCCTATAGCCCCTCCGGCTAAAAACGGAGCGGCGGTTTTTACGTCAAAAACAGATTTTTTGATGTTGATATAAGAGCCAAAAATAGAACTAAAAGTCATTTGAAAAGCAGAGATAGCTATTGCGGCTTTGATGTTTAGCCCTGCAAACACGAGCATCGGAACGGTTATAGTACCGCCACCGACACCAAAAAATCCGCTCAGTATTCCGGCAAAAAGTCCGGTCGTAACCAAAAAAATATCCATCAAACCCTCGTATGAAAAGGGCAAGATTATACCTTTTCGGCGCAAAAATTAAGTTAAATTCAATAAAATTAATATTAAAGATGCAAAAAGAGGTTTTATGGCACAAGAAGATTTTGACAACGACATTCTGGATGACGAGGTAGAAGAGGATCTGGGCAGAAGTCTTGAGAGCCTAAAAGAGGAGAGGATATATAGTGCCGAGGAGGTGCTAATCGACTATTCCGGCATCCTTGATATGGAGGTTGAGTTTGTCTCGTACCTTGGAACCGTGGAGGTTCCGCTGGCAGAGATACTAAAACTCCAAAAAGGCTCCATAGTAGACCTCAAAAAACCGGCCGGAGAATCCGTAGAGATACTGATAAATAAGCGGATTATCGGCAAAGGGGAGATAATGGTATACGAAAAAAATCTGGCAATCAGGGTAAATGAGATACTAAACTCCAAAACCGTTATCGAATATTTTTCGAAAGAGCTTGAATAATGAAGTACATAATAGCCCTGATAGCGTTTGCCGTAACCTCTTTTGCATCAAACCTACTATCTATCAGCGTCAACGAGGGGCACGACAACGTTGAGCTGAATATGAATTTTGATAAGCCGTTTAACGGGACAATGGAGCAAAACTCCACCGCCACAGTCACCGCTCTAACAATCAACGGAATATCTATCGACAGCAAAAAAGATATCGCCCTCTCCCAAAACCCGCTCATAAAACGGGTTATTATGACAAAAGCCGGGGACAAAGCGGTAAATCTGGTTTTTGAAACCAAACAGGAGATAACCCTAGAGGCCACCAAAAACAACGACGGCTACAAGCTTCAGTTAAAAGCGATAATCAAACCGGGGGTAGCAAAAGAGGGGAACAAAACCGAAGCTAACGCCACAGATGTGACAAAACCGGAAGCCGTAGGAGACCTAAATACTCAAGATGATTCCGGCCTTAGCTGGCGATATTTTGCGATGATAGGGTTCTTGCTGGTTATGATAGCAATAATGCTCTACGTCAAAAAAAGATTCGGCATCAAGGCGGCAAAAAGAGCCCCTGCCCCTAGCGGCGGAGGTGTCGGCGGACTGTTCTCATCTTCAAAGCAGGCAAAAGCCGTAGAAGATATTCCGGAGCTTACAATCATCTCCCAAAACTATCTTGACCAGACAAATAGATTGCTATTGATTGAGTTTAATAAAATCAGATACCTTTTATTGGTCGGAAACTCAAATGCCGTAGTGGATAGATACTATCCGCAAGGGGTTGATGCAAAAAGCGACGATTTTAAGAGCATAATCGCCGATAACGAACACAAACTAAACGAATTTTTAAAACCCAAAGAGCTTTCAAACCTCGACGAATACAGGGCAAAAGCAGAGGGAAATATATAGCAAAAAGCGCAACTGCCCCTAAAAGCAGTTGCCCCTCCACCGTTTTTTTCACAACGCATCGCTACTCATAAACACCTTGTCTATACCTGACATCGACCACTAAAACCAGTACTTTTTCCCTTTTACCGGATAAAACAAACGATAATTGCCGATTATTTTTGGTGATTTTAAAAATGAAGATTAAACAAAAACCAGCCTGTCTTTTTTATCCTAATTTTCTACTTGTGCTATAATCAAGCAACAAAGGAATGATAATATGAGAGCAGTTGAGTTCACTACTACCGTGGCGGATAGTTTTTATAATGTCCCCGTTTGTCAAGACAGTTTTTTGAGTGGTTCTTATTCCACCTGTCATGCAGCCCGATCCATTGCTTTGAGATAGACGCTCAAAGGTGTTTTGTAGCTCAATGCCGAATGAAGCCTTTTTGTATTGTAAATTCTGATATAGTTTTCAATTCCAGTTCTCGCCTCCCTGAGATTTTCATATCGTTTCAAATGGAAATGACACGGAATTTTTAACACTCACTTTGGCATCTCTTTGCTCGTTTTTTTTTGATTATAAGTAGTTATTTTTGGTGATTTAAAAGTGAATTATTTTTTTGAAAATTAACATTTATTTCAAAATCTGGCTTACCCTTATCAGATTTAGTTTTTCCATCTTTTCTAGTAATAAATTTTTTATCCTCTAATCTATTAAAGATATTTCTAATCTTCCTTTTAAAGTTTTCAAATTCATTGAGATTAATATTTTTATATAACTTACTATACAGGTAAGTCCCTATACTGCTTGCGCTCACAACCATATCTCTTCCGCCAAACTTATTATGAACATATATAGCATTAAGAACATCAACATAATCGCTTCCGAGCATCGACCATTCGCCGTCGCCGTATATATTTTTCAATTCATCATAAAAATGAATGTCCTGAATAAAAACCCTGTCTACTAAATAAATTGGATAAATCTCAGGACTTTTTGGGTCCTTAAATATCATCCCCTTCTCTTCTAAATCCGCAATTATATTTTTATGATTATTGTCATTTGTAAGTAAAATTGTGTACTCTTCAACCCTGTTAAGTTTTTCTGATTTTAAAAAGTAGCTCATTAAGACCAATTCATCTTCGCTAAACTCACGCCCATTTTTTTCAGATATATATCCTTTGTAACTACTGAAAAACATCTCCATTTCAGCATCATACACCTTGCCTTTCGGGATTACTAGCTTAATCTCATCTTGGCTCAAAACATAATACGGCACATCTATTTTATTTTCAAGGCAGGTATCAATCAAAGACGACAAGCCCCTGCCCTTACCCTCCCAATAATCAAAACTCTTAAGAATATGTGTTAGTTTAGGATTTCTAGCTATTTGAACAGGGATAATTCTTCTTACTTTTATTACCGAATCAAACATAATTCGTTGCCGTCTTTCAAATCCTCCCGGATTTCTTATTGATAAATAGGCGTTTGGTTTTATCTCAACAATAATAAATCGATCAGAATTGTAATTTCTATGCGCAAAGGCGTTGTTGATACTCTCTCTTATTAATTCTTCTGGGTATTCTGGTTCAGCCCTTCCTCCGCCTGAGTATCCTACGCCAATTTGAATATTACGCCACACAAAATTATATGTCCTGTCAATCAGCCCAACGATATTATCGTTGATTACTTCTTTTGCTTGAGCAACTTTTGTATCAGATAGAACATAACAATCGGCTTCGCATTTGCCTTGAATATAAGACTCTATATTTTCACCGCAAATCAACATACCCAATAATGTTGGTTGACCATCCTTAACAAAAGATTGCCTAGTCAGAAAAGACATAGCGCTATTTAGGTCGGCTTTTATTGTTTCGCCCTTACTTTTTCCTTTGTTAAACCTTAGTATATATTGATTTAGCGTGTCTATATTTATAGCTTCAAGCGTTGCATTTTTAACTTTTTCTATTTCTCGCGACTGAATAAATTCTTTCTTTAACTCCTCGTATGCTTCAATCTCTGCATTAGAAAGTATATGATCCCCCGTGATAACTCTTCTATAGGCGTTGCCTTCATAAAATACATACTTTTGCTCATCTGTCAAACTCTCTACATATACAACCATTACCTTGTTTTCCAAAAAATCAACAAGTTTAAAATCCAATTTAGAGCTTACATCAAACACAATATTTTCTTTTGTTTTAAAAAGTTTTGGCAGTGTATCTTTGAGATAGCTTTCATTTGACTGACTATTGTCGTAGCCTGTAAATTTGTAGCTTTTTGGATTTGAATTGTTTTTATCTTGAATGCCAATAACAATAATTCCGCCGTTTGTATTTAAAAAGGCACAAACTGTCTTCTGAAAATCATTACCCCATCCATTGGATAGGTTTTTTAGCTCAAACCTTTCGGTTTCCACTTCTTCGTATTGATTATTTTTGATACAGTCTTCTATTATTTTTAGATTTTTTTCTACTATATCCATCAAATCTATCCATTTTTATATATTCCAGTAATTATATACTCTTTTGTTGTTTCTTTTTCTTTTTCGGCTCATCTACCACGAGGCTTGTAAGTTTTTTAGCTCAAACAAAATAGGCATCATGCCCCCGTACCACTCTTGAAGTCATCTTTTGCAGCAGAGTTTATCTGCTGCTTTCTCTGTGGTCTTCGTAAGTATTTTGGAAACGTGGCGACCTCTCCGTTTATCGGTTCTTCTGCCTTGCGGATTTTTGCAATTCTCAAGAAACCCACAAAGCTCCGTATTTTTAAAACACTAACCCATAGGGTACAAAATATCTGCGTGAGCCCTGTCTAAAGCGGCGAGGACGTCTTTTGGGATTGTGGTTCTTGCGGAGGCTAAAATCTCCGGTAGTTGGGATGTTTTTGTAACTCCGAATATGGATGAACCGATAAATGAAAACGACAAGCTCCACGCCATAGCCAGAGTAACGGGGTGGATTCCGGCCTCTTTTGCAATCTCCAGATATCTCCCCGTCAAGGCCAAAGAGCGCTCTCCGGCAAATCTATTTGCCTGAGCCTTCATCCGGACATCGTCCATCGCCGCATAAACGCCGAATCTGGCATCTGACGGAAAACCGTTTTGATACTTGCCGCTAAGCACCCCGCCCGCAAGCGGCGAATACGCAAGAAGCGATACCTGCTCCCTGTCGCATACCGCCCCCAGCTCATCCAAAAATCGTCTGTTTAACATCGAAAAATTGTTTTGGATAGTCTCGAATCTGGCAAAGCCTTTGTATTTTGAGGTCATTAGCGCCTTTGTGAGGCCGTACGCCGTATCGTTTGAGGTGCCGACATATCGAACCTTTCCGCTTTGAACCAACCTGTCAAACGCCTCCATCGACTCCTCTATCGGCACTACCGTATCAGGCCAATGCATCTGATAAAGGTCGATATATTCGGTTTGTAGTCTCCTTAGGCTCCCCTCTACCGCCCGCTCGATATGGAATCTGTCTATAGCCGTAAGACCGTGACGGATCGGCGGAACAAACCAGCCGTTCGCCGCCCCTGCGACTTTTGTGGCCAGTATCAGGCCGTCTCTTGGGATTTGTCTATCCTTTAGCCACTCCCCGATGATTATCTCGGTGTTTCCGGCATATTTTGCGTGTGGTGGAACCGGATATATCTCTGCCGTATCAAAAAAATTGATTCCGGCCTCCCATGCAGCGTCCATAACCCGATACGCCTCATCCTTGTCCGCCGAAAAACCAAATGTCATAGTCCCCAGACAAAGTGTCGAAACCCTAAGGCCGCTACGCCCGAGATATTTGTATTTCATCATACCGCCTCCGTTTTTGGGAGATTTTGGCATAAATGCTCTGACTATTTGATTACCTCGGTTATTTTGTATCCGGTTTTGGCTACCGATGCCTTGACGGCATCAATGGAGACATTCCCGTCCATGCTGATTACGGCCGTTTCGGTTCTAAAATTTACCTTTGCCTCTCTGACACCCTGCACATCCAAAATGGCAGTTTTGACCGCTTTTGTGCACGCTATACAGTGCATTCCGGCAACCTTTACGGTTATTTCGGCGCAAAAGAGGGATATGGATAACAAAATGAGTGCTAACGCTACTCTCCCCATATATACCCCTCATAAAAAGGGTACAAAAGGGCAGCCAGAGAGAGGGCTAGCAAAAATACAAAAAATACCGTATACCGTTTTTTGACCGCATCTTTTTCGCAACAGACTATCTCTTTTTTTGAAAAAAATATTTTGTATGTTCCGTACACTATAAAAACAATCGATAAGGCGGCAAAGTGCCATCGATATTCGTTTAGCGCCGGTAGATTTATCAGCCCTCCAAATGAAATACCAAACAACAAAAACAGAGTCGGAACCAGACAGCAAGAGGCGGACAAAATCGCACTCCCGAATCCGGCCAATAAAACAAAAATCAGCCCTTTATTTTTTTTATTTTGCATACCGTATCGTTCCATGACTGCATCCCGACTAGAGGAGATGGGTTTATCGGTATTATACCGTTTGGATTAAAACCGTTTCCAAAGCCGCCCAGTCTCTCATCCCACCATATTCCGCCGTCGAAATCCGGATCATCCAAATCAGAAAAACCGTTTATATTTTGCTTTTTGCCGTTTTTGGCTTTTGCAATTCTGCCGCCGTATCCCATCCCCAAAGAGGCGCTCACCGCAACTACGCTCGGATGAATCCCCTCCGTTACAAAAGCTTTTATCTTTAGCCTCCCGACAATCTCATCCTCTTTTGCCCCGTACCCGCTTTTTTGTCTAAATGTAGCAATCTCGATAGTATCACCGCTTTTGATTCCCAGTTTTTTGGCGGTAGCGGCATTTATCCATGCCGGATTATCGTGAACAATCTCGGTCAGGTATTTTTGTGGTCCGGTTCTTGCCTGTGTATGGACATTCCATTTAAACGTTGTCAGCACAAATTCGTCTTTTTTTATTTTTGCCAAAGAGAGGGGCTTTTTGTAGTGCGGCCAACCGTCATCGGCCTCTCCCACTTTTTTTGCAGCCTCCAAAACGGTTTTTGAGAATATCTCGTATTTTCTGGACGGCGTTTTGACCCCCTTGTATACCGCTCCGTCTTTTACGACCCCTATCGCCTCTTTTTTGTCCCCTTTTTTTATAAATACCGTATTATCTTCAATAAATGTATTTTCTAGTTCTTTTTGGGATAACTTTTTTTTGTGAGGCTCATAGTTTTTTGGTTTTTCCTCTTTTATTACGCCGTACTTTGATATATATGAAAAACCGTCCATACCGTCTATAGCGGGGAGCTTGGAGAGCCTCGCCTCGATAAATTTTCCGTAATTTTCAAAATCAAAATATTTCGATACCGGTTCACCCAATCTTTTTGCGATCTTGATGAGCGTATCGGCAAAATTTTCACAATCATACGGTGGTTTTATCACCGGTTGCCTCAACAAAAAATACGGGGTCAACTCATTTGCATTACGACCCTCTATCGTGTACCTCTCAAAATATGTTGCATCGGGCAATATGATATCGGCATAGTGAGCCATCTGGGAATACACCACATCGGAGCAGACGTGAAACGGTATCAGCTTTTCATCCCTCAAAACGTCCACCGATACCGACGGCCCCTCCGGCCAAGTCTGCGGTGATGAAATCGTGTACGACAAATACACGTCCACCCTCTGTTTTTTATTTTTTATCATATCGTAGACTATTTCGCCGACTTTCATTTTTTGCCATTTATTTGCAAGCGGATAGGCTTTTGGATCCTCTAGTTCAGTCGAAAATTTCGGCTTTGGCGGAACCGGTTTTGGCATAGGAAATGAGCCGTCGCCGAGGTTTTTTGAACCTCCAAAACAATATCCCCCTTTTTTGCCGATACTACCGACTAGCATATTGAGCATCACAACCGCCCTGTCGTTGTTAAATCCGTTTTGGTGAGCCTGAGATCCCCTGTTTGTAAAAGCGGCGCAAGCCGGAGCGGCAGCGGCAAACTCCCTTGCAAGCCGTCTGATGTCGGTTGCCGCAATACCGCTCTCTAATTCGGCAAACTCCGGTGTATAGGGTCTTACAAACTCCGCTATCTCCTCCAATGAGACATTTACCCATTCGTCTATAAAGCTTTTATCGTATAGTTTTTCACCGATTATCACGTTTGCCATAGCCAGAGCTATAGCCCCCTCGGATGATGGAAAAGGGGCGAACCATTCATCGCTTCTACCGGCGGTATTCGACAACCTGACATCGAAAGTCACAAGCCTTGCCCCCGAAGCTTTTGCCTTTACATATCTGGACAACATAGGAAAGCCGCCCTGATGAGCCTCCAAAAAGTTAGCACCGAAATTCAAAAAATACTTACAATGCTCGGCATCTACGGTCTCCCAGTCGGTATCTCCTATCGTGGCGTAGTTGGCGGCTCTTTTGTTGGATGAACATAGCGCTCTGTGATTTAGTATCACGGGGGAGCCTATCGCATCCATAAATCTGGTCGTAATATCGTCGATTCTGTTTCTACCGGCATGAAAAACAACCCTCTCCGGATGTCCGTCATCTATGCAAATCTTTATTTTGGAGGCTATCGTCTCGTATGCCTCCTCCATCGTTATCCTCTGCCACAACCCGTCCCCTCTTTTGCCGACCCTCTTTAGCGGATAGACTATCCTCTCCGGATAATCGGTAGCACTAATGCCGCCGTGAGCCTTTGCACAGAGTTTGCCGTTTGTATTTGGGTCAAGCGGATTCCCCTCCACGCCAAGCAGTTCACCCCCTTCGACAAAAGCCGTAATACCGCAAACCGTAGAGCAGTTGAGGCATACGGTCGGGATTTTTTGGGCGGTTTTTATGCTTGTTGCAAGGCTATTTTTTCTTTTTTGTTTTTTAGGTTCTTTGGCATCTAGTCCGTTTGGGGTAAGCGATATGACGGCTCCAAGCTCCATAGCGGTTAGGAGTGCCGATGTATTTTTCATAAAATCTCTTCTGTTCACCATCTACCCCCTGCTTGCCCATGTATAAATTTCATAATTTAACCCCGAAAAGCTTTTCCCTTTTTTGAGCTTTGCGGCAACGGCAAAATTAGCCCCCCTGTATAAGCTTCTAGGCTTTTCTCCCTTGTGTGCTACAAACGGCAGGTATCCGGCGGGTCTCTCCCCTTTTTTATGTTTTACGATTTTTATCGCATCGGCCACACATGTAGACTCACATGCGGCTTTTAGCCCGATATCCCCCCTATGTCTGCACAAATCGCATTTTTCGGCTATTTTTGATACCGGATTCACATACACAGCCCCTATGCCGCATGCCTTTACGCAATCACCGCAACCGTTGCACTTTTTGGGATCTATAACTACGACACCGTCACGCTCCGATATCGCTCCGCTTTTGCAATGTTTTTTGCATGCCGCATCTTCGCATTGCCTACAAGAAAGGGTCAAAAACTCCCGTTTTACCTTTGGGTATTTACCGATATCTGCGTATAGGGTCATAATCCTGAAAAATCCGAGAGGGGCATCAAACTCCTGCTTGCAAGCGACCTCACATGCGTGGCAACCTACGCACTTGTCTGAATCAAAAATCATCGCATATTCAAAACCGCTATCCATCATCCTACCGCCTTTGACGATATCGAATAGGCAAACTCTTTTGGCGAATAAAAATCCAAAAACTCACCGTCTATCTCACCGTACGGGTAGTTGAACTGATCCAGTTCCCCTTGATTGTTTTTTGGATACAGCTCAAAATCTCTGGCATAATTTAGCGCCAGCCAGTTGTTCTCCCAAAAACCGAAAAATTTTTCCGATAGAGCCTTTACCCTCTCGGAGTCTCTGCTTAGCCCCTCTTTTAGTATCAGCTTTGTGATGTCTGCCGGATCGCAACCTATCCACCCTTTTTTGGGGACAAAAAACTCCACCTTGCAGTGTTGCGCCTTTGTGATATCCTCACCCGACCCAAAAGCCGCCGAAAGACCGGAAGCCCCGAGTCTGACACCTGCCACCTCTCTGGCCGCAACGCCTGCCGCCCTCATCAAGGCCACAGTGAGAGCAGACATATCAAGGCATTTGCCACCCATCTTGCCGCTTTTTTCGAGCTGTTCTAGCATCTTACCCGGATGCCCTATGCCACACCCTTTTATGTTTTCGTCTCTATACGAATTTGCAATCACCCAGTCATATACGGCTCTTGCTTTTTTAACCGCCGATTTCTCGTTTTTGACTATTTTGGCCGATATTTTTGCTATCAATCCACTTGTTGGAACATGAGCCGTAGGGGACAAAAATCTCTTTGAGTCATTGGCCTCAAAAAACCCTCCAAAAGCTGAAGCCTCCCTATCAGATACCTCTGCCGATATTTTGCAGGTTACCGTTTTTTTGATTGCCGTTTTATCCCAAGAGACAAATAACGTTTTGGCTCCGTAGCTGTTTGAGGTCGAAATAAACGCCTCATTGCCGTCGCTCACATATCCGATTTTGGTTATTTTTTGGAATGACGGGATGTCAGAGGGGAGTGGAATCCAGAGTTTTGCCTCTTTGTTTTTGTGAGACGAGAGATCAAGCTTATACTCTATCTCATACCGTTTTTTACCCGCTTCGGTAGCGGCAAAAAGTCCGGAAAAAGAGCCGGATGCTACGGTCGCCGCCATCGTGCAGTTTTTTACAAAAGTACGTCTATTCATTTTAAAGCCGAAAGTATATAGGTAGCGATCTATCCGTAGTTATTGCGGTTACGCCTTGCTTGGACCCAAGCCTATTAGATTAGAAATTGTTATATAAACAAACTGAAAACAAGCTTACCCCCACACCCCTTTTATCCTATATCCGCATCTAGGGCATTTGTTTTTATCTTTCATATAATTTTGGACGTTTTCGCCCAGATATCCGCTCCTCCCTATCGCAAGCTCTCCACACGCCGGACAATGGGTGTCCATCCGTTCATCGTCAATCACGTTTCCCAAATAGACGTATTCCAGATGCAAAGATTTTGCTATATCGTACGCCCTCTCCAGAGTCTCGTGCGATGTCGGCTTGTGATCTGCCATCTTATAGGCTCCGTGAAAAGCGCTGAGGTGTAGCGGAATCTCTCTGTCGATACCTTTTATAAACTTGCAAATCTCCTCTATCTCTCTATCCGAATCATTTACACCCTCTATGAGTAGAGTCGTCAGCTCCACCCAGATTCCCGCTTTTTTGGCGTTTTCTATGCACTCCAAAACAGGTTTTAGCCTTGCTCCGCAAATATTTTTGTAAAAATCGTCGCTAAATGATTTGAGGTCGATATTCATCCCGTCCAGTAGCCCCCGTGAATACTCCAAAGCGGCTTTGCTCTCGTATCCGCTCGTTACGAAAACGGTTTTTATCCCCTCCTCTTTTGCAAGTTTCATAACATCGTAGGCGTACTCAAAATATATAGCCGGTTCGTTGTACGTAAAGGCGATGGAGGGTATACCCTGCTCTTTTGCCGTCCGGACAAGCTCTTGCGGGGATAGGTAAGACCCTTTTAGATCGCCGCCGTGCTCTTTTGGGTATTGGCTAATCTCATAATTTTGGCAAAAACTGCAACTAAAATTGCACCCGACCGTCCCGACCGACAGTATCCGGCTCCCCGGCAAAAAATGATACAGCGGCTTTTTCTCTATCGGGTCGATATTTGCGGCGGCTATGAGACCGTATACGTCTAGCTCCAATCCCCCGTCCCTGACGGTTCTGACTCCGCATTTTCCGACTTCACCGCCCTCCAAAACGCAAAAATGCGAACACGCATCGCACCTCACCTTCCCACCGTCCAAAACCGTAGACAACCAAGCTTTTGAAGACATATCGGACTCCTTATTTTTGGGGTTTTTGATTATACTAGTCCGATTATTACGCCGATTGGAATGAAAAAAGGTCTCAAAATGGAAAAATCATACGACAAGCTACTTGCCAGATTGTTTCAGATACTGCTCAAACTAAACTCCGGTGAGAGATTCACGGTAGAGGAGCTGGCCAAAGAGTTCAATGTCAGCAAACGGACGGTTCAGAGGGATATGAACGAGAGGTTTTCGAGTCTGGATATAAAAAAGGTTTCCGGTTATTACTTTCTTGAGCCGCACTCTATGGGGCATTTAAGCCTTGAGGATATAAAGACATTTGCCGCCGTATCGGGGATAAAAACTTTGTATCCGGCTATGACAAGGGGGCTACTGGAGGATATACTAAAAAATCCGGTAGGTTCGGCATACGCCGTAAAACACTACGGACACGAAAATCTGGAACGGCAGGCCGACGGTTTCGAGACACTGGGCAAGGCGATACTGGGGCGGCAAAAGGTGTTTTTTTGGTACAAAAACAAACAAAGGGCTGTAAATCCGTATAAACTAATAAACAAAAACGGAGTTTGGTATCTTGCGGCGGAGGAAAACGGCAACCCAAAGAACTACGCTTTTAGCAAAATAATCAACCTAAACATATCCGATGAGCGTTTTGAGCCAAACAAAGAGCTTTTGTCCACGATAGAAAAAAATGAGCTTGAGTGGTTTTCGCAAAACGCCATAGAGGTAACCCTCAGAGTAAAAGCCGCCGTATCCGAATACTTTTTACGTCGCAAACTCATCCCAAACCAGCAGATAATAGAGCAAACAGCCGAATACCTCACGATAAAGGGGAAAGCCTCATACGAAGACGAGATACTGGGAACGGTAAAATACTGGCTCCCGCACGTATCCATAGTCTCCCCGCCGCATTTGCAACAAAAACTAAACGATGTTTTGAAGGGGTATTTGGATGAGTATGGTGAGGGCTAGTTTTTTATAGAATTGAGACCTCTGATTAAATAGAGGTCTCAAAAAGAGCAACTAGTTGCGAGATCCCTCACGCTGAAGACCTAATTTACGGCTTTGCCGGAAATTTGAGAATTAATCGGATGGTTAAATTCTTTTGAAGTACAATAAATAAAAAAAGGATTTGAGGTGTTAGCCAGACGACAAACATCCATAAAAGTCGATCCAGTAGCGTGGGAAGAGGCTCAAAATATATTCAAAGAGTACAATCTAACGCTCTCCGATGCCATAAATATATTTTTGAATAAAGTCAGACTGGAGAAAGGGATGCCTTTTGACATCAAGGTTCCCTCCTCAAGCCTAAAGGTCGCCATGACCGAAACGGAAATCGGAGACGGAACCATACACGACAACGTAGAAGATATGCTAAGAGACCTAAAAAAAGATGACATATAGGCTTTTTAAATCCAATCAGTTTAAAAGATCATACAAAAAACTACAGCTATCCGACAAGGACGAACAGGCCTTTATAGACATAGCATATAAGCTACTAAACGGTATCGCCCTAGACTCAAAGTACAGAGATCATACGCTTGTCGGAGAATATGCACAGTACAGAGAGTGTCACATCAAACCGGATCTTCTACTGATATACAAAATAGAAGACGGCACGGTAAAGCTAGTCGATATAGGTAGTCACAGTGAGCTTTTTGATTAAAAAACGACACAACCTGTCATATCCAAGTGTTAATATTGTATGAGATTTTGGAGTTAAATAGAAGCTCAGATTATAAAATGCACAAACGGAGTCCGGCAATGCAAGCTTTTGTTATCACGATAGTCGTTGTCTGTTTTTTGATAGTTTTGTTGTATTTGGGGCTGAAAGCGCTTTGGACGCTCATAACTGACGGGGTAAAATCGATATTTGGCCACAAAACCGAAAAAATATCACAGGGGTAGGCTATGGGGCGGGAAATAGCCTATATTTTTGACGCTTTGCAAGCCCCCACTAATACAAAAATCCAAAAAGCCATAGCGGGATTTTGCGATTGTTTTGCGTGATGTCCGTATCTATCGCCAGATAAGAGTCAGGAATGTCTCGTATCTGCTCAAAGCCTTTTGAGTTTCCACCTATCTCGATATGATATTTTCCATCGATGATAAAATCACCGTTTTTAGTGGTATTTAGCATGTGTGCCTGTTTTAGCTGTGAGACAAAAAAAGTCTCTCTGACGGTGCCGACATTTGACTCTAGTCCAAAAGCATAAAACATATTTGTATTTCCCAGATAGAGCTTTTCCGGTTTTGCCAGTTTGGATATGCCTTTGTTGCCGTCTGTCACGATATTTAAAAGCCCTGCTTTTTCCAGATGATGCAAGTATGCATAGAGTGTATTTCTGCTGACTTCGATAGCGCTAGATACTTTCGTGATATTTAGCTCAAACGGCACTGACCCAGACAACAATAAGAGTAGTTTTTTGAGCTTGTTAACAAATGCTATATTGACCAGTCCGAGATTTACTAGGTCTATCTCTATCGTCAGATTTATGATGGCGTTCAGCTGCCTTAGATACTCTCTTTGCTCTTTGAAGTAAAATGGATAGTACCCGCATTGCAGATACTCCGCAAAATGCTCTAGGGGGACAAACTTTTTATCCATTTCAGATGATATATCTACGCCGTTTACTAGTATCTCCTCTAGTCCAAAGCTAGGCAGGCCGACACCTAGCTTTAGTTCCAAAAACTCCCTATAAGACAAACCGTACATATTGTAGAGTACAACTCGTCTACTCAAATCCGCTCGGGAGCTATAGATGGATGTCGCACACGAGCCGGTAAATACTACTTTGAGGCGGGGCAAGAAGTCATATATCGCTTTTAGGTCTACGGCGAAGTTTTGATACTTGTGTATCTCATCGATAATCAAATATTCTCCGCCTACCTTAGCAAATTCTTCGGCAAGCTCTAGTAGTACGATAGAGCTATTCGATGGGTGGTCATACGAAAAATACAGAGACTTGTATGGCTCAAACTTTGATTTTAGTTCATTTGTGTACTGCAAAAGCATCGTAGTCTTGCCGACACCCCTAGCACCTACTACACCTATCATCTGGGATGAAAAATCCACCGTTGCATATAGATATCTCTTAGTTTTATGCACAAGCTCTTTTAGGATGCGATGTTCTAGTATTCTGATATTGTCTAGCACTATCTGTCCATTTTTGTTAATCTATATTGAACATAATAGCAAATATTTGTTTATTGGCATGCACATTTAAAAATCATCGTTCGGCAAATTTATTGACGGCTGGCGTTATAGCCAAAAACCTCATTTTGAGCTTTGCATAAAATAAGAGGGCTAGTCAGAGAGTTCTATTGTTTTTACCGGATATGCCCTTTGAATCATTGCCAGAAAACTCAAATATCATATACCCAAACATAGCGACAAAGCCTACGGCGGCAGCAATAATTACAAAAGTTCCCAACTTATAAATCCTCTAATTCATTTGTCTTTATATTGATTTGGCGAGCGATCACAAAACCAGCCATCAAAAAAATAAAAAATAAAATTGACGAAACCCAAAATATAAAATCTATTTCGTCTTTTTTATACAAAGCCCCGAGCGTCCCGCCCAATGTAATCAGCACGGCAGAGATAATACTAAGTCCAACCCGCAAAGAGTTCAATGTTTCTTTTATTTTATCTATTTTTGACATCCCACATTATAACAAAAACGTTGTATTTTATGGCGAAGAAGCCAAAAGGCCACAAAACCGAAAAAATATCACGGGGGTAGGCTATGAGCCGTAAAATAGCCTAATCGTGAGGCGATCCAAAATACTCGGTTCTCGCCTCTCCATCATACTCCCGCATTTTGGGCAAAACATTGCCGTATCTAGCAATACCCTCTCCGCCGTACCCCCTTTTGGCCTTATGAGTTTGCCATACCCGCATTTTTGACACTTCACCCTAAAAGGTTTCATCTGCACAATCATACGATTCTCCCTGTTTTTGTTTTTGAGAGTTTATAGCGGGATGATGACAGGTTGTGTCGTTTTTGTTGATTTAAAAATTTGGGAATTTTGAAACCAAAGAGCCACGAGTTAACCGTTTTTAGTTAGCTTGTTTATGAGTTTGTCCATAGCAGATAGTTCTTTTTTGTCCATTTTGGTTTTGCATTTTGGACAAGTATCGTTAAAATCTGAAGGGCTTAATACGTCGCTTTTCGGGCTAACCGTTTTGATATATCCGCATTTTGGACAT
>CALJKN010000101.1 GCA_937973585.1 uncultured Helicobacteraceae bacterium
TATGAATTTTTGGTCTTATGGTATAGGCGGCAAACTCTTTTTTGTTTGAGACCAGCCTAGCGGGTACGACATTGCGTGAGTCCACCTCGTAGATAGAGCCGTCAAAATGGGCTTTTAAATCACCAAGCCAGCTTTGCTTGATGCGAAGCGGGTCAAAATCGACAAATACAGCCTGCGCCTCTGCGTTTTTTGCAAAAGCCGCCATCTCTTTTGGCGGCTCCCCGTGAAGTAGGCAAAATGGGATATTTTTTTCCGCCAGCTCCGTCTCAACCTCTCTTAGCCCCTCCCCCATAAAAGCAAAAGCCTCCGGCGATGCACCGAGAAACTCAGGAGTTACGCAAAAAGCGACAATGAGGGCGAGACTCTTTTTCGCAGCATATTCGCTAGCCGCCAAAAGTCCAAAGTTGTATTCGACCCTCTGCTCTCTGCTCATCCAATAAAGAACGGTTTTGCCTTCAACGGCGCCGCTTTTAACTGTAGTTATGCGCTTATTCAAAGCTTTGTGGCGCCGTTATACAACTTCAAAATATCTCTAATATCGTTAACATTAAACGACACGGCAAACTCCCATCTTCCAAAGCCACCTTTTGAGTTTACGGCCTCACACCACTCTTTGGCATACTCTCTTTTGGCCTTATTTTGCTGCGAATCTTGCCCTTTGACTTCTAGTATCAAATTTGTACCATTCTTAAGTCGTATCAAAAAATCAGGTCTAAACTTCCGCACCACTCCGCCATAAGTATAAAGTACCTCGAACCCCAAATGGTCGTTTTTTGCGTATGCGTCAACATTTTGACTTGTCTCTATCGCATAAGCTTCAGCAGACTCCCAACCGCTATCAAATACGACATGCGAAATTTGGCTTTTTCTAGTTTTCTCACAAGGTTTTGAGCTATACCACTCCCTCATATCACCTGTTGAGCGTATCGGATAATCAGTGTCAAATATCGGCTCCAAAGACTCCGTATTGTGGAGTTTGACAAATCTTGCCAAATGCTCAACTATCTTATCCATATTTAGAGCCAAAAGCACTCTACGGCGCAAATCTTCAGAATAAAAAAGTGACGGAATAACTATTTTATCACCTGCCACAAACTTCTCAACTAATCTTATGATCTGAAAAATAAGATACCCCTCATCACCCTTAAAACTCTCGCTTTTTAGGCTTTCAAACACTCTTCTTGCGGACTGAAATATTATACGCTGATAGCGAAACTGCTCTTCACACTTCTCTAGCTCGATAGTCGTATACTTGCCAACATCGGCTTGACCGTTTACTATAGGTGCCAGCTGGGCGCTCATCGGAGTCTCTTCCGGCTTTATCTCCAGCTTCTCAAGCGTGTCAAAATCAACATCAAGAGTCGGCTTCACCACTTTGTCGATTCGTAAAATATTCGGCCACTTTATCTCATACTCCGCCCTATCGGCGAGTACGCTTATCGCCGTTTTCGGTTTTGTCGGAGGAGGTGTACCGCCGTCACCCTCGTGCGGCAAGAAGCTAAAAGGCACTCCAAACACATTGACATACTCAGGAGTAAAAAATCCGGTTTCATGGTCTGTCTCATAGCTAGTTCTCCTAAGCCCTCGCCCGATGACCTGCTCACAAAGAAGCTGTGAGCTAAAAGCCCTAAGACCCATGATGTGTGTTACGGTTTTTGCATCCCACCCCTCGGAGAGCATCGCTACGGATATGACTTTTTGGATATTCTCTCCGGCTTTGCCGCTTTTTCCTACGGTATCGACTATCTCTCGCAAAAGCTCCTCTTTTTTGAACGCCCCAAGCCTCTCTTTCTCTTTTTTGTCCAACCCCGCATTGGAGACAATCTCTTTTAGTCTCAGTTCATACTCTTTATCGCCGCTTTTGGTATCTCCTTTTTCTCCAGCCTCCAAAACTTTTGAATCCACCCTTAGAGTCTTAGACTTATCAGCAAGAGCTTGAAACAAAATATCACCCTTGATAAAAAACTCTTCTACCCTAGCCGCCGTCTCTGTTCGGTTGCAGACCGTCAGCATGACTGGCGGCGCTTTATGTCCGGCATCTTTCCATGCGTCAAATGTAGCCTGCCAATCAGCCGCCAAAATATTATAAGCCGCTTGAACAAGCTGCGGCAAAGCTTCATGAGGCTCGGCTTTTCTGTTTAGGTCATCTTTGACGCTATCGTCGTTGAATACATGATATAGCTTTGATTTGTAGGTTTTTGTATCGGGCAAAGCGTCATCTCTCACCACCACTCTGGGCGTTTTGACAAGCCCGGACTCGATAGCGTCGTTGAGCCCAAAGTCCGAGACTATCCATCCAAAAAGCGCCTCGCCTTTTGTCTTTTTGCCAGTCGGTGCAAATGGAGTAGCTGAGAGGTCAAAACATCTGGTAATATTTCTTTTTTTATGGATTCTATCCAGTCCCTCTATCCACCTCGTAGCCTCTTCTTGGTCCTCCTTGCTCAACCCCTCTATCTTTTTATTTTTTAGCTCCGCCGGTATTCGATAGGCATGATGTGCCTCGTCATTTATGATGACGATATTTTTTTCGTTTGCCATCTCGCCTAGCACTCTGCGACAAAATGCCTCATCACTCTCCTTGCCTTTTTTGACAACGCTACTTTGAGACTCTTTCAGTGGCATCAAGCAGTGCCAGTTTTCTATTTTTAGCTTGACAACTCTTAGTTTCTCTCTGAGGCTCTCAGGCAGCATATTAAAACTGTCATAGTAGTTTTGAGGGTGTGACGGATAGAGTACGGATAGTCGCTCTTTTACAGTTAGTCCCGGAGTTACGATAAATATCGTAGCGCTAAATCTGCTATCTTTTGGATAGCTTGCCGCATTTAAGGCTTGCCATGCGATTATCATCGCCATTACCGTAGTTTTGCCCGTACCGGTAGCCATTTTGGAGCAGACCCTCTCCCACGCTCCGCCGTCCCCCTCTAGCTTTATCCCCTGCTTATAGCTTTCATTTGCCTCAATCCACCAAATAAGCGTCTCAATAGCTTCAATCTGCGCAAAATAAAATTGCAAATCCCTCTGCTCGCTATCTCGCCAGTGTTCCAAAAGCTTTTTGCTTACTATCGTGGCGCCGCCATAGCCCTCATCTCTCCACTCTGCCACTCTTTTTCTTATTTCATTGACGGTTTTTAACTCGATAAACTCTCCGCCGCTTTTTGCCGTAGGGTCCACAAGCATATATCCGGCGTTTCGCCTGCCCTCGGCCTGTATGAAGTTTCCACCTTCATCTTGCGTCCAATGGCTTGAAGGCTCTACAAAAGGTGAATTGATGATGAGGTGTGTTATGGAACCGCTCATCGGCTATATGCTTTCACAAAAAAGATTTTTTATTTTAAGCAAAAACTCATCCGATACGACGCCAATGCTTTTTTCGACGATAGCGCTATTTATAGTAAAACATTTGTCATATTTGACAAAAGAAACAAGCTTTAGCTCGCCGCTTGCCATATCGGTAGTTTCTATTTTGGCTATGTCCGTTTGGGATTCGTTTGAGGTTATCTGAAAACATACAAAATCACCATAGCCGTTTTCATCTTTCACCAGCCCTCGCTCTTGAATGATTTTGTCATCTTCAATTGTGATTAATTGATCCTGTTTTGGAGCATCACTTATGCCATCAATTAATGTTTGTGCATGAATATAGAGTTTTGTCATTGTACAACAACTCCATCCTTAATGACCTTATCAATTTTACGAACATTTGAAATATCATCCAATGGATTTTCTTCAAGACAAACTAGATCGGCATGTTTACCGACTTCAAGCGTACCATAATCGTCTAATACACCTAAACAATCGGCTGAATTGTGAGTCGCAATTTTTAAAATGTCCATACGATCTACACCGTATTTTTCCATTAATTCCATTTCATAGGCGGTGTTGTTGTGGTAGTTGAATGGGGTACCACCATCTGTACCTAGGGCAATCTTTAATCCTTGGGCATAGGCCGCTTTAAAACTTTTGACGTGTGCATCCTTTACATAGATTGCTTTTTTGACCATGTAGTCAGCAATGCCTGCTTCAATACCATTTTCTACAATGCATTGAGGAGCAACTAAAGTAGGAACTAAATAAGTACCGTGTTCTTTCATAAAATCCAAGCATTCTTGGTCTAAGAAGATACCGTGTTCAATTGAATCAATACCGGCATATAGAGCATTTTTGATGCCTTGTGTTCCTTGGGCATGGGTAGCTGTTTTTCTTCCGGCCTTATGTGCCTCTTCAATCATGACCTTCATTTCATCCACAGTAAACTGGGCATTACC
>CALJKN010000102.1 GCA_937973585.1 uncultured Helicobacteraceae bacterium
TATGCATAAGATAAGCAGGAGATAAAATGTGCGGTATAGCCGGATTTTACAATATAAACCCCTGTAGCGACGGTGTTTTTACCTCTATGAGACATAGAGGTTCCGACGGGGAGGGTGTATACAAAGACGGTGCTTTGTCCCTGTATCACGCCAGGCTTGCGATTCAGGATGTGGTAGGCGGCGCACAACCTATGAGTCTTGACTCTTTGACGATAGTCTTTAACGGTGAGATTTATAATCACTTGGAGCTACGTACCCTCTATCTCTCAAATATCCGTTTTGATACCCACTCCGATACCGAGACCCTTTTGCGGTTGTACCAAAAATACGGCGTTTCGGCGCTTTCGATGTTGGATGGTATGTTTGCGTTTTGTATTTATGACAAAACCAAAAAAACCATCTTTTTTGCAAGAGACAGAGCAGGCAAAAAACCTCTTTTTATCTATCAAAAAAACGGGAGTTTGGCATTTGCCAGTGAGCTAAATACTATCGCCTCCCAAATCCCGTTAGATATTGACGATGATATGATAGAGGCGTATCTCAGATGCGGTTTTCTCCCGCATCACGGTAGCCCTTACAAAGGTATAGCAAGCCTGCCGGCTGCATCGTGGAGAGAGTATAGACTGGATGATATGAGTGCGACGGATGGGGCGTATTTTGATATATTGGAGCTTTTTAAGGCAAAAAAACAGAGCCTGACTCGTGAAGAGATGGTTGCAGGGTTTAAGGAGCGGATGTCAAAAAGCGTCAAAGACAGGCTCCTCTCCTCGGATTTAGAGGTAGGGGCATTTTTGAGCGGCGGTATAGATAGTGGGCTTACCGTTGCATTTGCCAGAGAGTTTGTGGATAGGCTTAGAACTTTTACTGTTAGTTTTTCCGGAAGCTTTGACGAGTCGGTTTTAGCAAAATCTGTCGCAGACAAATACGAAACTATCCATACGCAAATAAATATAGAGCTAAATCTAAAAAACGATATAGAAAAAATTCTCACACAGTACGGACACCCGTTTTTTGATAGTTCTGCAATACCTAGCTGGTATGTGAGCCGTGAGGCAAAAAAACACGTCACGGTTATACTAAACGGAGACGGTGCGGACGAGCTTTTCGGAGGTTACCGCAGATACGTTCCGGCGGCAAATAATCTATACGGCTTAGCCTCTATGTTTGCGTGGACGCAGAGTTTTTTGCCAAAACCAATCTCAAAAATGGGAAAATACAATTACCTCTATAGGCTTCTATCAATCTCAAAGAAGGACGGCCTTGATTTTTATCTCTCTACAACCACCGATATTTTTGAAGATTTTATCTCTTTTGGCGGTGAAAACAGATATTTGAGGATATTGGCCGATGAGATCAAAGAGGTATATAGTGTTCAGAGCCTATCCCCGTTATCGAAGCTGATGTATGTAGATTTTCACGAACAGCTTTTCTCGGATTTGCTCCCAAAGATGGATATAGCGACGATGGCACACGCCCTAGAGGGGAGGAGTCCGTTTTTGTCAAAATATATGCTGGAGTTTGCCCCGACGCTACCGGACAGTGCAAAAATAAACAGACTCAGGACAAAGAGCCTTCTCAGGGACGTTGCAAAAGAGTATCTGCCGCCTTTGGTTACCGAGGCACCAAAGAGAGGGTTTGAGGTTCCTTTGACCGGATGGGTTGAAAATGAGCTTAGAGAGATGATTTTTGATTATTTAGGCTCTTCCTGCTATGCCGAGCGTTTTATCGGCAAGGAGAATATAGCACGGCTTTTGGAGGGGAGGGCAGATACCTCGAGGCAGAAACGGGCAAAAATGCTATGGAGTATGTTTGCATTAGAGATTTGGCATAGGGGTATAAAAGTTTGAAACCAAAAATTGCCGTAGTTTTGAATGCGGCATGGAATATATATAATTTTAGATTGCCCCTTATGCGGTTTTTGAGAGACTCCGGCTATGATGTTATCGCTATCGCCCCAAAAGACGGCTACGAGGAGAGGATAAAAGCCGAAGGGTTTGAGTTTTACGATATAGAGCTTTGCCCAAAAGGGACTAATCCGATAAAGGATTTGAAAACAGTTTTTGCCCTTTTTG
>CALJKN010000103.1 GCA_937973585.1 uncultured Helicobacteraceae bacterium
TATTTTTTTGCCTCTCATATCTAACATAACCGGAAGATAGTGCGAATCACCCATTTTTTTACCTTTTTACAACCCTATTTCATTGTTACTGACTACACATTGCCTGACACTAAATTTATTCCCTTCGCTATTTACGAAAAATTCACCGTCAAGCCTCCACATATCACCTTTGGAGACCTCTATGTTTCTATCGCCGCTTTTGCTTCTCCGCTCACTGCAAAAAATGATATATCCGTCGTTAAACCCTTTTTTTACCTCTTCGGCTCTGCTTTCAGTGCCTACATAGTGAAACCCGATCCCAACCGACAATAAAACAACTAAAATCGGCAAACCCCTTTTTAACAAAAGTACGGATACAAAGGGTCTGGTCGCCACAAAAACAAATACCGCCAATATAAAAACCGATATCATCAGGTACGGGGTTTCTACATAAAAAAAGTTTTGCATAAATATACCCCCTTTACCTTATACGATAGGGGCACAAAGTCTGTGTTCTTTTAGGATATTTTTCTCCCACTCATATATATCCTGAGTAAAATATTTGATCCTAATTTTTTTATACTCCTCAAGCGTCGTTAGGACAAAATGCCCTCTGGCATCTAGTTCGCTCTCCATTTTTGAGATAATCTCCTCTATTTCGTCGGTAGACGACGCATGGGTCATCGTAAAAAGATTGTACGGCCATTTTTTAAATCTGGGTCTTAGATAACAATGCGAAACGGCTGAAAATTCGGCGGCTTTTGCCCCCGCATCTAGGGCATATTCATCGGCAATATCCCACACCACCATAGCGTTTGCAACAAATCCGGCTTTTCTGTGATTCAAAATAGAGGCGTATCTACGCATATATCCGCCGTTTGCCAAATCATCTAGCAGAGCAAAAAGCTCCGGATAACCGATACCTAGCTCAGAAATAATCTTGGCAAACGGCTCTTTTGTTACCTCCAAATCATCTTGTATTTTAGCTATAACAGCGTAATGATGTGCCGTCAAATCAATCGATTCCGTCTCTTTTTTTACGACCTTCTCTTTTAGCTCTTTTGTTTTGTTTGTATCTAACTTAACCGCTATTTTGAACATCTTTACAGTCGGCAATATCATAAAATCTTTGGCTCCGACCTTTTTTGCCATCATCTCAACCGTTGCGGAAAGGCCGATTTTTGAATCCGGAGGGATAGCTAACGTAAACCATAAATTAAAATCGTGAGCCCTCTTGTAGTTATGGCTGACACCCGGATGAGAGCTTATAAAAGCGGCAATCTCGCCGATACCGTCTTCACAAACGGCAAAAGCCACCAAAGAGGAGTCGTATCCCAGTTTCTTGGTGTCAAGTATGGCAGATGTCTGCCTGATTATCTTCTCCTCTTTGAGCGTTCGATAAACCCCCAAAGCCTCGTCTTCGTCTATACCGAGTAGCCCCCCTATTACTTTAAACGGTCTACCTGCTAGAGGGAAACCGTCTTGTACGAGCGCCAAAAAACCATTTTTTATTGTTTCGCTACACATCAAACCACCTCAACTTATCTCTAAGCGCTACAGTCTCTCCGACTACTATGATCGCCGGCGAACCCATCCCCTCCGAGGCTTTGACTATCTCCGATACGGTTGATACTACGCACTTTTGGTTTTTTGTAGTGCCGTTTTCTATAACCGCACAAGGGGTGGAAGGCTCCACTCCGTTTTTGATTAAGCTCTCCGTTATCTCTTTTAATCCGTGCAACCCCATCAAGATCACAAGCGTCTCGTTCTCTCTCAAAATACCGGGATCAAAACCATGATCTTTGCCACATTTTGGACATGCCGCCTGATGCCCGGTAAGAATCCTAAATGACGTATTTACACCCCTTTGCGTTACCGGAATTCCGGCATACGCCGGTACGGCTATCGCCGACGTAACGCCGGGGATAAACTCAAATGAGACACCTCTTTCGGCTAAATACATAGCCTCCTCGCCTCCCCTGCCGAATACGAGTGGATCCCCGCCTTTTAATCTAACGACTACCCCGCCCTCTTTGGCATGCTCATACAAAAGAGAGTTAATCTCGTCTTGCGGCATCGTATGCCTTCCATCCTCTTTGCCTACGTATACGACCTTTGCCCCTTTTTTTGCCTCTTTTAGTATCTCTTCGTTAACAAGTCTGTCATAAAGTATAACGTCGGCTTTTCTTATAGCCCGTCTGGCTTTTACGGTCAAAAGCTCCGGATCACCGGGCCCAGCCCCAGTCAAATAAACTTTTCCGGCCATTTTCTACCTCCCGTCTTGCAAGTTATATAAAAAGATACCGGACGGCCTTTTTGCAGGAATAGCCGCCCTTTTAGACCACTCCTCGGTCTCTATCGCCTGCACCTCGTCTTTTGTGTTTACCGATACATAGATTAGCGGCATCTCCTCGCTCCATCTGACATGGAGTACACTACCTTCAAATTTCATCGTTTTGATAGTTTTTAACGTATTCGTGTCTATTATCTGCACATACGGAAACTTCTCTCCGCTAAACGTTACGGCAAGTTTTGTCTTATCCGGACTGAGTGCCGTAAATACGGGCAGCCCTTCGGTTTTTATCCTCGATAAAAATTTAAAATCTGAATCAAAAGCCATAACACTGGCATCTCCGACATTCGGGATAAAAATTTTATGCTCCCCTATACTCCAAAACCCAAAATGAGGCACCTTTAGAACAGGGAGGTTGTCCTCTTTTTGCATCACGACTTTTGAGTAGCTCATCTTTTCAAGATCAACCACCCCTGCCCACGGTGAATTAAAAAAGCCGACAATATATAGATTCTCTTTTATCATCGCATCAAAAGGTGTCTCTCCTACCCCTTCAAATCTCTTTATCTGGACAAAGTCAGGTTTTCCTCCCGCTTTTGCCGTATTCTCGTAGACCCATAACTCATCTTTGTCCATAAGGGCAAAAATCAGCTTGTTTTTATAGCTCTTAATCCCGACATTTTTTGAATCCGTAGTAATCGTCTGTATCGGCTTTAGATCCCTATCCACGATCTCTACCGTTTTGTTGTCGTAATTCGCTACTGCCACAAAATCAGGCTCTACGACAAAACCGATAGCGCTTTTACTGGTCTTATATTCGGCAATTTTTTTGTTTTTTACGGGATCAAACTTTATTACGTAGCCGTCCCTCGTGATAGCATAACCGTCTTTTCCGGCAAACTTGACGGTGGCGTGGTTCATATTCCTCATATCCTCTATCCTGTCGTTTAGGCAGAAATTTTTGATAACGGCAAGCGACGAGTTTTCCCTCTCAACCACAAACAGTTTCTCGGAGCCCAAAAGAAGATTTACCGATAGCACAAAAAGCAGAATTTTTTTCAAACCGCCCCCCTTGATATGATTTCGTCCAGATAGCAAGACGGGTCTTCGGCTCTTATGTCACCGTGTACGGCATACGCTCTGGCTCTGGAGCCGCCGTTGCAGATACGGATATAATCGCAATTTTCACATCTACCGCCGACCACTCTGGGATGCCCCCTAAAAAAAGAGAGAATCCCGTTTTCATCATCGCCCCATATCTCGTCAAAAGGTTTTTCTTTGATGTTTCCGAGCACAACGTGCGAAAACGGATCCGGCTTTACGTTGCCGAAACTATCTATGTTTAACATCCTTCTAGCAGCCGAATTGCCGCCCCATGATTCTAATTTACTTATCAGTCGATGGTGATGCTCTTCGTATTTATTCAAAAATCTCTTTGAGAGTAGTATCGCATCCGGCTCCATATTTCCAGTGACTATCTCAATATCTGAGCCATTTTTAAAATATTTAAAAGCCTTATCTAAAATATACGATACCGCTTCGTATCTCTCTTTTTTTGACAAATCCATAGACAAATTATCAAGCCCTCTGCCGGAGTAGACCAGATGAGAGATGTAGATTTTCGGTATCCGTAGTTTTTCGGCAAGTTCAAAAATAAACGGCAAATCGTCTTTTGTCTCTTTGGTAAGCGTAAACCTAACCCCCACTTTTTTCGTCTCTTTGGCTAAAAGCGAAATGGCTTTTATACTGAGTGCATACGCCCCGTCCAAAGCCCGAAACCTATCGTGGGTCTTCTCGCTCCCGTCTATACTGATTCCTATATAATCAAAGCTTTGCACCACCTTCTCCAGATTGCTTTTGTGGATATAAAGGCCGTTTGTGGAGAGCGACGTGACTATCCCAAGCTCCCTGCACAGAGCTGCTATATCAAAAATATCACCCCTCGCCAAAGGCTCCCCGCCGGAGATAATCAAGAACTTGACTCCGGCTTTTTTCATCAATGGGAGGGTATTTGCAATATCCTCAAAGCCAAGGGGATCTTCGCCCGCTAAAGTCGCCTTTGAGTAGCAGTGCATACAAGATAGATTGCATCTGTTTGTCATATTCCATATCGCTATGGAGCCGTCCAGACTCCTCTCTTTAGTGTCCAAAACGGACGATTTGATAAGATTGGATATTCTAAGCATAAAACCCCGTTTTGATGTTTTTTGCAAAAACCGTCCACGCCGGACGCTTTTTTGGAAAAATCACTTAAAACTCTTGATATACGATGCTATATCGTCAAGCTCTTCACCGCTTAACTTAAATGAGGGCATAGAATTTCTCCTGTATCCAAGCTCTTTATAGAGTAAATCGGGACGGACTATCTGCCCTTTGATCTGGCTGTCGGTACGGCTATTGGCTATAAACGTAAACGACGGCCCGAAAGCCTCAGCGGTCTGGTGATGACACCCCCAGCAAAGTTTTAAAAAAATCTCTTCACCTTTTTTTTGGTCGGCCGCCTCCGAAGAGACGGCAGATAAAAACCCTAAAAAAAGGATTTTTAATAGATTCCTATGCACCGGGAAGATCCATTCTGTGTTCTATAGAATATGTAAAAGTAGGGGTTGTCAGGCCTTCGATTTTGGATACGAATTCACCTGTTTTTGCGTTGAATACCAAAATCCTGCCGCATGTCCAGTCTGAAACATACATATGTTCGCCGTGCGCCGCAGGCTCTGCATGCAGAAGTCTCGGTGTCACTAGTTGACCTTTGGGATCTTTTACCGCTCCGACTTTCCACTCTTTGATAATCTTGTGGTTTGCAGGGTTAATCAGTTTTACCGTACCGTCTTTTGTAGCCTCGATGATACGTCCTACCATCAGGGTCTCTTTGTTTACGAGATGGATTTTGTTGTAGTTATCTTCGCCGCCGATGACGTTATCCGCCCACAAAAACGGAGTATGCTCGTTAGTTCCGATAAATAGACCGCCGCCGGCAGTTTTGACGTGTTTTGTAACGTTCCATTTGTTGTCCCAGATGGATACTACGCCGACGTTCATATTTACCGTCGCATGAAGTTGTTTTTTTGTCGATTCGTTAAACCAGCTTGAGCCTTGCCCAGGGTGTGGTTTGCTTGCAGGCCCTGTGTATACTTTTCCGGCCAATGCTTTTGTTTTGAAGTCTACGATACCCATAACGTCACTACCTTGAGAGGCTATCATATAGTATCTGCCGACCTCTTCACCCTCATTGAGGAATGCGTCGTGGAGGATATTACCTATCCCTTGGATATCTCCGACAATCGGGAAATCGGGTTTGCTATAATCTACGATTTTTACGCTACCGGCATCTTTTAGTGCAAACGCAATATAAGGGCCGTACGGGGTATCGGCGATTGAGGCAACCCTAGATGAGCCGATTTTGCCGTCCATCCCCGGCTCTTTATCGGTTGGATATACTTTGATAGGTTTTAACGTCATAGCATCAAGCAGCACTGCTCCACCGGGAACATAGTTTCCGGCCATAACGTATCTGCCGTCCGGAGTACAGGCAAGACCCCTGCTCTCGGTACCCACTCTCACTTTTGCGATAATAGGCTGCCCCGGAGCGTTTAGGTCAAACATATTTACCCAGCCGTCTCTGGAGATATTATAAACATATCTAGGGATTCTTTTGTTAACAACCGTTACGTGTGTCGCAAATCCGGAAGCGTGTTTTGAGAGTACTTTGTTTGTCGTACCGTCGATAAAGCCGACTTTTGATGCGTCTCTCTCGGTGAATACGACTATATCTTGAACACTTTTAACATCGGCGGGTTTCGGATATTTTTTGTATAGCTCCTCTCTATCTTTTAGAACCTGATGCGTTTTTGCAACATCTTCCATAGAGAGTTTATCTATTTGTTTTACTTCGTATTTTAGTAGGTAATCAACCATTTTATCGGCATCATCCGTAGTAAATGAGCTTTTAAATGCAGGCATAGCGGTTCCCGCTCTACCATTTAGGATTATGTCCCTTAGGGAATAAGAGTTCTTGCTTCTAATTACTTTTGGGTCAAGTGAGCTTCCGACACCGCCTTCATGGTTTGGTCCATGGCACCCCTGACACTCTTTTTCAAAAACTTTTGCAACATCCATTTTAGAATCGCCTGCAAAAGCACATACACTAGCAACCGTGACGCTCACAAGCGCCATACCAAGGATCTTTCTCACAGTAACTCCTCTTTTTCTAAAATTATCGGGAATACACCCCGCAAAAAGCGGGTAGCAAGGTTACTTCAAACCCATTCTTTTCTTTTCCTGGAAATAGATAAAAAACATAGGGATGACGATTAGCGTATGCAGAACAATCGTAAGCGTCATGGGGCCTTGATTTAATGTCCCGAATATGCTCGGAACTACATCTGTAAATTCTGAAAACATTTTTTTCTCCTTCCGTTTTGTCTATAGAGAGCTTTTTGAGCGTGCGCCGATTGTCAACATATCTTTTACAAGGAGTAAGAATCCGACAAACGTCACAAACCCCATAGCAAACCTCCAGCCTATACCTTGCAAGAACCAGTTGGCCTGTTGCGCTATAAAATAGCCGTCCCAAGTTGCGCCGTACTCGCCTCTCTCGACAAAAGCCTGAATATAGCCGGAGGTCGTAAGAGCCACCGTCATACCGACAACACCGATGGTTATCAAAGAGATAGCCCATTTAGACGTGGAGGTGCTTTTCATATTTTCGATATTGTTTTTTCTTTGGATTGCCACGTACATCATGCCGATCAAAATCGTCGCATAAGCGCCGAAAAACGCCAAATGCCCGTGTGCCGCCGTAAACTGAGAACCGTGTGTATAGATATTAATCTGCGGAAGCGTATGCATAAAGCCCCAGATACCGGCACCGAGGAAGTTACCGAAGGCGTTTACGATAAACCAGTTAAACGCCGGACCGTTGTTGACTTTTCCGCCGTGTTTGCCCATATCGTAGATGACATGCACGAGCATACCTACAAGCGGTACAGGTTCAAGTGCCGAGAATAGAGCACCGATCTCCCACCAGTACTCAGGTGTTCCGATCCAGAAATAGTGGTGTCCGAGCCCTAGAATACCTGAGCCGAAAAGCATCGTAACCTCTATGTAAAGCCACATTTCAACTATTTGCCTATTCGCTTTTAAGACCTTAATGAGGCCGTATGCGACCAGTACGCCGACAAATACTTCCCATGTTGCTTCAACCCAAAGATGGATAACCCACCACCACCAGAATTGATCCATAGTGATATTGCTTGTAAAAAACATCCCTGCAAGATAAAGGCCGGCAAGAGCTATAAGGTCGGCCATCAAAATAGTAGTAATGCCTGTTCTTTGCCCTTTGGCAACGGTTGCATAAACGTTGTAGACAAATACCAACACTACTGCTACGATGCCGTAGTCCGCCCATCTAGGAGCCTCCAGATACTCTCTACCTTCGTTGATTAGCCATAGGCTGGTCTCATTACCTGCACCGACTTGGATAAGGATATAAACAAGTACTACGACGGTAACCGCAAGCGTCAAAATATAAAACGCTAGATTACCGAGCTTTATACCGACCGTCTCTATTCCGGTCTCATCCGGCAACATCCAGTAGACCGAGCCTATCATCGCATACAAAAGCCATACGACAAGCGCATTGATGTGCACCATTCTCGCCGTAGAGAAGTTGAATACGTTGAATAAAAATTCAGGATTTATAAACTGGTATGCGGCGATAAGCCCCATAACAAGCTGAGCTCCAAACAAAACAACGGCGACACCGAAGTATTTAACCGCCAGTTTTTGAGAGTCGTATTTTAAGTTCATCATTTTTGTATACTCCCTTGAATTTTATTGAAATTTCTAGGGAAACCGTTGGTGTCGATTGACGACATATGTTTCAAGAATGCAACGGTAGCCTTGGCTTCTTCGGCCGTAATACCTAGATTAGGCATTCTTCTGGAGTGGCTAGGATATTTATCCGGATGTTGTAAAAATTCGGCCATAGCCTCCTCTTTTGTAGCTTTTCCGGTCATACCTATCATAATGCCGCCCTCTTGCCATGCCGGATCAACCCATGCTTTTGTCAAATCCGGAGCGAAATATGCGCCGTTTCCTAGTAAGGTATGGCAGTTCATGCAGTTTTTGGCCTGAGTGGTAAGTTTTCCGTGTTCAAGAAGCTTATTTGCCTCAGCCTCACTGTAATCGTCTCTACCGAAGAATTTCTCCTTCTCCCCTATTACCGGAACCTCATGTCCTCTTTTTGTGCTGTATTCGTAAGTAACCTTATAGTTAATTACGGATGCGGACGGAACCCTTTTTGTAACCTTGTTTTCAAGGTCTTTAGCAGAACCCATCGTTATTTGACTCAAAGTGCTCATAGTCAAGAACATGAGCAAAACTGCACTAACTCCGGTAACCCAGCCTGCAGAGCGAGACCAAAAACGGTTACTCGTCCAAACCGAGTTCGGCTTTACGTCCTCATCATTCATGATGACCTCCAGTATTGTGTTCGTATTGTTCATGCGTCGCATGAACCAGATAGTAGATAAAGTGCGGAATCAGGAAATATCCAAGCATTGCCGCAAGCAGAACGTTTTGGGTAAACGGTTCGCTTTTGACGAGTATTCCAAGCGTCAACATACTGTAAGCCTGAATACCCCACGCCAAATATGCGGCAATCATGTAACGTTTTTTGATTTTCTCCATCTTGACGACGGTAAAAATCCCGACATAGATTGCTCCAAACAGAATCACGAATGCCGCTGAAACAAAGATACCGAGAAAACTCTCCTTATCGATGTATTCCATAGTACGCTCCTCTTTTTTTGTCGGTAAAAAGAGTGTAACGGAAAGGAAAAGACAAACTCATTGATATGTATCAATTTTTTACATATTCTTCATTTCTTTTTTAAACAAAAAAATTACGGTAGATTTTTTTTGGCCGTCAAACTCTCCGTCGACGGTTTCATGGAGGATTGAGAGCGTGTAGTTTTGCCCGTCCAGACGGAGCCGTCCGGCGGTATTGTTTTTGTCTATTTTGACTCCGATACCCATCTCTACGGTTTTATACAAATCAAAAGAATAATATGACCAATCCTTAGTTTTTTTGACCGTTATCTCGTTTTTATCGCCGTTTGCACCCTTAAAAAAATTTTCTATCCCTATGTTTTTATCGATAAAAGCCCTTAGCTTCGGCGGAGTCTCCAAAATCTCGGCAAACAAAAACGCCGGAATCAAAAGAAAAAATAGTTTTCTCACGGCTTACCCCAAACCCGCTCTACCGTATGGAGCGTAACAACGTTTGGGGACGGAAGGGCGGGATAGCTTTTTTGGACAATATTCGTAACCCATTGAGGATATATTCGGAAATTTAGCTTTACGGATACTTTTATGGGATAAGACGGTAAAGTCTGAAGCGGATAGTGCTCAACTCTATATCCGCCCGCCTCTATCCTCGTATCCTCCAGTAGCTTCTCGTATTTCCAAAACGCCAGTCCGACCGGCTTGCCGTCTTTGTCCCCGAATACTTTTCTAAAAATTCTGGAGCCTTTTATTATCTCCCCTTTTTCGTCCAGTTTTCCGCTTGAAAGTATCTCTTTGCCGTTTGTATCTTTTACGCTAATCTCAAGCCAAAGCTCCCTAAAATCAGATACGCCGGTAGGCAGATGGTGACCCGCTCCGATATTTGATACTTTCACCGCAACACCGTTGCCCGAACGGATCGGCTCTATTTTTACCGCCGCCTTTAGCATCTCTAAGGTCATCTTTTCGTGCTCTTTACTCCTGAGCCCCGATAGAAAATGGTTGGAGCCTGCAAAATGGTGCGTCCTGACGTTCTCTTTTAGCTTTCCGCCTACCGTAGAGCGTCCGGCTGTTTTCTTGTCCGGTTCGGAGGGTGTAGCGTGCATATGACAATCTATACACTCTTTTGTCTTCGGATTTTTCGCCCCTTTGTTGTACGGGGAGTTTTTCCACTCACCGTATGTATCTACTATTACGGCCCCTTTGCCGGGTGAAAACTCCGTATGGCAGCTCATGCAGTATTTGGAGTCTTTGTAAAAATCCTTACTATAACTTTTTGCATGCGTTTTCGGCTTTGCATTGACGGATGCTTCGTGTATATACAAAGCAACTCCGTCCGCCTCCTCAAATATATATTTTTCACGCCCTCTCAGATTTATCGTATACCCTCCGTTGCCGGGAACATCTTCTAGCCTCTCTATCCGGTGGCAAAAGAGGCAGGATGTCCCCTCTTCGGCGGTTTTGTCGATATGTTTCACATCCTCCAAAAGCGATTTTCCGTCACGGTCAAGCATCCTGTTTTTCCCATCCGTCTTTCTGGCACCGCTAGTAAGCTGCGTCGGAGAATGACACCCCATGCACCAAAAACGGAACCCATCCCCCTCCTCTTTTGCGGCAAGCTCCTCTAAGACCATATAATACGGATTCGAGCCGCCCATAAGCCTATGGTTCGAGTTTGCCCATTGCCTAAAAATCTCCGGATGGCATTTTTTGCAGTTTGCAGAGTTTTGCCACTCTGATCGGTTGTAATGTGTGATATTTTCATCCAGCCTTGCCCATGTGGAAAAAAACGGGAGATTTTGCTTTGACCTTATAAAAAGATGAAGCTCCCCCATAGCTCTCATAATCTCTTTGGACGGGGATTTTGGATTTTCCACCTTGCCGCCCTGCTCTATAATCGCCGCTATATAATCTTGTACAAAGTCGTTCGCAAAGAAGTTTTTTATCCCCTTGTGTCCTATTACGCCGTTTTTGGCGGGGTCTTGCCTGTTTGATTCAAACAAGAGCCTGTTGGTTTCGTTAAACCCTCCCTTGTGGCAACTGCCGCAACTCTTTGAACCGTCACCCATCGACAACCCTTTTATGCCGCTCTCTTTGGTGCTAAAAAAAAGGGTTTTGCCTCTAGCTGCGGCCTCTTTTTGCTCCTTGCTTTCGGCAGACACGGAGGGGGGATAAAATACGAGAAAGATAGATAAAAGGGCAAAAGACCCCTTTGAAACCGGTAAGCCGGAATAGACATGAGCAATCAATGATAAAAAAAGCGCAAAGGAGCCCCAAAGATGCAAAAAAGCCGCTATCTCCCCCGCATTGTTGCCCGTCGCTCCGATAAACATCAGCCAAAATCCGCTAGATACGGAAGCGATGAGTAGTACCGACACCGATACGCCGCTATAACCCTTTATGGAGCCTCTGCCTTTGAGCCACGGCGCATATCTACGAATATGTGAGATCGCATACGGGAGCAGGTAAAAAGAAAGTACGGTCAAACTAACCGGAGCATGCCACAAAAGAAGCCATCTCTTTAGCTCCCAAGGCAGTCCCAAAAAATCCCACAGCAAAACCCCGCTAAAAAACGGTACGGCCAAAAGAGCCACATAGAACATTTAATACTCCTCGTCAAGCGGGGGTTTTATGACCGGAATACGTCCCGATAGCGAACCCAAAAAAGCACGGATAAAGCCGACCTCTTCATCCGTTAGTTCAATCCCAAGCTGTACCCTCCCCATCGTCCTGACCGCATCTTCCAGATTCCAGACCTGCCCTTGCGTAAAATACGGTCTGTTCAACTCGACGTTTCTAAGGCTCGCCACCCTAAACAGATACTTATCCCCAGACAATCCGGTAAGTGCAAACACCCCCTTATCGTCCCGTCTCAGGTTTTCATCCTCAAAGGTATTCCCAAGTAGCGCAAACCACCCTATTTTGTCACTTAGCTTGTGCATTTTATATATACCGAAAGTCTTAAAGGAGTTCCCGCCTATATTTATTCCGTTATGGCAAATTACACACCCTTTTTTACGGAAGGTTTCATATCCCTTTTTTTCATCCGTGCCAAGCGCCGAAGCATCCCCTGCCAGATAAAGGTCAAATCTGCTGTTTGCGACAACTAACGTCTTTACAAACTCCCCAAGCGCTATCGAAACTTTATCCGGCATAACCTCCTTCCCGAAAAACTGTCTGTATTTTGGGTTTTCGGCTATATTTTTTAGTAGTTCCTCTTTCTCTACCCCTGATATATTTGGGTCGGATATGTGCGATTTTATAAAAGAGTCCAGTTCAAACTCCCTGCCGTCCCAACCGTATCCGATATTAAAACGGGAATTCCATACGGAGAGCGTATTTCTGCCGCCGCTATCGCCGTTTGGTTTTTTATATAACGCCATACCGTCTCCTCCGCTCCCTCTTATAGGCGAAACATGGCAGCTGTTGCAGTTTGCGCTCTCAACCTCAAAGCACACGTCCGGCCTGTTGTTAGCAAGCCTATGGCACGACTCACAGGCTCCGTCCTTATTGGCGCTTATTTTTTTATCAAACCATATCAGCTTCCCTATATCCGACAAACTGCGTTCAACCTTCGGATTTGTCGGTAACGGTACGATAGCCTGCTTCCAGATATGCTCTTTTTGGGTACCCAAAGTCGGTAGCTCAATCTCCTGCGGAAGAGTCT
>CALJKN010000104.1 GCA_937973585.1 uncultured Helicobacteraceae bacterium
GGCGACATCTCTAAACGGGCCGTAATATGCGCTGGCAAATTTTGTGGAGTAGGCCATAATCGGAATATGCGAATATCCGCCGCTATCAAGCGCCTCTCTCAAAGACTCAATAGTCCCGTCCATCATGCCGCTAGGGGCTATCATATCGGCTCCGCATTTTGCGTGGATAAGCGCCTGTCTGCCCAAAATATCCAGAGTCGCATCGTTATCTACGGTTTGAAGCTTTGGGTTTAGTATCCCGCAATGCCCGTGATCGGTGTATTCGCAAAAACACAGATCGGTAGCTATCATCACATCCGGATGAGCCGCTTTTAGGGCTTTTAGGGCAGAGGCTATAATCCCGTGTTCGCACAGCGCATCGCTGCCTATGGAATCTTTTACGGTCGGAATCCCAAACAGTATAAAAGAGGTTATCCCCAGTTTTTTACAATCTTCTATCTCTTGTACAGCGCTGTCAATGCTAAGTTGAAATACGCCCGGCATAGAGGAGACCTCGTTTTTAATCCCCTCCCCTTCCCTGATAAACAGCGGGTAGATAAAGTTTTGAGACTCCAGCCTCGTCTCCCTGACTAAACCTCTCATATTCTCGGAGAGCCTAAGCCTTCTAAAACGTTTAAAGCCCAAAGCAAACGCCTTTATAAATAAAATTAAAAAATAAATTGTACCAAAAAAAGGCTCATACGGCTTAGTTTTATGCCTCCAAACACTCTAAAGAGTGGCCATAAGGGAACTTATATAATCCTTACATAATAATACCAGATTCAAATCATCTTAAGAATTTCTGAACGAGTCGCATACAATGAATATAGGCAATATACATATCCCTTACGAAGAGATTGTCGAAAACGCATTAGATTGTTTTTGGATTGTAGATATGTCGGATGGAACCGTCGTCCATACGAATGAGTCGTATTGTCAGATGTCCGGATACTCAAAAGATGAGATAGTAGGCAAAAAAGTCATCGATTTTGAGGTTGGCGAAGATATAGACGTTATCAAGCAGACCTTTATAACGATGGAGATGGACGGCAGACTCAGCTTTTTGGCGACGCATAGAAAAAAAGACGGGACAATCGCAAGGCTGGAGACAAACGGGATATTCAAGCAGATAGACGGTAAAAAATATATTTTTGCCTTTATGAGGGATGCGACCGAAAAACTGGAGATTCAGGAGAAGTTTTCGGCTTTAAACAGACAACTGATAGAGATAGTAAAAAACGAAACCCAAAAGAGGTTGGCAAAAGATGTTGCCTTTTCAACCGTTTTTGATATTTTCGGTACCGGAGTTGCAATCACGGACGGCATAGGGGGGATACTCGATCTCAACAAAGAGTTTTGCAATATTTTTAAGATAAAAAACAAAGAAGACGCAATCGGCAAAAAACTATGTGCCGTACTCCACAACCTCCCCATAGAGGAGGCCGACAAAAAATTTGAAGAGGTTATCTCCCTCACAAACGCTTTTACAAAAAGCTGCGATAGGTGGATAGATTGTACGAGCTGCTCCTCCAAACAGTTTGAAGCAGAGTTTGACGTAGGCGGCAAAAAAATCTACTCGATTGCCAATATATCGTGCTATAAAGACAAGCAAAACGATATAAATTTTGTCTTCTCTATCACAGATATAACCGCCAAAAGGGAGTTGGAAAAAAAACAAAAGCAGAGCGAAAAACTACTCATTTCACAAAGCAGAATGGCAGCAATGGGGGAGATGATAGGGGCCATAGCCCACCAGTGGAGACAACCGCTAAATCTCCTCGGTATTTTGGTGCAAGATCTCGGATTTTCGTACTCCAACGGTGACGTATCAAAAGAGTATATCGATACCCTCATAGATGATTCGATGAAGCAAATAGGTTTTATGTCAAAAACTATCGATGATTTCAGAGGATTTTTTAGAACAGATAAGATGAAAAGTGACTTTTTGCTAGACAAAAAAGTCAACGAGTCTTTGTCGATGGTATCCGGAATGTTAAAGGCAAACGGGATAGAGCTTAAGTCCGTGATCCAAAAAAAACCGATAGTAGTAGGATACCCGAACGAGCTGAGTCAGGTTGTGCTAAATCTAA
>CALJKN010000105.1 GCA_937973585.1 uncultured Helicobacteraceae bacterium
TTCCGATCTAAAAAACCGACAAACGAAGCAAAAAAATTTAAAAAACCGTTTGTGCCCCAAAAAATAAAGACACAAGCGGCAAAAACGGCAAAAACTGCCGCTAAAATCTTAGCTATCTCTGCCGCCACTATCCACTCTCTTATATTCTCGCTCTTTTGCCAACTCGTCTAGCTCTTTTTTTTGCTTTACATACGCTTTGTATACGTTGTTGACGGCAGCTCCGATGCCCCAGAAGACACCTAGCCATAAAAGCCAAGATTGATTAAAAAGGGTTTTTAACCCAAAACCTATCCCTACGCCTATGAGGATAGCTACCGGAATCGAGATTCCAAGAGATAGCTTGTCAAGCCCCTCTAGCTTTTTTTTATGCTTCGGCTCGTTTGATATGTTTTCATTTTCCAAATTATTACCCTTTTATGGCCGCAAAAGAGTCTTTAGCGGCATCCAATGTAAAAGCGACAGTATCATAGTTCATGACGGAACAGATAAACCCTGCCTCAAATTGGCTAGGAGCTAGATACACCCCTCTTTTTAGCATCTCTGAGTGAAATCTACCAAACAAGGTAGTATCACTGGTTAGCGCATCTGCAAACGAACTCACGGGATTCTCGTTAAAGAAAAATCCGAACATCGTCCCAACGCAGTCAGTCTGAACCGGTATCGAATATTTTGCGGCTGCATCCTTGATTCCATCCGTCAAAGCTTTAGCAAGCTTTTCGGCATCCGAATATAAATCCGGATTTTTTTGTAGCTTATCCAGTTGCGCCAATCCGGCCGCCATCGCAAGTGGATTGCCGCTGAGTGTTCCAGCCTGATATACCGCCCCAAGCGGACTCAAAACACTCATAACCTCTTTTGTCCCACCAAAAGCGGCGCACGGCATACCGGCACCGATTACCTTTCCGAATGTAGCCATATCCGGCCTGATCGATGTATGCGCCAAAGAGCCGCAAATAGAAGCCCTAAAACCGCTCATTACCTCATCAAATATAAGCAAAGCACCGTATTTGTCACACAGCTCCCTAAGCCCTGCCAAAAACTCCTCTTTTGCCCTTACGAGCCCCATATTTCCAGCTATCGGCTCTATAATCACACAAGCCATATCCCCTTTTGCCGCTTCAAAACACTCTCTTGCACCGTCGAGATCGTTATATTCGGCTAGATATGTATGTTTTACGACATCATACGGAACTCCGGGGCTGCTAGGATTCCCAAAAGTTGCCGCTCCGCTACCGGCTTGCACCAATAGTGCGTCGGAGTGTCCGTGATAACACCCTTTGAACTTTAAAATTCCATTTTTTTTAGTAAAGCCTCTGGCAACACGGATGGCACTCATAACGGCCTCGGTACCGCTACTTACGAATCTAACCATTTCGACAGGTTCATAGATGGCGATAATTTTCTCTGCCAATACACTCTCAGCCTCTGTCGGAGCGCCGTAACTGACACCGTTTTTTACGGCGGCCATAATAGCCTCTTCGACATCCGTATCGCAATGCCCGAAAATCAGCGGCCCCCAGCTTTGAATATAGTCCAAATATCGGTTGCCGTCGATATCTACCATATAAGCCCCCTCGCCTTTTGCGATAAACGGCGGCGTTCCTCCTACGCTTTTAAATGCCCTAACCGGAGAGTTTACACCTCCGGGAATTACGGTTTGTGCCCTTTCGAAAGCCGCTATACTTTTATCAAACCCCATTTTTTAAAAAACCTTTGTTAATATGCTAGTATTTTGAGATTCATTATACTGTAAAGAGGATTATATGATAGTTGACGAAACGCTACTTGCAAAACTGGAGAAACTCTCGAATTTGTCGATTGACGAAGAACATAGAAAAGAGATAAAAGGGCAGATAGAAAACATTATTACGTTTGTAGATAGCTTGTCAGAACTGGATGATAGATTGGAGGGGATAGAGTTTCCAAAAGTAGACAGACAACTCCCTTTTAGAGCCGACGAACCGATTAAAAATAGCGCCATAGAGATAATAGCCGCAAATGCCCCGAAAACCGAGGGTAATTTTTTTGTCGTTCCTAAGATTATAGGGTAACCTATGGCATCCGTCACGCTAGACAAGATACTAAAGGCGGTAGTCGGTCACGGAGCATCGGATTTGCATCTAATTGCAAATACCGAACCCCAGATAAGAATCTCCGGCAAATTAGCCCCGCTCGATATTGAGAAACTAGACACCCAAACGGTTAAATCTCTATGCTACTCCGTCATAACGGACAATCAAAAACAAAAATTTGAAGAGTATAAAGAGCTTGACTTTACTTTTACTATGAGCGGAATCGGTAGATTCAGGGCAAATTACTATCTGCAAAAAGGATCTGTCGCCGGAGCTTTTAGGATTATTCCTGAAAAAATTCCGACCCTTGATGATATAGCTGCCCCTACGATATTTAAAGAACTCATCGCAAAAGAAAAGGGGCTTATACTAGTAACCGGACCGACCGGAAGCGGCAAATCTACAACTCTTGCTGCCATGATTCACGAGATAAATCTCAAAGAGCGAAAGCACATTATCACAATAGAAGATCCGGTAGAATTTGAGCATGACCACATAAACTCTATTATTTCTCAAAGAAACGTCGGGGAAGATACCGATAGTTTTGCTTCGGCTCTCAAATATGCGATGAGAGAAGATCCTGATGTAATTTTGGTCGGAGAGATGAGAGACATGGAGACAATCAGAGCCGCCGTAACGGCAGCCGAGACCGGTCATTTGGTGTTTGCAACGGTCCATACCAACTCTGCCGTACAAACTATAAATCGTATAATAAACGTATTTCCACCGGATGAGCAGGCCATGATAAGAACCCAGCTATCGATGAGTCTGACAGCCGTTATATCGCAAACTCTCATACCCAAAACCGAAGGGGGAAGGGTTGCGATACACGAAATAATGATAAATAATCACGCCATAGCAAACCTGATTCGAGAAGACAAAGTCCACCAGATCTACTCTCAACTACAACTAAACCAAAACAAAACTGGGATGCAGACCCAGTCGCAAGCAATCATAGAGGCTCTAGCTCAGCTAAAAATCACCAAAGAGAATGCTTTGCGATTTGCAACAAATAAAGATGAGATAGAGAGGGCGGCAGTAGCAAGTAGTACTGGGGGTATGGACGGAAGGCTGTAACACCTCCACCCCCGCCTACAAGCTTGAAACCTTTTTAGACTTTATGAGCCATATCTAGCCACTCTTTTTGATTCCAAGGGTCTAGGCTTTTTACTTTTTTCATAAAGTAATCAAAATCGCTCGGTAGCAATGCCTGTTCTCCGTCAGAGAGGGCACACTTTGGATTCGGATGAACTTCAATATTGAAGCCGTCTGCTCCTGCCGCCATACCGGCATATCCGAGAGCCATTACATACTCTCTTTTCCCGGCTGCATGGCTCGGGTCTATAACCACCGGTAGATGTGTTAGGGTTTTTAAAAGAGGAACCTGAGCTACATCCATCGCATTTCTAAGTGCAGTCTCGTACCCTCTGGTCCCCCTAAGGCACATCATAACGTCTTTTAGCCCTTCGCTCATAAGATACTCTGCGCTCATCAAATGCTCTTGAACGGTACTTGCTATACCGTTTTTGAGAAGCACCGGCATATTTAGCCTACCTACCTCTTTTAACAAAGAGAAGTTTTGCATATTTCTAGCGCCAAGCTGTATAACGTCTGCATATTTGCATATTACGTCTATATCTCTTTCACTCATAAGCTCTGTTACTATCGGTAGACCGGTCTCATCTCTAGCATCTGCAAGCATCTTAAGCGCATCTTCGCCACCGCCTTGAAACGTATAAGGGCTTGTTCTAGGCTTAAATGCTCCACCCCTTAGCATATTCGCCCCTGCGGCCTTTACAGCTCTTGCGATAGCAATTAGAGTCTCGTACGTGTCTACGGAACAAGGCCCAGCCATAAACGCTTTATGTCCGCCGCCGACTTTGACCCCTCTGACATCTATGATAGTGTCATCTGGATGGAAATGTCTACTGGCAAGCTTATACGGAGCCGATACCTCAAGTACTTTTTCCACGCCGTCAAGTGCGCTAAGCGGTCTACCCGCCAAATCTCTTTTGTCGCCTATAATTCCAATAATAGTCTGCTCGTCACCCATAGTGACACTAGCTTTGTGTCCCCAGCTCTCTATCTGAGAGGCGGCGGCTTCTATCTGTTCTTTTGTGGCTTCAGGAGCCATTACAAGTATCAACTTAATCTACCTCTTTTAATAAAATTTATTCAGTTTTATATTATCAAAATAAGACAAAAAACAACTTTAATTCAAAACGTTGCCGTTGTCGTGTTTTATTAAAAACCGAGTAAAATCAACCCTTTTATTTTTGAGGTTTATATGCTCTCCATAAAAGACATCGATACTTTTTTAAATACGTTTCCGATCCAAAAAGACGAAATTGTACCATTTGCCGCAAAAGCAGGCGGCGGATGGCTTGACCCCGATACGGCGGTTGAATTTTGTAAAGGGTGCGGAATCTCTCTGTCGGAAACCGACGGGTATTTACATCTAAAAACGTCAACAAACTCCATAGAGGATACGGTCTTTTGCTTTGTCGACATAGAGACAAACGGCTCAAATCCAAAAAACTCACAAACAATAGAGATCGGTGCAGTGAAGTACAAAAACGGTGTTTTTACGGAGAGCTTTGAGAGGCTGATAAAAAGCGATCATCTCCCTGCCAACATATCCGAAATAACCGGAATTACAATGGCAGATCTAAAAAACGGAGAAAAAGAGAAAGACGCTTTGGCTGCATTTAGAGAGTTTTTGCAAGACGGACTATTTTGTGCCCATAGCGTAGATTTTGACTTTAGTTTTTTATCGCACAGAATGGAGTATAACGGTCTTTTTCCGCTTCTAAACAGGAGGCTATGCACATTAGATCTGGCAAAAAAAACACTAAAAGCATCAAAATACGGTCTAAAAACATTAAAACACGAACTCTCTTTGGGCGAAGATATACACCACAGAGCCCTTCCGGATGCTAAAAGCTCAGCATTGGTTTTTGAAGCTGCAATACAGGCTATGAAACAAAAACCAAACTCAATAGAAGAGTTGATAGCTTTTAGTAAATCAAAAAATATTGAGGCCGAATCACCTTTTTAAGCTTGTTTTATTCTGCTCTTTTTGTGGTTTTTGTACCGGAATAGGGTCTTTTTTTGTAGTTTCATTCCCGTCTTTGCCTAAAGTAGACTGTGTTTTATTTACATCGGCCGCATTAATCGTCTGAAGTAGTTGCGGAGCCTGCAAGAACCCACCCTGAACCATTTTTAACACAATCTGCTTAAACACGGGGACTGCCGTCATAGAAGCAAAATGTGCTTTTTTTGGCTCTACGACCAATACCCCGATTGTATAATTACTGGAGTTATGATCGTTTGCGAAACCAAAAAAGGAGCTGTTAAAGCTTCTGGCATAACTCCCCCCCTTTGCGATATGTGCAGTTCCCGTTTTGCCGCCGATCTCAAGGCCGTCCAGTTTTGTCCCTGTTCCGGTCCCTTTTTCGACAACTTTTTTCAGTATGTTTTTCATCCTAAGCGCCGTCATATCCGATATTGAACGCTTAACCTCTTCGGGCTTTATCCTCTCCTCAAAATCGTTTCCGTAAACTTTATCGACAATCTTTGGGGTTATGTATATCCCGCTATTGTTAAAGGTGTTATAAGCGGCCAAAATTTGCATAAAATTTGCCCTCATCCCATATCCGTATGAGGTAGTTGCTTTGTATATCTCATAAGCCAATGAATTTGGATTCGGCAGATCTCCTTTTAGTTCGTATGCTATATCTGTCTGGCTTTTGTTTCCGAATCCAAATTTTTGAAGCCCTCCTATATACTCGGATGGAGTTAGTCTCTGAGCAATTTGAGACATCACGATATTACTCGAAAATACAATCCCGTCTTCTGCGGTCATGTATGCCGCCTTGTGCTCGTCTGTTATGATTTTGGAGCCTATCTTCATTTTGCCGTTATATGTCTTTAGCATCTCGTACTGATTTAGTTTACCGGTCTCTAGCAGTATAGAAAAGACTATCGGCTTTATGGTTGAGCCAGGCTCATAGATATACTGGACGGCGTTCGCTTTCATGTGCGAAAAACCCTCTTTAGACATTTTATATTGAGTATATCTATTTGAGCTAGCTACCGATAGGACTTTCCCTGTTTTTGAATCCATAACGGCAGCCATTATCTCATCGGCCTCAAGCTCTTTTTTTTGATTGTCCAAGATTTTTTCTAGCTGCTTTTGAAGCCCCAGATTTACGTTTAGCCTCAGGTTCAAACCGTCGGAGCGGAGCATTTTGTCTATTTTTTCATTCAAAATCAGATTGCCGCCGACATCCTTATACCCTTGTATATACCCTACCCTATCCGGAGACATATAGTTGTCGTAAAATTTCTCAACACCCAACAACCCCTCCATTGTCTCTAATTTTGCATACCCTAGTACCGGTTCCAGTAAATCACCGTAAGGGTAGAACCTTAAAAACTCATTTTCAACTATCTCAAGGCCGTATCTGAAAGTTTTTGCCCCTACCGTTTTTGGGACGAAAATTTTCATTTTGTCTAGAACGGCAGAGAGCTGTCTAAAATTTTTGGCACTTTTTCCGTCAACTTTATCGACCAAAATAACCCTCTTGTCGCTTTTGAGCATCTGCCTAAGCTCTTTTTCCGGTATTGAAGAGTAGATTGAGAAAAGTTTTACAAAAAGCTCAAAACTTTCAGGCTTTATATTTTCGGGGTTTACGGCTACTGTATATGTTTTTTGGCTAATTGCCAATTTGTAGTTATCGGAAGTTACTATCTCGCCTCTAAGAGGGGTATCTAGTTCTTTTTTTTGGGCAGTAGTTTTAAATCTGTCTGACGTAGTAATATCGAGTATACGGGCAACAAATATGACAAACCCGATCACAAAAAGTACAAAGAGGCCTAGAATTTTGCTCGCTTTTGAACTCATCTAGACCCTATCGTTATAGTTAGCAAAAAGCACAACTACATTTGTGTTTTAGATATCTCTTTGTAAGCCGATATCGCCTTGTTTCTAACTTCAAGCATTAGCTTCATAGATAGCTCTGCTTTTGAAATAGCTATGGCGGCCTGATGCAAATCTTTTACCTCTCCGGTAGCCAAGTCCATACTGGCTTTTTCGGATTTAACCTGTTCATCGTTTGTTGCATCCAAAACTTGTTTTAGAGCATCGGAAAATGAGGAACCGCCAAATCCGGCAGACTTCTGGGACTTATTGAGACCGACTGTCGGTTCAATTATATTTCCGACTTTATTTAATAAATCTGCCATTATAAACTCCTAACTTTAGCCTCTCATCATTTCGATAGCGCTAGTGGCCATTGATTTTGCGCTCTGGAAGGCAGCGACGTTAGCCTGATATGCTCTTGTCGCTTCAACTAAATCGGCCATTTCTACAACCGGATTAATATTTGGGTATGCGACATACCCTTGCTCGTTTGCATCCGGATGATTCGGTTCGTATCTTAGCACAGGTTTGCTGTCGTCTCTGACCACTTTATCCACAACCACACTCGTAACCGGAGGCTTAGACGTATCATTGAGCCCTATTTTTTCATCGAGTGGATTTTCATACTTATGAAAATTAGAGTTTTTTTCTAACTCTTTATTGTAATGCTTGTCAAAATCGGTAGCTTTAAATATTACGCTCTGCCTTCTGTATGGACCGCCCTCGTCGGTTCTCGTAGTATTTGCATTGGCTATATTTGAGCTTATTAGATTTAATCTAAATCTTTGTGCGGAAAGCCCGTATCCGCTTATATCGAATGAACTTAAAAACGACATCTACGATCCTTTTACGAAGTGCTTTTGCTAGCGTCTATAACAGACGAATATATGGCTACGTTTTTCTTGTAAGCGTTAATCAAAGCGGTATACATAGTGGAGTTTTTGCTCATCTCGCTCATCTCCACATCCAAATCCACGCTATTGCCGTCATTTCTTGCCAAATGCCCGTCCCTATAAAACATAGTAGGCTTAGGCGGATAAGCGGTATCGGAAGGATCTATGTGCCCGTTTGCTGTTTTGGCAAGCTCTAGTTTAGGCTCTTTAGCACCGTATACTTTGTCTGCCTCTTTTTTTAGTACCTGCTCAAAAGATATATCTCTAGGTCTATACATCGGGGTATCTATATTTGCTATATTGCCCGATATCATATCCTGTCTAACTGCTCTGGCATTCATAGCCGAGTTGACAAAATCGTTTGCGGCGCTAACCGAAAAAGGCGAACTAAACATCTATCGACCCCGTTTGTTTTATAAATTTGTTCAATAAAAGCAAAAGCCATTCCAAAAAAGTAGTCTCTATAAAGCTACCATAACCAACCGTTATAAGCGGCTCTTGGTTAGAATTGTATCAAAAAAAATTGAGTTTGGTATCATGGTAGACAAAAAACTATTTGCGCTCGTTGTCGCTACAATGACTATAGGCGTGATTTTTTCTTACTCTCTGTCTACATATATATCTATTCAAGACAACCTAAAAATATCATTCCTAATTAAACAATTCGGTGCAGCCGTAATCGGAATTATAGCTATGGGGATTATGTCTCGGATGGATCCGGACAAAGCCTTGGCAAAAATAGGGGTTATGCTGTTTGCCCTATTTTTGTTTTTAATGGCCATGATGCCGCTACTCCCCTCCTCTATTGTCCCTATGATTAACGGCGCTAAAAGATGGATAAATATAGGGGTCACCAACCTCTCTCCGGCAGAGTTTTTCAAAATAGGTTTTATCTACTTTCTGGCTTGGAGTTTTAGTCGAAAATTCTACTACAAAGATGAGGAGCACAGGCTTAGGGATGAGATCAAACTATTTGTGCCGTATGTCGTAGTTCTTGCGATTGCGTGCTTTTTGATAGTAGTTATGCAAAACGATTTGGGACAGGCTATAGTTATATGTGCTACCCTGTCCGTAATGTTGCTTTTTGCAGGGAGCAGCTTTAGGTTATTCCTCAGCATTTTGCTAGCCGGAGCCGTCGGAGCCATAGTGTTTATCGTCTATTCGAGCTATAGACTAAACAAGGTACTACAATGGTGGGCAAGCATCCAAGACTATATCCTATCTAGCCTCCCCGCTTTTATGGCCGATTATCTACGGGTTGAGAGAAACACTCTGGATGAGGCTTATCAGGCTACGCAATCGCTAAATGCAATCAATAACGGAGGGCTATTCGGACAAGGGCTAGGAAATTCGGTATTCAAACTGGGCTACGTCAGCGACATACATACCGACTTTGTCCTTGCCGGAATCATTGAGGAGACCGGATTTTTGGGTGCCGGAGTGATAGCGTTTTTGATTATCTCGATTATTCATCGGATTTTTAAAATCGCCAACAGAAGTGAAAATCCGGTTTTTTACCTGTTTTGCGTCGGTATCGCCTCAATGATAGGTTTTCAATTTTTGATGAATGCCCTCGGCATAAGCGGCGTTATGCCGATAAAAGGGATTACGGTACCGTTCATCAGCTATGGCGGGAGTTCCCTTTTATCCCTTAGTATAGCAATAGGCATGGTGCTTATGATAAGTAAAAAGGCAAAAATGTGACAAACATTAAAATTGCAATAACCGGCGGTGGAACCGGTGGACATCTCTCTATTGCAAAAGCGGCAAAAGAGGGGTTTTCGGCACTTGGGATAAAACCTATTTATGTCGGCTCAACATCCGGACAAGATAAAAAATGGTTTGAAGCAGATGAGGATTTTGAAAAAAAGTACTTTTTGGCCTCTACCGGGGTTGTAAATAAACACGGAATTGCAAAAATCATCACACTTCTCACACTCTTATCAAACATAGCCAAAAGCATAAAAATAATCAAACAAAACAATATAGATGCGGTTTTTAGCGTAGGCGGATACAGTGCCGCACCTTTGGTGTTAGCCTCAATATTAACCGGAAAAAAACTATACATACACGAGCAAAATGCCGTCAGGGGGGCACTAAATAAACTGACGGCCCCTTTTGCTACAACAATTTTCGGCTCTTTTGAACCAAGCTCACCACTCAAAGACTACCCGGTCAGAGAGGCCTATTTTGGCAAAGCCAGAATAAGAAAAGAGGTAAAAACTGTAATTTTTTTGGGCGGTTCACAAGGGGCAAAAAAAATAAACGAACTAGCCCTTGCAATGGCTCCCGTACTCAATACCTACTCAATAAAAATAATCCATCAAGCGGGCGAGAGGCATTTTGAGGCGGTAAGCAACGAATATAAAAAACTAGGGATTGAAGCCGACGTATTCGGGTTTTGTGATACATTGGACGACAAAATAGCGGCCTCGGATTTTGCAGTAGCCAGAAGTGGAGCGGGTACATTATTTGAACTAGCCGCCAACAATCTCCCTGCCTTTTTTATCCCGTATCCGCATGCTGCAGGGAATCATCAAGAGTTTAATGCAGCCTTTTTATCTGAGAAAAATTGCGGTTTTTACAAAAAAGAGAGCGATGTCACCGAAGACGATATTCTGAGGATAATATTTGATACAGAAAAAATAAACATCGCATCAAAAAATCTTGCACACATCATCTGCCCAGGCGGAGCCGCCAAAATAGTCGAATACATAATCAGCCGTCAAGGTTGATTTGCCATAATTTGGTAGCAATACAACTAGCTTAATTATCCATTTCTGCCAAAAAAATAAATTGATACTAATTCTTATTGACATCTATCTTGAAAAACTTTATAATACCGATTATTAAATTTAGTAGGAGGGAATATATGTCAGCAACCTACAATCCGCAATCTATAGAGTCGATAACGGTTTATGCGAAAAAATTTGACCCAAACAAAGCCTCTATGCACGCTTCAAAACTACCGAAAAACGGACTCAAATCAAAGTTTAAAACGATGCTTTCGATGGTGTCTGATAAAGACTTTAAAATTGACCCAAAAACAAAGCTTATATATGTAGGCGCTTTGGCGTATATAGTGATGCCGTTTGATGCGGTACCGGACTATATACCTGGGCTTGGGCTACTAGACGATGCGGCAGTCATAAAAATAGTATGGGATAGCTCTTTGGCTGAGATAAAACGTTATTTGGGGTTTGCAAGATAGATGTTTAACGAAAAAAATATAGAAATTTTATCGGCTCATATCACTGTAGTCCATCACGTAAAGGGGCGGATAAGATACAAAATAGATCCAAAGATACAAAGCTTCAAAAACGAGATAAACATTGAAGCTTTTGAGGGGTTAGATAAAAAAATCGACGGAATCCGACAGGTATCAATAAATAAGTTGGCAAAAAGCCTAACCATAGAGTATAGCCATACTGTTTTTGAGCAATCTTTTTGGGAGGAATTGGCCGTCTCAAAAGAGTATGCACAAATTGCCGAAAAACTAAATAATCTTATAAAGGGGGATTAGTGACGCAAATAAATAAAGACCAAACAAAGCTTATCGATAAAACGATAGACGAGACAAGTCGGATGCCGACAATGCATCAGGCACTCCAAATCGCACTCTACGACGAATACAGGGCAAGAGCTACATATAGCGGTGTTGTGGCCGCTTTTGGGGCGGTATTGCCGTTTGTAAATATAGTAGAGGCCGAAAACAGACACATCGCCGAACTAGAGTTTTTGATTCAAAAATACGGAGCAAAACCGGTTGTGGACGATTGGTTTGGAAATACTCTTGTCGAACCTACGCTGATTCAAAACTGCGAAGTCGGTATAGCTGCGGAGATAGATAACATCAGAATGTATGACTATCTATTACCGTTCGCCGAGCAGCCGGATGTCAGGGATGCTTTTTATAGATTACAGGCGGCATCTTTTAATAACCACTTGCCTGCATTTAGAAAATGCGTAGCCGATAGTTACTCGCAAACAAACGTAGCGCCGCAAAACGGAGCACAAACCCAGATACCACAAAACTTTATGGATGCGATCAAGGGCCTCACCGGGGCAAATCCGAACCTAAATACTATCCAGTCATTGTTTCAGGGGATGGGGAGTGAATTTTTACTAGGTGCCGCCGCCGGAGCCGTTGTTATTAGCCTTGTAAACGGCGGAGGGCTAAAAGAGCTATTCAGTACAACAAAATCAGAAGAGGAGTAAAGATGTTGCCTATTTTACCGTTTATAGCAGGAGCCGTCATAGGTGTTGCCGGAGTGTTGATAGCCGGAGACAAAAGAACCAAAAAAAAGCTAATTGAGGGGAAAAAGTATATCGAAGAGAGATACGAAGAGGGTAAAGAGAGCGTAGTGGCAATATCCGAATGCGTAAAAGAGAAAGTCAAAAGTAAAAAAACAGAGGCAGAGACCAAAGCAGATGAAGCTGAGAGTACGGATGAGCCAAAATAGCGTTTATCACTACGGTGTTAGCGAACCGCACGCATTGATGCAAGATTTTACGGTCGGTTTTGTAAGCGGAGCGGTAGTAAGTGCCGTCAAAAACGGCGCCAGAGAGAGCACTCAGGGTGAAAAGATAAAAGACGGCTTCAAGACAGCAATCCAAAGCGGGATAGCAGCCTCCGCCATATCACGCTCAAATAGACAAATGATGCATGGACATTTTTTTGATGCGATGCTCTCACTGGCCATCGGCGGGACTGCAGTATATACTATAGAAAAATTACATGAGACAAAAATCAGCAATAGGGGTAACAGATGAAAAACGGGTACAAACACCAAAATCAACAAATGAATCCATTTATGGGACAAAACACCGGACAAAATCCGTACTACGGCAATAATACCGCAAATGGACAGTTTACCGGAGACTATCAGGCACAAGGGTCTGTGCAAAACCCATATTACGGGCAGCCATACGGACAACAGCAGTACGGACAAAACTTCAGCCAAAACCAAAGTATTTTTCCAAAAATAAATCTGTTTGGAGAGACCCCAAGCGATAGATTTTTGAGGGGGCTACTGATTGGGGGTGCAGCGGCGTATTTATTAACAAACGAAAAAGCACAAAAGGCGGTTATAAAAGCCGGAGTAAAAATATTCGGCACATTGGCCGGAGGAGTTGAAGAGTTTAAAGAGAAGATTATGGACGTAAAAGCGGAGATAGAGGCCGAGCAAGAAGAGGGATTGGAGTAAAAAAATGGCCGCACTTTTTGAGAAACTAACAATAGCACACTCCACCGATAAACGGATAAGGCTCTCTTACAAGCTAAAATCAAAACGTGATTTGGATGAACTGGAGAGTTTTATATCGGCATACGAATGGGTATCGTCAGTTAGGGTCAACAGTGCGGCACATTCGATAGTGATCGAATATAAAAATATCAAACAAAACGATATAACGGCAAAATTGCTATCTATACAAGATAGCGATGTGGTCGAAAAAGACGGAGTATCGGATTTTAGAGAAGAGAGGATACTCCCTCTTGCCTCACCTTTGGCCGCCCTTGCCGCAACACCGTTTTTACCAAACTCCCTAAAACTTCCGGTATCGGTACTTGCTACACACAAAAACATCCTAAAAGGTGGTTCGTATCTTTTAAAAAAAGGGGTAAGTTCTGAGGTTTTAGAGAGTTTGGCAATAGCTATTTCACTTTATAGAAAAGACTATTTTGCCGCCAATACGACAAATTTTTTGCTTGAATTTGCCGAATTTATAGAAGAAAACATAGAGAGAAAATCGGATTCAATGCTTCAATCACTACTCACACCGGACATCAAAGAGGTTTGGGTAGAACGAAACGGAGTTGAGATAAAGATAGATTTTGGCTCTCTAAAAGTCGGGGACATAGTCATCGTAAACGCCGGGGATACAATGCCGATAGACGGCACGGTAATTAGCGGTGAGGCCTTGATAGATGAATCATCCATGAGTGGCGAAGCGGTGTATGTCAAAAAAAACAGAGGAGAGAGGACGGTATCCGGAACTATCCTAAAAGAGGGGAGACTAAGGGTTTGGGCCGAACAAGTCGGAGAACAAAGTGCAACATACAAAATAGCATCAATGATAAAAAACTCCCTCGCCTCAAAATCAAATGCCCAGATGGAGGCATCAAAACTTGCGGATAATCTGGTTCCGGTCACTCTAGCCCTCGCCGGACTCTCATTTTTGGCAACCAGAGATTTGGAGCGTGTTGCGGCCGTATTTCAGGCGGACTATTCGTGCGCTCTGAAGCTAGCGACTCCAGTCGCTTTTAAATCCGGAATGTATCAAGCCGGAAAATCCGGAGCACTCATAAAAAGTGCCGACATACTGGAAAAAATCGCATCTGCCGATACCGTAGTGTTTGACAAAACCGGAACACTCAGTACCGGAAAACTTGTAGTGTGCAACATCATATCACTTGATAACAACTGGAATAAATACGATATTTTGTCGTTGGCGGCAAGCATAGAAGAGCATTATTTTCACCCTATAGCCGAAGCGGTCGTAGAGGCGGCAAAATCGTGCGATACCTGCAAACATTTTCACCATAGCGAAGTTGAATTTATCGTAGCACACGGTGTCGGAGCATTTGTAAATAACAAAAAAGTAGTAATCGGAAGCAGACACTTTTTGGAGGATGACGAAAAGATAGAGTTTGATATTTCGGATGAGATCATACAAAACGAATTAGAGCTAGGACGCACACTCCTATATATAGGCTATGACGGAAAACTACTAGGTCTTATCGCAATGCAAGACGAGACCAGAAGCAATGCAAAAGAGACGATAGAGGAGCTAAAAAAACTAGGGATCAAAAAAGTAGTCATGCTCACCGGAGACCATGAAATAAAGGCAAAAGAGATAGCAAAAGAACTAGGCATAGACGAATACCGCTCACAGCTATTGCCGCAAGATAAGTTAGAGATAGTAAAAGGATTAAAAGCAAACGGTTCAAAGGTTATTTTTGTCGGAGACGGGATAAATGATGCACCGTCGCTAGCGGCGAGCACCGTCGGTATAGCAATGCAACGAGGGGCAGATATAGCCAGAGTGAGCGCCGATGTCGTACTCTTGGAGGATGACATAGGGATGGTGTCTTACATCAAAGAACTTGCCGACAAAACAACACAAAAAGTATCCCAAAACTATAAAGCCACGATAGGGGTTAATACTGCAATTTTGACACTAGCAACATTTGGCATACTAAATCCGGTCTGGACATCGGTACTACACAATGGAACAACCATCGGAGTATTGATGAATGCGCTAAAAAGAGTAAAAACAAATTCGTACTATCTAAAAAGGAGGTTATCACAATGAAAGATGAGCTAATAAACTCAAACGGCTGCGCATGCTAACAAAAAACAAGCATGATTAAGTATTGACGGGGGTTATTTTTGAAAATAACAATCAAAACTCTTGACAAGTAACTTTTTATACGGTATTATTTTAATATTGATTTTCAAAAAAGGAGATTCGGATGTCAGTTCTAGTAATAGGCGGCGACTATGTAGACCATATCAAGGGGACCCTTTTTAGCCTTGGTGCAAATGATATAGAGCATTGGGATGCAAGGGGCAAAGATATAACACGAAAAAAAATTCCGGAAAAAACAGAGTGTGTCGTATTTTTGACAAGCTATCTAAACCACAATGCAATGAATCACTTTAAAAAAGAGGCGGCAAAAAGAAACCTTAAGACAATATACGCAAAAAGAAGCGTTAGTTGCGTATATGAAGAGTACTGCAAAGCTTTCGGCAAACCTGATTTTGAAGAGAGATGCAGTTGCAAAAATGAATGCAGAAAAGATAAGAAATGGAACTGAATGAAAAAAGATCGGCCAGATGTGGAAAAATGCATATTGGAATATTCTATGCAACCGTGATTACACTGGCCGTAGCATCAGCGGCAAAACTGATACTCTAAAAATGATTGTTTTGAAAGGCTGCCGTGTATTTCATCCGCCAAAGACACTCCTTAGTCAAATGGCAGCCTTTCAAAACAATCGAAAGCGGAGGGCAAAATGATAAATCTGACACAGGCAAAACCGGAAAAAGAATACACCATAAAACAGTTAACGGCAAAAGAACCGATACGTGCAAGACTGCTATCGTTCGGCTTTGCAAAAGGGAACAAAGTTACGGTACTAGAATATACACTAACCAAGCAGACTTATGATGTAATCATAGAAGATTCGCAGGTTGCCCTCAGAAAAGAGGAGGCCGAAAGCATACAGGTGGAGGAGGCATAATGAGCAAAAAAACAATCAGGGTGGCCCTCATAGGGCAACCAAACGTAGGAAAGTCACATCTTGTAAACTCAATTACCGGAGCCACATTACACGTCGGCAATTTTTCCGGTGTTACCGTTGAGAAAAAAGAGGTTATATTTGAGAGGGACGGATACGAGATCACTATAACGGATCTACCGGGTACATACAGCCTAAACGCTTATTCGCCGGATGAGCAGGTAACAAAGGATTATATACTAAAAGAGAGTTTTGACCTTATTTTGAATGTAGTAGATGCAAATTCGCTACAAAGGAATTTAGGGCTAACGCTACAACTTCTTGATATGAATAAAAAAACTATCATTGCAGTAAATATGATAGACGAAGTCGAAAAAAACGGCGGCAGTATCGATAACGAAGAGATCTCGAAAATGCTAGGTGTCCCCGTAATGTTGGTATCGGCCAAAGAGAAACGTGGAATTGATGAACTTATCAAAAAAATCCTAGAGATGTACGAGTTTGGAAACGGGACGAATAGACTAAGCTACGATCAGCACATCGAAGAGGCATTGTCTGCTATGTCTGAATCACTCTCAAAAGATCAGGATTTAAAACCTTTTGCCAGATTTATATCTGTAAGGCTTTTGGAAAACGATAAAGAGCTATACAAAACAGTCCACGACAAGCCTGTATTTTTAGAGTTTCACGACGTTTTTACAAAAGAGAGCGAAAACCTCCGAACGTTAGCCGGCGAAGATGACACAATGGCCGTCATCGTGAGTGCCAGAATCTCAATAGCCAAATGGATATGCCAAAAAACAGTAAAAGCAAAACACAAAGATAGCATCACAGAAAAAATCGACAACATACTTATACACAGAATGGTAGGCCTACCGATATTTTTGGCATTAATGTGGCTACTTTTCCAAATGACGTTTACCCTAGGCGAGTATCCTATGGGGCTTATCGAGGATGGATTTGCATTTTTGGCGGAACAATCGGCCGCATTAATACCTGAGGGGGTATTCAACAAGGCCATGTCAGAGGGGGTTATACCGTCGGTCGGAGCTATCATCTCATTTTTACCTAACATTTTGATACTGTTTTTGGGGATAAACCTCTTAGAGCAAACCGGTTATATGGCCAGAGCTGCTTTTTTACTTGACGGTATCCTAAAAAAATTCGGCCTTCACGGTAAGGCATTCATTCCAATGGTTACCGGATTTGGCTGCTCTATTCCAGCTTATCTGGGGGCTAGAACCCTTAAAAACCCAAAAGACAAGCTGATTACAATGCTAGTCATCGGGTTTTTCTCTTGTTCGGCCAGACTACCTGTTTATGTTTTGTTTATCAGTGCCTTTTTTGAGCCGGAAAATGCCGGAAATATCTTGTTTGCCATATATATTACCGGAGCCGTTATGGCTCTTATGGCCGCTAAAATCTTGAGACTTGCCCTTTTTAAAGGGGAGGCCGAACCGTTTGTTATGGAGATGCCAAAATACAGATTCCCGTCCGTAAAAGGTATTCTGAGGGATCTAAAGATAAAAGCTATGATATTTATCAAAAAAGCGGGTCTATTTATCGGTACGGCATCAATGGTTATCTGGTTTTTGGGTGCTTATCCGGCGAATGAACAGATAGATGAGGCGTATGCCCCTAAAATAGAGGCCGCCATAACGGAAGATGCCAAGAAAGAGTTGCAGCTAGCAATGGGGGAAGAGAAGTTGGAAAACAGCTATATAGGCATTATCGGCAAGTCGATTGAACCTATATTTGCGCCACTCGGATTTGACTGGAAAATGTCTGTAGCCACAGTAACGGCACTGGCTGCAAAAGAGGTTGCAGTGGGCACTTTGGCTACACTAAATGCGGTAGAAGCCGGAGACGATGAGCCATCAGAAAGCCTAGTAGAAAAAGTTAGAAAAACAATCGACATAAAAGCAGGATTGGCATTTATCGTCATTGTAATGATTTATTCTCCATGCCTTGCGGCTATGGGGACGTTTTTCGCCGAGGTCAGAGAGGCTAAATGGAGGGCGTTTTATCTAATCTATCCAAACGTTACGGCGTGGATAGCGGCATTTGGGGTATACAATATCCTAGCTCTTTTTGGATTTTAAAATAGGCGGGGAGTTCTCCGCCATCCAAAGTTTAGCGACAACCGCACTCCTCTGCCGTAACATGACATGAGTTTTCAAACTCCAATCCTATGATTTTTGCATACTCTTCTATCAGGGGTTTTGCCTCTTCGTTATAGTCATCCGAAAACTCTATATCTACCTCACCGCCGCCGCATTCGTTGCGTCTGATTAAAACCGTAGGGGTCACCTCATACTTTGCAACCATCTCGTCCATCGTGTCACAAAGTTTTTTTTTCTGCTCTGCACTCTCAAAACAAATCGTAATTCTTAAAAATCTCTCTTCACTGCAAAAGTATGCTTTCATATTTTTTCCTCTTTGTAGATATTTTTCATTCTACTTTAACGGTGATAAAAAATAGAGAAAATCAAAACACAAAGAAAGTAAAAAAACCAACGTGTGAAAAATAAGGGCAAAAATACTAAATATGCCCTTCAGACTCCGTTATCCACAAATCCTCTTTGTTGACAACTCCTGCATCCTCAAGCTCCGATAAAATCAAAAGAGCCTCCTCGTATCTAGCCTCAAACTCCTCTTTTTTTGTTACGTATACCGCTTTTTGTTTTTTGGAGTACCAATACGCCCAGCCGATAGAGGCCAAAAATAGGCCGTATATCTCTAACTGCCAGTTTTTCATATCCAGTAAAACTATAAAGTACTGAGCAGAAAAAAGGACAAAAAACTCAATAGACATTACCGTAAGGAGAGTTGAGCTTTGTGCAAAATCCAACGTGTATTTCTCGTTTTCCCTCAAAAACGACAGATGGGAGTTTAAAAGCTCTACCTTTTCTTTGACCCCCTCCTCTACCGCTTGGATAGTTTCGATATCCCTAAGATGTATATTGCTGATATTGTATTCGGTATTTAACGTTTTGTATTCAGCAAGAAAGTCCGGATTGTCTATCAAAAAATGCTCTATCTCTTTTTCATCCATATTTTTGAGACCGACTTTTTTGAGGATATCTTGCAATATCCCGTCATATAGCCCGATAGTCTTTATCTCAAGTGCGACTCTTTTTATGTTTATCATCGTTTGGCTCTCTTGTTTTCTTAAGTCTACGACCCGAATGGGGTCGCAGAGTAAAAAAACTATATGCCGTAACTAGCGGTCTTGTCTTTTGAAGGGAGGAAAATTCCGATAAGCCCTTTTAGACCAACCGACATAATTATATTGAACAAAAATATCACCCAAGCAATGAGTATCATGCTTCCGCACACTCCGGCAAGAGCCATCAAATCATAGTATTCGCCGTTAAAGTACATATGTCGTCTGAGCATACCGTTTAGTCCGGCCATACCCATAAAGGCACCCATGCCGATACCGCCTATGAGATGAAGCCAAAAATGGATATTTGCCAGTTTTTGACTCCATAGCTTCGCCCCGTTTGTCACAAGAGGGAAAAGCGCATAAACGGCAGAATAGAGTGTCATATAAAGACCGACGATAATTGCTATATGTACGTGCGCTCCGATAATCCACTGCGTATTATGCAAAACCCTATTTAGCCCCATATCGGCTTGTATAATCCCTGCAGGAACAGCGAGACCAAAACCGATTAGACCGCCGAGAAGATACTTTAGTTCATTCGTCATCTTAAGAGGTCTGGCTTTCCATAGCGTAACAAGGGTGATAAACAGCGCAAGCCCTTGCGTCAGCAGTTCAAATGCCGTTACCATCTCTCCTGATATCAGCTTCATCATCTCCGGTTGACCCTGATCGCTAAGGAGGTGATGCGACCATACCATCCAAGAGACCAAAAGCTCAAGCATCAAAGCCGCCCTTGCGATATTCTCCATAAATAGCTTTTGCCCCGTAATAAGCGTCGCCAAAAGATACCACGAACCTGCAACATAAATAAGAACAAGGCCGTCTGCAACAAGGTCAAGTCCCCACCAAAACCAGTTTTTATAAAGTAAGGCATCGACACTTGAGACATCCAAATGAACGCCGCCCAAGCCGGCCAACAAAAACACGAGAACCAGTACCCCGGCACCCAAAATAACGAGAGCGTCAAGGAATGTATCTACCGTACCCCTGAAAATCGCAACAACCGGAAGCGCCAACGCCGGCTCTTTTGAGTACGGGGGTCTGCCTGTTATCTTATGCCAAAGATTTAACATGCCGTCGATACCGAAACCTGAAATAAGCAACTCTTTTGTGGTCTTGTTCTCATGAACACCGACTTTTGCAAAAATAGTCGCATAAATGTTGTAGATAAAGCACAGCGTACCGGTCATAATAAGGGCAACACCGGTTATAAACACTACACCGCCTATTGCACTAAACTGTTCCGTATCGGCAGGAAGCGGCCAATAAAGCGTATATAGCGGGGCATAGCTCCAAATAAATGCCGCAAACCACGCAAGTGCGGTACCTATGGTGATTTGCAGCCATGTCCAATTTGCCAGTTTCACACTATAAAGCGGTTTTTTTGTCAAAAACGGAACCAAAAACGTAAATGCCGCAAAAACCAGCTGATACGTCGAACCGAAAATTCCGACTATCGGGTGAACCGTCATAATCGAAAAAAAGTGGGTTGGATCTGCAAACTCCGGCTGTGGAGCTAGTCTAGGATGTATCTCCACCATCCTCATAATCATCCCCTCAATAGAGGCCAATCCATAAAACAAAAACGACATAACAACTGCTCTTAGGGTCACCTTTTGCAAGGCACTAAGCGAGTTGTGGTCGAATTTACCGTCGGCTCCGCCAATCAGGTCTTTTGTAAAACTCATTGCACACCCCCTAGCTTACTTACTTCATCATCCGACTCCTTGCAACCGCTCACCACGACCGCATCGGCAACTCTCAGTTTTGCCCCTTTAGGCCCTGAATATTCGGTAGACAAGATAGTATATGTCCCGTTTTTTCTAAACGTCCATAAAAGGTCGTTTTTTGTCCCGGGATTTACCTGCATCTGAGTTACCATCGTATGATCTTTTCTAAAAAGACCGAATCCGTACGTCAGATCTTTTGATTCAACCTCAAATAAAACTTTTTGATTACACCCTATCTGCATCGGAGACTCTGGCAGAATAAACTCCTGCTCTCTTGTCGTAGGATTTTTCCCGACAGATATTTTAAATACCTTGTCAGGTGTATTTTTGTGTCTTGTGATATCTTCGGACACCCAAGGGATAGCGTTGTAGGTAAAAATATGGTGCCCCACCCCTGCAACTACCAAAAATGCCATATAGCCGTAAAACGGAATCCTGACCAAAGAGCTTGCCTCTTGCCCTTTTGTCAGATTAAAACCGAACCACGCAATTATGGAGATTATCAGTAGCGCATATATAGTGTAGGCGACCCAGTGAAACTTTAAAAGCTCTAGCGAGTCTGAAAAAGTCATAAGCCTCTCCTGTTTTAAAATGGCTAGGAATTAAAGCAAAAAAGGAGAGAGGTTGTATTGACGACCGTCAAGTTTTTAAGATAAAAAAGTCTTTAATATGAAAGATATGAAGAAATAGTGGAAATTGAGGGGCTACAAGGCTCTTTTTAGTATCCCCTCAACCGTTTTTTTATCGTACTCTTTGTATATCTTTGAACGCAAGGCGGCAGTTGCTACGTTTTCGGCGATATACGATATTTGACTCTCTTTTATCCCTATCTCGCCAAGCCTCGTCGCAAGCCCCAAAGAACGTAGCCACCACTCAAAAGCGACTACACCCTCGTCGCCTGTTTTTTTGAACAGTTTTTTTGTAAACCTATCAACCCTTTTAGGCTCCCTCTCCCTAAACCATGACAACCATGCAGGGAGGACTACCGCAAGCCCCTCGCCGTGGACAACGTCATACATAGCACTAATGGAGTGCTCCAATAAATGGTTTGCAAAACAATACCCCTCGGCTCCGCATGACAAAATACCGTTTAAAGCAAGTGTTGCAGACCACATAAAAGAGGCTCTGGCATCGTAATCTTGTGGATTCTCCAGTATTTTTTCAGTATCTTTTACGATTGTCCTGAGTAATGCTTCCGATAGTCTGTCGTTTAATCTTAGATTGTTTTGCTTGCTCAGATACACTTCCAGTATATGAGAGATAGCATCTACGGCGGCAAACGCCGACTGTCTATTGTCAACCGACATCGTAATGGATGGATTAAGAGCGGAAGCTACCGGAAAAATTAGATTGGAGCCGAAGGCATATTTTTTTTGCTCCTCTTCGTTTGTGATTACAGAGACGTTGTTCATCTCGCTACCGGTTGCAGCGAGAGTGAGTATTGTAAAAACAGGGAGAGCCTTTGTCGGAGAGGTTTTTTTGTCAAAAAAATCCCATACATCTGCATCATAGTAAAATCCAGCCGCAATCGCCTTTGCCGCATCTATGACGCTTCCGCCGCCGATAGCCAAAATAGAGTCAACCTCATTTTTTCTAGCCCACTCTATCCCATCATGCACAAACGACAAAACAGGATTTGGCCTGACACCGCCAAAATCGGTAAAGCCGAGTTCGTTTTTGATAATCCTTCTGACGACTCTATCGTAGAGGCCGTTTTGTTTTACACGACCCATACCGTATATTATCATCGTTTTTTTATAGCCACCGTCTTTGATATCGGCTACTATTTTTAGCTCAGCTTCCTCACCGAAAATGATTTTTGTCGGGTTTTGAAAAACAAAATCCGTCACCGCATCACCCCTCTTGTAAGCCGTTTTGGTATCTCAAAAACCCTTTTAGGTACTCCTCGTTTTGTGTCTCTTTTGCATATTTAATCACAAGGACGTTTTCGGTTTTATTGATATATACGTCTATTATCCCGCTCATCCCTTTTAGCCCGCCGATAGCACCCTCGTCTAGCATGTCTATCTCAAGATACAAAAATGAGGCTTTAATAGGGTTTTTCATTTTTAGCATATAGACAAACCACAGAAATGAACAAAAGGTAAGGACAAGCGATAGTGTTTTAAGGTCAGCATAATGAAGCAGGGCACCGCCGATAACACCACCTAAAAACACACCGAGATACTGACTGGTAGTAAAAACACCCAGAGCCGCACCCCTTTGGCTAGCTTTTGCATATTTGCTAACGGTGCTTTGGAGTAGAGGTTCCAACATATTAAAGCCTATAAAAAACAAAATAGCGGCGGCAATAAACAAATAAGCGCTAGGTGCTACGCCAAATAGAAAAAACGCCACGGTATTGATAAAAATGGAGGCCAAAAAAATCTCTCTGATTTTATTGTATTTCTCGCCCAAAATAGCGGCCACAACCATAAATACAAACCCGAAAAATAGTGCCGGCAGATAAACCAGATATAGCTCCTCTTTTGCCCATCCGAATTTTGTAGTAAGCTCCAAAGGGATAATCATAAAGGCAATCGTAAGCAAAAAACCGTGCAAAAACATATTTACATACATTTTTAGCAAATCGGGATCCGTCAGTAGCTCTTTGAAACTAGGGGCTTCACCGTCATAGGCATGATGGATTTTTGGAGGGTTAGGGATAAAAAATATCAGGTATAGCATTGCAAAAACAGCTAATCCGGCCGTAATAATGAAGAGTTTGTCAACACCGTAATGTCCGCCGACATAAGGGCCTATCAGTATGGCCGCCGCAAAACTCATAGCAATTGCGCCACCCATCATAGCCATCGCCTTTGACCGTTTATCCTCGGTCGTAAAATCGGCAATCATGGCAGTAACAACAGAGCTGATAGCGCCCGCCCCCTGCAAAAATCTACCGAAAAGCAACATATAAACATCATCGCTAAAAGCGCAAATAATCGAACCGACGGCAAAAATTGCCAACCCTATAGAGGCAAGGGCTTTTCTGTTAAATTTATCGCTCAAAAGGCCGAAAGGGAGCTGAAAGATTAGCTGACTAAGGGCATAGCCGCCGACAACGACACCGATCAAAAAGTTATTAGCTCCAACTTTTGAGGCGGCATAAACAGACAACAAAGGCATAACCAAAAAAAGCCCAAAAAACCTAAGGGCAACAATAAAACTAAGAGACATTACAATTTTTTTCATATCAATCCATTTGATGAATTCTCAAATTTTGAGCAAAGCTCAAAATTAGGTCTTCGGCAGACCGCCCACGCCGCTAGCGGCTTTTTTTATTTCAGATGAATTCTCAAATTTTGAGCAAAGCTCAAAACAAGCGAAGCGCTCTGACGAAAGTCCTATGTTTCCTCGAAAATTAGGTCTTCAAGGCGAGAGCCCGTCAGTGCTAGCGGCTTTTTTACTTTAGTTCTTGCAAGAACTCATCTTTGTATTTTAGCCCGATTACGGGGATTTTTGTTTCCTTTTCGTTTTTATCAATAAATAAAACGGTTGGAACCCCCTCCAGTTTCGCTTTTTTGGGGACTTCTGAGCCACCCGCTATGGCGATGAGAGGGATAAATTTTTCATTTACGGCGACACATACCTCTTCATCCGAAAACGTCGTCTCACTCATCATAGTACAATAAGGGCATGTCGGAGATGTAACGTAGACCATTATCTGTTTTTTAGATGTATTCGCCTTTTTTTTGGCTGTCTCTTTGGAGTTTTCCCACTTAATCTCGCAACCAAATCCCAATGTTGCAAAAAACAAAAAGCAAGCTAAAATTTTTCCTACTCTACCCAATATCTAATATCCTCTTTCGGTTCGCCGATAAAATACCCTTGGACAAAATCGACACCCAGATTTTTTGCAATCTCAAACAAATCTCCGTCGGCAACATACTCTGCAACCGTTTTGACATTTATTTGTTTACAAAAATCTACGATAGTTTTTGTGATAATGTATGAGTTTTTATCGGTATTTATGTTCTGAATTATAGAGGAGTCTATCTTTAGGAAATCGACATCCAACTTCATCAGATAAGCAAAGTTTGAGTATCCGGTTCCAAAATCGTCTATAGCAATCTTGGCTCCTATCGATTTCACCTTTGCCACAAACTCAAACACCTCAGGATAGCTCTCTATCCCTTCACTTTCGATAATTTCAAAAATGACCCTTTTCGGTTTTGAGAAGTTTTTAAGCCTCTCATAGATAAACCCTCTCGTATCCTCATCCAATATATCCTCTACGGAGATATTGATAGAAAACTCGTAGACGGTGTATTCAAATGTCCTAAACGAGCTGTCTATAACTGTTTTTGTAATATGTTGATATAGTCTCGACTTTTTTGCCACCGACAAAAACGAATACGGCGACAAAGGCACTCCGGATTCGTCTATCAACCTCACCAAACACTCAAATTTTGTTATCTTGTTCTCTTTTATGTCAAATATCGGCTGAAAATAAGGAACTATCCGTTTCGCCTCTATTGCATCTTTTAGCATTCTTGTATATTTAATATTGTTTTTATACTGAAGAGAGAGCTGTATTGACGGATCAAAAATAGTAAAGTTTTTTCTAACTGCCCTTGCCTGCTTGAGAGCCATATCGGCATTTTCCAGAATATTTTTCCCCCCTATCGCCGCACCAGCCGTTACGTGGACGCTAATCTCGTAGTCGTTATACAAAAATACCTCTTTTTTAAGAAGTGCCAAAAAGTCGTCTATATAATCTTTTACATTCCCTTTTAGCTTGGAAACCTCTACGAGTATCGCATACTCATCACCCGCAAACCTGTATAGTTTCTCCTCAAGTAGGCAATGAGAGTGGATAGCCTGACCGAATTCACATAGTATAAAATCCCCTACTTTTACACCGTAAAAATCGTTTATCTCTTTGAAGGCGTCGATATTAAAAATAACGATTAGCGGCATCTTGTAGCCGACTATATCCTCTCTGAGTTTTATCCTGTTTGCAAGTCCGGTCAAAGAATCGGTATAAAACCTCTCTATCTCTTTTTTCTTAGAGCGTTCGATAAAAACCATCATCCGGTTAAATGAACTCTCAAGATTTTTAAGCTCATATATTTTTGAATCGATTGAGAGACGGGTAGGCATATCCCTCTTTTTTATCGCCTCTTGTATATTTTTTACAAAACTAGAGAGCGGATAAATAAGGAACCTGCTGAGGCCAAAATAAAATATCGCATACATAAAAGCAAAAAATACGATAAAAAAGATGGCTATGTAGTTTAATGTCTCAGAAAAATTTACTTTTAGGTTAGTAATAGGGTATGAGATGTCAATAACACCGTTTACATCGCCCTCTTTTACGTTTTTATGACAAGAGAGGCATTCCGACTTCACTTTTACCGGATAGAGGTACCTGACCCTATCTGCTAAATCCATAATCAAGACCTCTTCACCGCCTATTGCTTTTGCAACAGCCGTATCGCTCTCTCTAATCTTTTTATCTATCTCTATTTCGCCAAACTGTTGTGAGACAAGGGGGCTTCTGTATATTTTTACCCTCATATCGGGCTCAACCTTGTTTAGCCTTGTTATAACCCTTTCCAAATCTGATTTTGTCATACCCCGCTCCATGGCAGAGTATACCGACTCAAAAATAAGCTTGCTTGATTTTTTGGCATCTACGCTGGCCATATCGTGGAGGGCTTCACGTTTTAGAGTCATAGCGCAGATATACCCTATCGCTACACTAACAAGCAATGAAGCGATAATGAAAGCAAACTCTCCAATCTGCGTCAGGCTAAAACCACACTGCATTGCCACCTTTAGTGGCTGACCTGCAAGAATCACACCTCCGGTTCCAAATATAACCTGTCCCAAAAGAATAGATAAAGTAATGGCAACAATGGGCCATGCATACTCCACAATCATGGCAGGGTCCACCATCATACCAACCGAAACAAAGAATATTGCGCCAAACAAATCCTTAACCGGCGCCACCAGTTTCTCTATACTCTCTGCCTCTACCGTCTCCGCCAAAATAGAACCCATGATGAAAGCACCGAAAGCCGGAGAAAAACCTACTTTTGCCGCCAGTACTACCATTCCAAAGCACATAGCCAAAGAAACGATAAGCAATGTTTCACTCCCCATCCACTTACGTGAACGTTTCAGAAAAATAGGAATAAGATATATTCCTACTACAAACCAAAGAATCAGAAAGAATACTAACTTACCAATACTGTAAATCATCTCCGTACCCTCAAAATTCTTACTTACAGCCATTGTACTCAGCATCACCATCAACACAATGGCAAGAATGTCTTCCAGTATCAAAATGCTAAGCACCAACCCGGCAAACCGTTGCTGCCGTAACCCCAAATCATCGAATGCCTTATAAATAATGGTCGTTGAAGACATTGCCAGCATACCGCCCAGATAAAGGCAGTCCATGTGTTTCCATCCAAAAGACCAACCGGCTACCATCCCGACCAATATCATACAAAATATAATGGTACACGCCGCTATAATAGCAGTACCTCCGACTTTCATAAGCTTTTTGAAACTAAACTCCAATCCTAAAGCAAAAAGTAGGAAAATAACACCGATATCAGACCAAGTATGAATATTTGCCGTATCTATTACTGATGGTGTATAAGGCATATGCGGGCTTGCCAAAAACCCGGCTACAATATAGCCCAAGACTAAAGGCTGCCTCAATCGTTTAAATATCAGCGTCATAATACCGGCGCAAATAAGAATCAAGGCGAGGTCACTTATAAGGGGAGCCAATTCTGACATAACAATATTTTTTTTGCCTGCAAAATTATAAATTATCTATCAACTGTGGAGTCTTTCACCTGCTTATTTTGTGATAAGTACTTTGTTTTAACTCATTGTCTGCATAACGATAAATATTATGGCAGGTTGGCAAAAAAAATCTCCTCCACCCATACCACAGGCAAGATGAAGGAGATAAAAAAAATGAATAATATTACTTTCTGAACGGTGGTTTGACAACCATCGCCTTTAATTTGCGTCCACGCACATCAATGAAAACCTCTGTGCCCGGTGTAGCATAAGCAGTTTGAATATATCCCATACCGATACCGATTTTACGAATC
>CALJKN010000106.1 GCA_937973585.1 uncultured Helicobacteraceae bacterium
ATCCTATGAATTTTATGTATTTGATATTAAAAACAACCGTAGCCCTCATTTTAGCCGCAGGCGGCTTTGCATTGTATCTTTTTACCTACCTTAACGAGAGTATAGAGCCAACAGAGAAGTTTGTAAAAATAGAAAAGGGGTCAAACCAAAACGCACTCGAATCGCTCTCGGATATCGGAATAACCACAAATATCATCGACAAGATCACCCTAAGATATCTGGGAGGGGCAAAAAGCGGCTCTATATCTCTGGATGGCGTAAACACTAGATTATCCTTGCTGGAGGCAATGGTAAAAGGGAAGAGTAAGAGTTTTTCGGTAACACTGATTCCTGGTGAAACTACCGAAATATTTTTGAAAACCGTAGCAAAAGAGCACAACCTCTCATACGACAAGCTAAAAGCGGCTTACAATGACAAAACAAAAGCAGAAGAGGGGGAGCTGTGGCCGGAGACTTTTTCGTTTGAGTACGGTAGTGACGAAAAGGAAATCATAGGTACTTTTTACGATTTTTCCCAAAAAAAATATGACGAAATCAAAAAAGAGTATTCTCTGGATGAAAAAGCTTTTAGGCAAAAACTCATCATAGCCTCTATAATAGAAAAGGAGGCTGCAACAAAAGATGAGATGCCGCTCGTAGCCTCGGTCGTGTACAACAGAATCGCAAAAGATATGCCGCTGCAGATGGATGGTAGCCTCAACTACGGCTCCTATAGCCACCAAAAAGTAACACCTGAGCGGATTAGAAACGACGATTCAAGCTATAATACCTACAAAAACAAAGGTTTGCCGGATGCTCCGGTATGCAACCCCTCAAAAGAGGCTATAGATGCGGCAAATAAACCGGCTAAAACCGGATATTTATACTTTATGAAAAACAAAAACGGGGTTCATGACTTTTCAAATAGTTACAATGACCACCTTCGCAATATTTCCAATGTGAAGAAAAGTAACAAATAAAGCCATTTTTTGGATTGTAAAGTATTTTTGGATGGATATTAAACCCTAAATACAAAAAAACTGTTACAATTATACTCGTAAAGCAACTTAGAAAAGGATTCTAACCATGTCAACATCAAAGATTATATGGACAGAGATAGACGAGGCTCCGGCACTTGCCACATACTCATTGTTACCAATCGTAAACGCATTTACGAATGCGGCAGGCGTAGCGGTTGAGACTAGAGATATCTCCCTATCCGGCAGAGTTATAGCAAATATGGCAGAGTGGTTGCCTGAGGATAAAAGAATCCCTGACTACCTAAGCGAACTCGGTGAGCTAACGCTAAAAAAAGAGGCGAACATCATCAAGCTTCCAAACATTTCTGCGTCTGTCCCGCAACTAAAAGCGACAATCAAAGAGCTTCAAGCAAAAGGGTATGCGCTTCCTGAATTCCCTGAAAATCCAAGCACGGATGAAGAGAAAAAAATAGCCGAAGCTTACTCAAAATGCCTAGGTTCCGCCGTAAATCCTGTTCTTAGAGAGGGCAACTCCGATAGAAGATGTGCGGCATCGGTAAAAAACTACGCTAGAAAAAACCCGCACAAACTAAGAGATTTCTCCGAGGGTTCAAAGTCAAGAGTTATGCACATGGATGCAGGAGATTTCTATGGCAACGAAAAAAGCGTGTGTGTTGAAAAAGGGGGTACGTTCAAAATAGAGCTTGCAAAAAAAGACGGCTCTATCGTAACCCTAAAAGACGGCCTCAAATCATCCGACGGTGAAGTGCTAGACGGTACGTTTATGAGCGCAAAAGCTCTAAGAGCGTTTATCGAAAAATCGATCGATGCGGCAGCGGCAGATGGCCTTCTATATTCTGTGCACCTCAAAGCCACAATGATGAAGGTCTCCGACCCTATTATGTTCGGTCACTTCGTTACGGTATTCTACAAGGACGTATTCGAAAAACACGCAGCGACATTCAAAGAACTAGGCGTAAACGTCAAAAACGGTCTAGGCGACGTATATGCGAAAATAGCTAGCCTACCTGCGGACAAAAAAGCTGAGATTGAAGCGGACATTATGGCCGTATACACAAAAAGACCGTCTATAGCAATGGTTGATTCAGACAAAGGGATCACAAACCTACACGTTCCAAATGACGTAATTATTGATGCTTCTATGCCGGTTGTCGTTAGAGACGGCGGTAAAATGTGGAACTCTGAAGGTAAAGTACAAGACTGCCTGGCTGTAATTCCTGACAGATGCTACGCTACTATGTATGCCGAAATTATGGATGACGTAAGAGCAAAAGGGAAACTAGACGTAACAACTATGGGTACTGTACCAAACGTAGGTCTTATGGCGCAAAAAGCCGAAGAGTACGGCTCTCACCCGACAACGTTTGAAATTCCATCAGACGGCGCAGTAAGAGTGGTTGACGGTAACGGTAACGTGCTTATGAGCCACGAAGTAGAAGCCGGCGATATCTGGAGAATGTCGAGAACAAAAGATGTTGCGATAAAAGACTGGGTAAAACTAGCCGTTACAAGAAGCCGCCTTTCAAATACTCCGGTTGTATTTTGGCTAGACGCAAACAGAGCGCACGATGCCGAGATCATTGCAAAAGTGAAAAAATACCTGCCTGAGCACGATACAAACGGTCTAACAATCGAAATCCTTGCTCCAAAAGATGCTATGGCTTACTCTCTTGAGAGAATCAGAAAAGGAGAGGATACTATATCTGCAACGGGCAATGTCTTGAGAGACTACCTAACAGACCTATTCCCAATCCTTGAGCTAGGCACAAGCGCAAAAATGCTTTCAATAGTTCCACTACTTGAGGGCGGCGGTCTATTTGAAACAGGTGCCGGCGGTTCTGCTCCTAAGCATGTTCAGCAGTTTGCCGAAGAGGGCTACCTAAGATGGGATTCACTTGGCGAATTCCTGGCACTTCAAGTATCTCTAGAGCACCTTGCCAATACGTTTGATAACAAAAAGGCGGCTGTTTTGGCTGAGACACTAGACGTAGCCAACGGTAAGTTCCTAGACGAGAACAAATCCCCTGCTAGAAAAGTAGGCGAAATAGACAACAGGGGAAGCCATTTCTACCTTGCAATGTACTGGGCAGAGGCTCTCTCGTCGCAAGACAAAGATGCTGATTTGAAAGCTAATTTTTCAAAAGTCTATGCTGATTTGAAAGCAAACGAAGAGAAAATCAATGCCGAGCTAATAGGCGCTCAAGGCAAACCGCAAGATGTCGGCGGCTATTTTAGACCGGATGCGGCAAAAGCTAGTGCAGCAATGAGACCGTCCGCTACGCTAAACACAATTATTGATAGTATAAAATAAATCCAAAAGCAAGGCGGTAAACGCCTTGCAACTTTTCTTTTTTTGAGCGAGCTTTTTAACACGTTCAACAATGGAAAAACCGAGGGATATAAAGATGTCGAAAGCTAGAAAAGTTTCAATCATAGGAGCCGGAAACGTAGGCTCCACGATAGCGTACATTTTGGCTATGAACGGCGTATGTCATGAGATAGTTCTAAAAGATAGCAAATTCGGCACAGCCAAGGGTAAGGCTCTGGATATGTCGCAAGCGGCACAGGCCGCCAGAAGCCACTCGGTAGTTATAGCCTCCGACGGATACGAGGGTGTAGAAAATAGCGACGTAGTGGTAATAACGGCCGGAAGCCCTAGAAAACCGGGTATGAGCAGAGACGACCTGCTTATGATTAATGCCGGAATTATGAAAAGTATATGCGAAGAGATCAAAGTGGTTGCGCCGAACTCCACGATTATATGCGTCTCAAACCCTCTTGATGCGATGACCTATGTTGCACAAAAAGTAACCGGATTTCACCGCTCCAGAGTTTTAGGGATGGCCGGAATACTCGATTCTGCAAGGATGGCAAGCTTTATTCAGGAGAAACTCGGATACGGTGGGGGGCAAATCAGAGCATCCGTCATGGGCGGCCACGGAGACGATATGGTTCCTTTGCCACGCTATTCGACGGTTGCAGGTGTACCCCTTAGCGACGTTCTAACGCAAAATGAAATAGACGAGATAGTCCTAAGAACCAGACACGGCGGAGCGGAGATAGTTGAGCTACTTCAGACCGGTTCTGCATACTATGCTCCGGCAAAATCAACCGCAATGATGGTTGAGGCGGTTCTGAGAGACACCAGACAAGTCCACTCCTGCGCCGTTATGCTAGAGGGTGAATACGGCTACAACAATATCGTAAGCGGTGTTCCGGTAATGCTCGGAGCAAAAGGGGCGGAAAAAGTGATCGAAGTGTCCCTAAATTTTGGCGAAAAAGAGGCCTTTAAAAAATCGGTTGCCTCGGTTCAAAGTCTAGTAGATACGCTAAATAGAAATAATTTTTTTGAAGGGCTTTAACGTGGAATACAGAATAGAAAAGGATACGATGGGCGAAGTCCGAGTGCCGATGGATGCGATATGGGGAGCCCAAACCCAAAGAAGCCTTGAAAACTTCAAGATAGGCACCGAAAAGATGCCTTTTGAGCTAATAAGCGCATTTGCCGTCCTCAAAAAAGCTTTGGCTCTTACAAACCATGAGCTAGGCAAAATGGATGAGGCAAAAAAAGATGCAATAGTAAAAGCTTGCGACGAAATTATGGAAGGCAAACTTGAGGGTGCATTTCCGCTCTCTATCTGGCAAACCGGTAGCGGCACGCAAACAAATATGAATATGAACGAAGTCATCGCCCACAGGGCTATGCAAAATATGGGTCTTGATTTTACAAAAGAAAAAGCGATACACCCAAACGACCATGTCAATATGTCCCAAAGCTCAAACGACACATTCCCGACGGCAATGCACATAGCTACGGTGGTAGAGGTCGAAAATACGCTTCTTTTGTCTCTCAATCACCTCAAAAAAGTACTAGCCGAGAAGATGGCTGCGTTTGACAATATCGTAAAGATAGGGAGAACGCATCTCCAAGACGCTACACCCCTCACACTTGGACAGGAGTTTAGCGGATATGTGGCAATGCTAGAAAACTCTGAGGCTCAAATCAAAGCAACTTTGGAGTTTGTGAGAGAGCTTGCTATCGGCGGCACGGCGGTAGGTACGGGGCTAAACGCTCATCCAAAGCTATCAGAGACTGCGGCAAAAAAAATCAGCGAGATAACAGGCAAAAGATTTGTGAGCGCACCGAATAAATTTCACGCCCTTACAAGCCACGACGCCCTCACCTCTTTGCATGGAGCGCTCAAAGGTCTGGCGGCAAACCTAATGAAAATAGCAAACGATATCAGATGGCTAGCCAGCGGCCCTAGATGCGGCCTAGGTGAGCTGACAATCCCTGAAAACGAGCCGGGAAGCTCAATCATGCCCGGTAAAGTCAATCCTACACAGTCAGAGGCTATCACAATGGTGGCCTGTCAGGTGATGGGCAATGATGCGGCGGTAGGCTTTGCAGCATCTCAAGGAAACTTTGAGCTAAACGTATTTAAGCCGGTCATTATATACAACGTACTTCAGTCTGTTAGATTGCTATCCGACTCGATGGTGAGCTTCGCCGACAACTGTGCGGTAGGAATTGAGCCGAATATTGAGAAAATAACGGCATATCTAAATGATTCGCTAATGCTGGTTACGGCTCTAAATCCGTATATCGGATACGAAAATGCGGCAAAAATAGCCAAAACGGCTCACAAAAACGGCTCTACCTTAAAAGAAGAGGCAATAGCTCTCGGGCTTGTCACTTCCGAGCAATTCGACGAGTGGGTAGTACCTCTTGCAATGACAAATAAATCTTGAGTAAAGGATAGATAAAAGATGAATATACATGAGTATCAAGCCAAGGCTATCTTCAAAGAGTTCGGTGTTCCCGTTCTCAAAGGCGTAGTCGTATCAAACCCGAAAGACGCTAGAGAAGCGGCGCAAGAACTCGGCGGAAGCGTTTGGGTTGTAAAAGCCCAAATCCATGCAGGCGGAAGAGGCAAAGGGGGCGGTGTAAAACTCGCTAAATCTACCCTTGAAGTCGAAGAGTTAACAAAACAAATCCTAGGGATGACACTCGTTACCCACCAAACAGGGCCGGAGGGGAAACTAGTACAAAAAGTATATATCGAAGAGGGTGCTAGAATCAAAAAAGAGTATTACCTCGGCATGACCCTTGATAGAAGCAAAGAGCAAAACGTAATGATGGCATCAACAGAAGGAGGGATGGAGATAGAAGAAGTCGCTCATAACTCCCCTGAAAAAATCATCAAAGTTGCCATCGATCCGGCTACGGGATTTCAAGGTTTCCACGGTAGAGAACTTGCGTTTAAACTAGGGCTTGCAAACGAGCAAATCCCTGAGTTTATCAAGTTTGCAAAAGCGCTTTATGAGTGCTACACAAAAAAAGAGGCAAACCTAGTAGAAATAAACCCTCTAATCCTAACGGAAGAAGGCAAATTCCTAGCGCTTGATGCAAAAATGGGCTTTGACGACAACGCTCTATCAAGACACCACGAGATAGAAGGACTAAGAGACCTAAGCGAAGAAGAGCCTACGGAAATAGAGGCCTCCAGATACGGCCTAAGCTACGTAAAACTTGATGGAAATGTCGGCTGTATGGTAAACGGCGCAGGTCTTGCGATGGGTACTATGGATATCATCAAGCACGAAGGCGGCGAGCCTGCAAACTTCCTAGACGTAGGCGGCGGCGCATCGGCCGAGACTGTTGCGAAAGGTTTTGAAATTATCCTAAAAGATAAAAACGTAAAAGCAATATTTGTAAACATCTTCGGCGGTATCGTTAGATGTGACCGTGTCGCAAACGGGATTATCGAAGCGACCAAACTAACAAACGTAAGTGTTCCGGTTATCGTAAGACTTGACGGCACAAACGCCGAAGAAGCAAAAGAGATACTCAAAAATTCAAATATAGCAAATCTAATAGCCGCCGAAAATCTAGCGGACGGCGCTAAAAAAGCGGTAAAAGCGGCAAAGGGGGAGTTTTAATATGGCGATACTAGTAGGCAAACACTCAAAAGTAATAGTTCAGGGCTTTACCGGCAAAGAGGGGACATTTCATGCTACTCAATGCCTAGAGTACGGTACAAACATAGTAGGCGGTGTAACTCCGGGCAAAGGCGGTCAAACACACCTTGACAGACCTGTATTCAATACCGTAAAAGATGCAGTTGAGGCTACCGGAGCAGACGTATCTCTCATATTCGTACCTCCTATGTTTGTGGCTGACGCAATTATGGAAGCGGCGGAAGCCGGCATCAAGCTAATCGTTACCATCACGGAAGGTACGCCTGTAAAAGATATGATGATAGCTAAGCCGTACGCAACAAAAATGGGCGCAAAGCTAATAGGACCTAACTGCCCAGGTATCATCACCCCTGAAGAGGCAAAAATCGGGATTATGCCTGGGATGATTTTCAAAAAAGGGAATGTCGGCCTTATCTCAAAATCTGGCACACTAACTTATGAAGCGTCAAACCAGATAGTAAACGAAGGTCTTGGTATATCTACGGCTGTCGGTATCGGTGGCGACCCAATAATCGGTCTAAGCTACATTGAGCTTCTTGAGATGTTCCAAAACGACCCTGAAACGCATGCGATAGCCATGATAGGTGAGATCGGCGGCGATTTGGAGATTCAGGCTGCAAAATATATAAAAGAGCACGTAACAAAGCCTGTTACCGCTTTTATCGCCGGACAAAGCGCGCCTGCCGGTAAAAGAATGGGTCACGCCGGAGCTATCATATCAGGCGGTGCAGGTACCGCAGCGGAAAAAATGGCGGCACTTGAAGAGGCAGGGGTAAGAGTGGTTAGGTCACCGGCTGATATCGGCAAGACAGTCAAAGAAAGTTTTTGTAAATAATCAAACTTTATAAAGTAAATATTAAAACAAGGAGATGCAATGTCACTATTAAAAGCGCCCGAAAATACTCCGGTATGGCTTGATGAATCCAGATGTAAAGCATGCGATATATGTGTATCGGTATGTCCGGCCGGCGTTTTGGCTATGAGATTGGAGCCCACCTCAACCCTTGGAGCTATGCTTGAGATAGTGCACCCTGAGAGCTGTATCGGGTGCAATGATTGCGAACTTAGCTGTCCTGATTTTGCGATTTCCGTAGCCGATAAATCGGAGTACAAGTTCGCAAAACTAACAGATGAGGCGAAACAAAGGGCCGAGGCTATCAAAAACAATAAATTTATGAAGCTAACTGCTTAAGGAGCAAAAATGGAGACAAGAGAAGTAATTTCTAGCGGCAACGAGCTATCGGCATTGGCCGCCGTTGATGCGGGATGTATGTTTTTCGGCGGCTATCCGATTACTCCGTCGAGCGAGATTATGCATGAAATATCGGATTTGTTGCCTGAAGTTGGCGGTGCCGCTATCCAAATGGAAGATGAAATAGCCGGGATCGCCGCTGCAATAGGTGCTTCTATGAGCGGGGTACGTTCTATGACTGCAACATCGGGTCCAGGCGTATCGCTAAAAGCGGAAAACCTAGGTCTGGCGCAAATGGCAGAGGTGCCTTTGGTACTTGTCAACGTCATGAGGGGAGGACCTTCCACCGGTCTACCGACAAGGGTATCTCAGGGCGATGTTAGACAATCGAGAAACCCGTCTCACGGCGACTACCGCTCAATCACTCTTTGTGCCGGCAATCTAGCAGAGTGCTATACGGAGGTTGTAAGGGCGTTTAACCTAGCCGATAGATTTATGCAACCCGTAATCGTCCTTACGGATGAGACAATCGGGCACATGCATGGAAAAGCGGTTCTTCCGACCGTTGAAGAGGTAAAAAAAGGGATAGTACCTAGAAAAGAGTTTACGGGTGCCCCTGCCGACTACAGACCTTACGGTGTCGGCGCCGATGAAGCGGCCGTACTAAATCCGATGTTTAAAGGGTATAGATACCATTTTACCGGTCTTCATCACGATGCAAAAGGGTTTCCGACAGAAGAGATCGAGACTTGCCGAAAGCTGATCCAAAGGCTTGAAGACAAAGTTATGATGCACACTGACGAGTTGGAGCTAAACGAAGAGTTCATGTGTGACGATTTGGGCGAAAATGACATTCTGATTATCGCTTACGGTTCGGTATCGCTAGCGGCAAAAGAGGCCATTAGAGCCCTTAGAAAAGAGGGGAAAAAAGCGGGGCTATTTAGACCTATAACCCTTTGGCCAAGTCCGGCACAAAGAATTAGAGAGCTAACCGGCAAAGTCAAAAACGTCCTTTGCGTCGAGCTAAATATAAGACAATACACCGAAGAGGTTGAGAGGGTATCAAGCAGACTGGATATACAAGGGCTTTACAAAGTAAACGGTAGAGCTATCTCTCCATATGAAATAGTTGAAAAAGTGAAGGAGGTATTCTAAGATGGCCTATAATTATGACGAGTATCTAAGACTTGAAAAAATGCCGACCCTATGGTGCTGGGGTTGCGGCGACGGTGTTATCCTAAAATCGGTAATTAGGGCTATAGAGACAGCCGGATGGAATATGGACGATGTGTGCGTGGTGTCGGGTATCGGCTGCTCAGGAAGATTCTCATCTTATATCAACTGCAATACGGTTCATACGACACACGGCAGGACTTTGGCTTTTGCTACCGGGATTAAACTTGCAAATCCGGATAAGCATGTTATATGCGTAGCAGGTGACGGTGACGCTCTGGCGATCGGCGGTAACCACACGATTCATGCGGCCAGAAGAAATATAGATATCAACTTTATCGTTATTAATAACTTTATTTACGGCCTTACAAACTCCCAAACATCACCTACAACCCCTCAGGGTATGTGGACGGTTAGCCAAAAGGCGGGCAATATAGACCCTACTTTTGACGGTTGCGAGCTTGCAAAAGCGGCCGGAGCATCATTTGTAGGAAGAGAATCGATGCTAGATCCTAAAAAACTTGAAAAACTACTCGTAAAAGGGTTTCAGCATAAAGGGTTTAGCTATTTTGATATCTTGTCAAACTGCCATGTAAACCTTGGTAGAAAAAACAAGATGGAATCGGCCATGAAAAACCTTGAGTGGATCGATTCAATCACCACCCCTCTTGCTAAATGGGAGAAGCTACCCGAAGAGGAGAAGATGAATAAGTTTCCGACAGGCGTGCTAAAGCACAACGAAAGCGCCAGAGAGTACTGCGATATGTACAAAGAGATTCAAGCGGTTCACCAAGGAAAGAGAAAAGCTCTTACACAAGACGACTTTGCGAAAAAGATATAAGGAGGGGCACAATGGCTAGAACATTAATGAGATTTACGGGTGTCGGTGGTCAGGGTGTTCTCCTTGCCGGTGAGATATTTGCCGCCGCAAAGATAAAAGTTGGCGGATACGGCCTCAAAACCGCCACATATACCTCTCAGGTTAGAGGTGGGCCTACCGTTGTTGATATAACCCTTGATGACGAAGAGATATTCTATCCGTATGCAAATGACGGAGAGATAGGCTTTATGCTCTCAGTTGCTCAAAAAAGCTACGATTTGTTTAAAAACGGCGTAAGTGAAGGCGGCACGATAGTAGTAGATCCATATCTAGTTAAACCTACGGACGAAGACAGAAAAAAATGGAATATAGTAGAGATCCCTATCATTACAATCGCAAAAGATGAGGTTGGAAACGTTATTACACAATCGGTTATAGCTCTGGCTATAGCAAATACATACATGAAAGCGATTGATAAAGAGGCGCTTAGAGAGGTTATGCTATCAAAAGTTCCGGCAAAAGTACACGCCGTAAACAACAAAGCTTTTGACCTAGGTGAGAAATACGCCAACGATGCAATGGGTGGAAAAACATATCAGGCAAGTTGCAATGCGGAAGGTTGCAAGATGGAGTAACCCTCCTCTTGCCCCTTTTCTACCCCTTGCTATCTAGCAAAACCCCCATCACATAGTTAAGCCTTCTAATCAACATATCAAGCTCATCTTTGCTTAGTTTTTTTATCTCTTCCTGTGTAGATTTTGAGAGTACGGAAGCGGTTACGGCATCGACTTTATTGTTTATATCTAGCTTTATCTGGTCGTTGATATTCTGAATATTTTTATTCAGCTCCCTCTCGACCTCTTTTATGTACTCTTGTCTTCTGGCCTCCTCTTCCTCTTTTTTTTTGGCCTCCTGCTTATCCTTCTCCTCTTCCAGATACTCTTCATAAGCAGTTTTGCCGTCTACTTTTGCCTCTACGTCATTACCGTCGGCACTATACTGACCTATCTTTTTATCGTCGTACATCTGCTCTAATTTTGCATCAAGAGATGGTTGCTGTTTTGAGGTTGTTTTTGATACCGTTTGGACGGTTTTACCCTCCGCCGTATCATCTTTTGCGATTTCCGTATTTTTTGTGTAGCTGTAGTTGTATTCTGCATTTAACGAGACTAAAGAGCTTATATCTGTAGACATTTTTACCCCTTTACTATAGTTTTGTTGGGTCCCTATAGACCTACTATTATCCTCTCCGGATACTCCCTTACTTTACTTTTTTGGACATTAAATACTGCATCGCTAACTCCCATGGAGCGTGCTAGCATCTCACCGTCTGCTTCAACAGGGAAGAGTGAAAAGTATTTTTCAAAACTTTTTTCCCAATTTACCGAATCCGGAGCAAACGAAGAGTAGTATTTTAGTTCCGATAGATAAAGCTCTTTTAGCTCTCTATCGACTAACCCTCTAAGCTTTTGAATATACAGATAGGCGGCGCATCTGTCTATAAAGTTGGCCGGTTTATTTTTGGCATCCTCTTTTGCTTTTTTAATGCTCTCTTTGATGTTTGCCAAATAGTCTTCAAACGGTTTAAACCCCTCCAGAGCTGGACTTTTCTCCAATAGGGCAAATATCAGTTGTGTATTTGAGTATATCCTCTCAGGCTCTTTGATGTACTCCATAAATTTCATTTTTGCTGTAATCTCCAAACTTTTCGACTTTGCAAACTCCGAATAAGGGATAAAATCTCTCAAAATAGCCGCTAGCTGCAATGCCCTTTCATGGTCGCCGCTATGCTCTATTGCGGTTAGTTTTTCCGCAATACTCTCACCTAAATACAAAGCTTTCTTATAAATCGAAAACTCTTTTAAAAACTGAAACTTCTCACAAAGGAGATAAAAATCTTTAAAGTTTTTGTTTTTTAGGTGCTCTCCGGCCTCTTTGTATTTTGTCCAGTTTTTTAGAAGATCATTTATCTCGGTCTGTTTGGCCGGAACTGTAAAAAACGGTTTCAAAAGGGCAACAACATCGTTTTTATTCGAGAGTCCACCGCTCTCCAGAAGCGATATCGCACTCTTCATGGACTCCCTATAGGCATTTTCTAAAGCTAGATAAGCGGGAAGTTTTTTTATTATCTGGGTTACGGATGCCACCTTATAGGCCGTCTGATAATCAGACCTATCAAGTGCATCGAAGAATCTTACGATATCCTCAATCTGTGATGCCATCTCTTCAAAATCCATTGCGGCCTGTTTTAGCCTCAGATACGGTCTAGCTAGTTTTTGGGCGGCCACAATATCATTTTTTGATAGCAATGCTGAGACTTTTACTTTTTGCCCCTCCCAAGACTCGGCAAGGGCTTTTTTGTACTCCGTATCGTATGTTAAAAAGATATTTGTCCTGGCAAGCTCATCGCATTTTTCAAAGTCTTTGATAGCAAAATGTGTTGAAAATTCATCATATCTAGCCATAATATCGACAACATAAAGCTCACCGGACGCAAACCCTATGTACAAAAATTTATCGTCTTTTTCCATGCTTGCAATACCGCCGCCCGAGGCAAAGGATATCTCTCCGATTATCTCTTTGTTCACTACGTCAAAAACTATAATCATTCCCTCTCTTGTCGATATCAGGGCGGTATCTTCGCTAAATTTTGCTATAGCGGTCGGCCAAAGGTCTAAAATTTTACGGGAGTATTTTTTTAGTTTCTCTTTGACGCAGTAGAGTTCTATTGTGCCATCTCTCAAGGCCGCAAGCAGCATCGTGTCGTCCAAAAAAAACTTTGACTCCTGAACAACAGTCTCCGAATCAAAAAAATCGGTAATCTCTTTTTCGACGATATCAAATATAAACGTGGTTTTATCAAAGTATGAGATACTCATATACCTACCGCCGCAAGAAAATTCTATCGTTGAAACGTAATCACCCCTTTTCTCAAACTGATAAAAAAGCCTTCCGTCAACCGTGCTAAAGATCGCACACTCTCCCCCTATAGTCCCTCCGGCCACAAGAAGTCCGCTCCTTGAGAAGGCGTTTATTCTGACATCGCTTTTTAGGTATTGGATGAGGTGTTTTTTTGTTAATGCCCCATCTTTTATTTTTAGTATGTTGATTTTTTTACTGTTTTCTAAAGAGAGGGCAAGTTCGTTTTTTGATGAGAACGTAAAAGTTTTAGTGTAAGCATACATAGGTTGCGGTAGTTTTGTTATAGATGTCCTGAATTTTTCATGCAAAGAATCCTTGTCGAACCCCAATACCTTGCACCCTGCATCAAATGCATACACCCCGCCTTCGACCGAAGCAATATGTAAAACAGAGGAACCGATCTGGAAAAGTTTTGCTACGCTATAAGCAGACATTGTTTTTTTACGCTTTAATTTGAATTTTTTTATTTTAGAATATGAAAGTTTATTTACTATTTGTTGAATTTTAGCCATAATAAACAAAAGAAAATAAAAAGTAAAATAAAGTCAGCCTTAAAAACGATGATTTTTTACCAAAAGGAACTAAAAGATGCAGTCATCCGGACATTCTATCGACAAGTATCCGTATTCTGTTTTGTTTGCCGACGACGAAGAAAAAATACGACAAAGCATGGAGAGATTACTCTCTTTAAAGTTTGAAACTATCTATCTAGCTAAAGACGGGGCCGAGGCTCTTGAGATTTACAAAGAAAAATCTCCCGATATCGTCATAACAGATATTATGATGCCCAATATGACAGGACTGGAGCTAACAAAAGAGATTAGAGAGATTAGCAGAGAGACTCCGGTAATCATAGCTACAGCCCACAATGAAACAGATTTTTTCATAGAGGCGATAGAGTACGGGGTTGTCAGGTTTTTGCTAAAACCGATAGAACTTCCGAAACTTTTTAACTGCATTGTTGACCTTTGTGCCGCCCTTGATACAAAAAGGGCTCTAAAAAATCAGCAAAAGCTACTCGAAGAGTACAAAAAAGCGGTTGACGCAAGCAATATCATATCAAAAACCGATATAGACGGTATTATCACCTATGTAAACGACGAGTTTTGCAGAATTTCAGGATATAGTAGAGAGGAGCTAATCGGTAAAAATCAAAATATAGTTAGACATCCCAATATGCCTAAGGAGACTTTTGAGCAACTATGGCATACGATACTTGCAAAAAGAATCTGGAAAGGGGTTGTGGAGAATAAGGCAAAAAACGGGGACGGATACTGGGTTGACGCAACCATAGTACCTATCATGGACGAAAAAGATGAGATCGTAGAGTTTATAGGGATCAGAAAAGATATTACCGATTTAATCCTGCAGGAAAAAGAGCTTGAGAGATTAAGGGCAAAGGAGATGAGGGAGAGTGTAGACAAGGCAATCAAACTCAATCTAAAAAATATAATAACGATAAATCCGCTACCTGCAATCATCATTGACGAAAAAGATCTGATAGTTGACGCAAATCAACACTTCACTTCGCTATTCGACCTATTCAGAGACTCCGACAAGCTAGACCTTTTGGAGAGAGGTGAGGCAACCATATCCGACTTCTTTTTGAAAGATGGGGCGCTAAAAGATTTTGAGATCACTATGATTGACTGGAAAGATGTTGCCAAAAAGATGGATGACGAACAAGAAAACGTATTTTTGACCGGCTCTTTTGGAACAAAAGAGTTTAAGATGTCGCTCCATCCGATAAAAGACGAGTTGCTTTATATTTTATATCTTCTCCCGAGCCAATAGCGGTAATTGTCGATACATTGGCAAAATAAGGGGAATTTTAATTTTTAAAACTCCTCCCTTTTTGTACTCATAAGCAGTCTTGAAATGCTTGTTTTTAGATCTGCCCCAGATAGTATTTGCGTAACCTCATCGGCAATAGGTGTATATATATTTTTTTGCTTTGATATTTTACTAACAGCTCTTGCAGTCTCAACACCCTCTGCCGTCTCACCTAAATCAGAGAGTATTTTTTCTATCGAGATCCCTTTTGACAGAGCTTCGCCAACACGGTAGTTTCTCGATTTTTCACTTGTTGCGGTCAAAAATAGATCCCCTACCCCGCTGAGACCTAAAAATGTTTCAAGCTTTGCCCCAAAAGCCATGCCGAATCTAGTCATCTCAGCGAGTCCCCTCGTAATAAGAGCCGCCCTTGCATTGTTGCCTAGCCCCAAACCGTCACATATTCCAGCCGCTATAGCTATCACGTTCTTATAGGCTCCGGCCACCTCTGCCCCCGTTACATCCGTGGATGTATAAAGCTTTATAAAAGATGGAAAATAAGGGAAAAAAGACTCTAAACAATTCGCACTATAACCAGACAATACGAGAGCTGTAGGCTTTGCCTCCATGACCTCTACTGCAAAAGATGGACCTGATAGAAAAGCCAGATTCTCTTTAGGGACGAAATTTTCATATATCTCATTTAGGAATCTGCCGTTTTTAACCTCTATCCCTTTTGAGGCTACCAAAATATTTTGATGTTTAAACCTGAATTTTTCCGATAAAAACTGATCCAGATGTTGTGCAGAGATAGATATGATAATGTTTTTGCACCCCATCACCTCTTCTAGCGGGCAGAAACCGTCCAGATCTCTTGCGGTTCTAGACCAACAAATCACTGCCGCATCGCTTTTTTTTGCAGCAAATCTAAGGGCGCTCCCCCACTTTCCAAGGCCTATAATTCCGAGTTTATCCATTATTGTTTTCCGCACACTCTATCTTAAATCTATCGGTATTTTCTTTATTCCCTATCACAACCAAAACATCACCTACGTCTATCTTGTGGTTATAGAGATTGATATTAAAAATGAACTTTTTGCTTATTTGTTTATCCTGTATACCCAAAACTATAATATCGTACTTTGTATAGTCTATATCGGCAAAGGTTTTTCCGTCCAGTTTTGAGTTTTTGCAAACCTCTATCTCCGTTATAGACACCTCCGATTTTTCGCCGCAAAAATCGGTTCCAAAAACTATAGAATCGAGCAGAGACAGAGCTGTTTCACGTTTTAGAAGATGGAAAATTCTATTTGCCCCTATCTCGTTAAAATCTATAGTCTCACTGGCTCCGGCCAACATAAGCTTTTTTTTAGAGTTCGCATCAGAGGCTTTTGCCAAAATATTTAGATTTTTATCTATAGCTCTGGCGCTAAGTGTGATAAATAGATTCAAGTCGTCATCATCGGTAACACAGAAAAAATCTGTAACATCGCTACCTATACCGATATCCCGAAGGTTTTTATCGTCCGATAAATCTGAAAAAAACAGCTCCAAGCCGTCTTCTACGGCGGCTTCATACTCATCTTTAGTCCTAGCTACGACTATGACCGAATCGGTTGAAAATCTGAGGTTTCTGACAAGCTCTCTGGCTGACGGGGAGTAGTCGTAAATAACGATTTTTCTATCCATTCATGGACTCCCGAAGTATTTTCAATCTGACCCCTTCAATCCTTCTAGGTTTACCGATGACTATTAGCGTATCGCCATACTCCAAGGAGAAGTCCCCTTTTGGATTAAACTTAAAACCGCCGCCTGTTTTTTTAACGCCTAGAGTAATGCAGCCGAATAGATCTATCTCCAAATTGGAGAGTAAAATTCCTTTGCAAAACGGAATCTGGATCTCTTCGGCCAATACTCTCTTGTCGTCTGCCACAAGCTGATAGATAGCCTGATAAGCGATAGGCGAGTTCAAAAACTCTGCCATAACGAGTGAGCCCTGTTTTAGACCTATGACATCGTTTGCCCCTGCTATCCTCATTTTCTCTTCATTTTTTGCCTCTGAGGCCTTTGAAATTATCTTTATTTTGGAAGACAGAGATCTGGTTGCCAAAATAATAGAGATATTCGTGGTATCGCAGTTTGTAATACATATCACCGAGCTAGCTTTTATCCCGGCATCTAGCGCCTTAAGGGTCTCGACTCTGGTTGCATCCCCGAAAAATGCCTTAAAACCGAGACTTTTTGCATATTCAACCCTTTCACGGTTAAAATCAACGATAATAAACTCCACCCTAGAGTCGTGCATTCTATGAGACAACTCCTCGCCCATTTTTCCAAAACCGCAAATAAGCGCATAGTCTTTTAACTTCTCTATATGTTCATGATTTTTTTGCTCTCTGACGGCGCTGATCTTTTGCCCTAAAGTCGTTGTCACGAGAGATGTCAACATCGCCAAAACACCGAGTCCGGCAAAAACCAGAAATATTGAGGCTATTTTTGACTCAGTAGTAGACGGCACCACGTCACCGTAACCGACCGTTGCTATCGTGATAACCGCCCAATAAACAGCATCAAAATAGTTTGTAATTTTTGGGTTGTCACTTTCAAAAACATAGAACAAAGAGGAGGCGATAAAAACGGTCATAAAAATCAGGACAAAAAGAAGACCGAACTCATATTTTTTGGTCGAGAGGGTATCAAACAACCCTCTGGTAATCTCCGAGTATCTAAAAATCTTAAAAAGCCTCAGAGGTCGAAGTTCCGGATGAATAGATAGCAGATCTATTATGCTCATTGGATTTAAAATAAATTTTAGCTTATCAATGAATATTTTTATTAGCAAAACCCTTAGGGAGGGTCTAATCCTCAGTTCCTCCCAATCTTCCATCTTATCAATAATTATTTTATGAATATCCGAGTGAACCCAAAAGCGGAGAATATACTCTGCTATAAAAACAAAAATAGCAAATACCTCCACTACAAACAACCAAAACCCTACGTTTTCTTTGATATCATATAGATATATTCCGACAGTTACCAGCACTATCGTAATCATCGAGTAATCGAAATATTTTTTATATCTAAATGAATCGTTAAGTAGTAGGTTTTTAAAAAAAAGCTTTAAGGAGAGATACCCCATAGAGGTATCTAGCCTGTAGGCATAAAGGAGAAGTTTTTTGCAGATAAGGTTACCCATTTAACATTTGTTTCAGAAGCTCGTTTACTTTTGCCGGATTTGCACTCCCTTTTGAGGCTTTCATGGTTTGCCCGACAAAATATCCAAACAATGCCTCTTTGCCGCTTCTATACTCTTCGAGTTGTTTCGGATTATTTTTAATCACCTCTTCGATGATCGATACTATCGCACCGTCGTCGCTTACTTGTTTTAGCCCCAGTTTTTCGATGACTGCGTCTATCTCTTGCGAAGGGGTCTCGACTAGATTATCTAGCACGTCTTTTGCCGCTTTCCCGCTAATTGTCCCGTCGCTTATCCTTTTTGTAAGCAGCGCTAGCTTTTGTGCGTCTATGCCGCTTTTCTCAAGCTCCACCCCTTTTGCATTTAAGCGGCCGATAAGCTCTGTAGTTAGCCAACTGAGCGCCAACTTGGTATCACTACCCTCTTTTATCATCGTCTCAAAATAGTTTGCCATAAATAGATCGTTTGTAAGAACGCCCGCATCATAAGGTTTTAGCCCATATGAGTTTACAAATCTATCTTTTTTCTCATCCGGTAGCTCAGGTAGTTTTTTCGCCTCTTCAAGCATCTCATCTGTTACTATAAGCGGCGGCAGATCCGGATCCGGAAAATATCTATAATCGGCAGAACCCTCTTTGCCCCTCATAGAGCGGGTCTCATTTTTAGAAGGGTCGTAAAGCCTTGTCTCTTGGGCAACCTCTTTTTCATACATACCGCTCATCCATGCTTCACGTTGTCTTGCCACTTCATAGTCGATTGCACGTTGAATAAACTTGAAGCTGTTGATATTTTTTATCTCAACTCTCGTATAAAGCTTTGTATCGCCGACAGGCCTAATAGAGACGTTTGCATCGCATCTAAAAGAGCCCTCTTGCATATTTGCATCGGATATATCAAGGTATGTCACGATCGCATGTAATTTTTTAAGATACAGCACAGCCTCCAAAGAACTTGACATATCAGGCTCCGAGACGATCTCAACAAGCGGAGTGCCTACACGATTTAAGTCAACTTTGCTATATCCGCTCTCATGTATATTTTTTCCGGCATCCTCTTCCATGTGCGCTCTGGCGATTCTGACAGTTTTTGAGCTACCGTCTTCAAAATCTATAGTTAGATTACCGTGTTCTACTATTGGAATAGTAAATTGGGATATTTGATACGCTTTTGGGGAATCCGGATAAAAATAGCTTTTTCTGTCAAATATTGATGCTTTATTTATAGTAGCACCTACTGCATTTCCAAAAAGCATCGCCTTTTTTACGGCCTCCAGATTCAAAACCGGAAGAGCGCCCGGCAGAGCCAGACAAGTAGGGCATGTATTTGAGTTTGGCTCATCCCCAAAGCTTGTTGAGCAGTTGCAAAAAATCTTAGTTTTAGTATTTAGCTGGACGTGAACTTCAAGTCCTATCACCGTTTCAAACTGCATATAATTCCTTTATTATCTTACAAAATATCGTATCGAAGCAAACCCGAAAACACCGGTTTCCAAAACCTGCCGAACCCTTGATTCGTTATCTATCCCACCGAGCGCAAATACCTTTTGTCTATCTATATTTGATATCATAGTCTCAAAAGCCTCAATACCGATCGGCTCCCCTTTGTCCGGCGAGGCAAACAGAGGACTAAGGGTCACATAGTCGGCACCGAGTTCAATCGAGTGGCTCACATCATGGACAGTGTGACAACTAACAACCGTCAACAAAGATGAGCTTTTTGCCTCTTTGATTAGGCTCTGCTGTTCACCCCTAAGATGAACGCCGCCTAAGCCGTATTTTTTAGCACCCTCTATAGAGCCGTTTAAGAGAAAAACAGCTTTTGATGTTTTTGATATTTCGGAAAAAATCTCCAAAAGTAGGTTTTTGTCCCCTTCTGTTTTATCTCTAAAACAGACAAAATCTGGGTTGTATTTTATTAAACTTCGGTTTAATGATTGCCGAAAAAAATGGGTTGAAGTGCCGTAATATCGTGGATCAGTTATTAGGTAACTGCGCATCTGCCGTTTTTTCGTCCCTCTTTAACTCATCCAACATACTCTCCAGCAGTGCCGTTTGTCTCTTTTTTTCAACGACAATATCTTGCAACATTGACAATCCCTCAAAAAAAGCGACAAAAACAAGTCCAAACATAAAGCCGAAAAGAGCAGAAACAAGAGAGATAAAAAAACCGAAATGGAAAAAGTAGAAAAATAAAAAGGCTGATAAAAAGAAGGAAAAAACCCACGAAACACCGAGGCAAAAACTAACTAAGGCCTCGATGAGTTTGCTTTTCAAGTGGGTTTTTCTAAAAGCAGATTAGTGTTTATTTTCTTCTTCCATCATAACCGCACCGGCTAGATAGACGTATGTAAGAATCATAAAGATAAAAGTTTGCAGTAACCCGAAAAAGAATAGTAGGAAAAACGCCGGAAGAGGCACTATCCAAGGGACAAGCATCAATAAAACCGCAAGGAACATATCGTCCCCTTTTACGTTACCCATAAGCCTGAAAGATAGAGATACTATTCTCGAAAGATGAGAGATAATCTCAATCGGGAACATCAAAGGTGCCAAAATTTTTACAGGTCCCATAAAGTGGGCAAAATAGTGACTGAAACCTTGAGTTTTTATACCTTCATAGTTGTAGTATATAAATACTATCAGAGCAAGCCCCAAAGTCATATTGATATTACTGGTCGGAGATTCAAATCCAGGGATAATACCCATCATATTTGATACAAATACGATAAGACCTATCGTTGCGATTAGAGGTAAATATCTTCTAGCTCTCTCTTCACCGAATACTCCGGCACCCATGCTGATTACACCTTCTAGGTATACTTCCATTACATTTTGAAGACCTCTAGGGATTAGTTTCATCCCTTGTGTAGCTATTACCGCCAATACTAGAACTATTACAACTGCAAGAAGCGTATGCGAAACCAAAATAGCCGCTTGAGAGTGTCCTAGAAAGGCTCCGAAAAAAGTAAAGAGTCTATCTCCCATTTTTTGCCTTTGAGACTAAAATTTTGGAACATTGTAACTAAAAAGTGTTTAAATTAGTGGATGATTTTTAATCAAAAAAGCAATAAAGTCCGCATTTTGCGGACTTTATACAGATTATGCGCTAAGCGAAGAAAGTACGCTGTCGCCTGTTTGCGTAGAATATGACGAAGACATTTGTTGCAAATATGCAGCTATCATTTTTTGAATCTGCGTATTATTAAATCCGCTACTCAGCTCTTCTGAGTCGATAGTTCCATCCCCGTCGGAATCCAAAGATGCCATAATGCTTGACAAATCCGAGTTAGATTCTGAATCTGATTCCGAACCCTCTTTTGAGCCGTGCGGCGGAGGTGGTGGCGGCATAGAAGCCATCATATCTTTCATACCGGTAGAAAACTCATCGCTAGACAAAGTGCCGTCTCCGTCGGTATCAAAAGTTGCAAACGTCTCTTCGGCGTTTACCGAATCGGCATTTGGACCTTTGCTCAGAAAATCGGCAAACTCAGTCGCATCTATGGAGCCGTCTTCGCTAGAATCTGCTTTTGAGAAAAGCTCTTCATCGCTTGGCGGCGGTGGAGGCCCTTTTCTCTCTGTTTTTTGAGATTCGGATGAGCTTGAAGAGTCTGAGAATCTCATCTTATCCATCGTCTCTTTCATTTGATCCCTTAGACTTTTCATCCCCGTGCTCATCTCTTCTTGGCTCAGGTTCCCATCGCCGTCGGTATCAAAAGATGAATACAGCTCTTCCGCATTTAAAGAATCAGCCCCAGGCCCTTTGCTTATTAGATCCGAAAACTCTGTTTGATCTATTGTGCCGTCGCCGCTTGAATCGGCTTTTTTGAACATCTCCTCTTCGCTAGGTTTTTTCCTTTGCGTCCCTTGTGAGGAGTAATTTCCGTAACTGCTATAACTACTTCCGTAAGCGCTAATGGTACTCATTAGATGCTCCTTTGTTTGGTTTACGCAAATTGCGTGCAGTATAATCCCCTATTAGGGTAAACGCAAGGCAAACCCATATCCAACCCTGTTAAACAATCATTATTTACTTCTGTTTACTTTGAATTTTTCATCTATTTGAATAAAAATAGATAAAATCAAGCTATGGAACAAATACCTGAGCAAACAAAAATAAAAGTAATAATGATCGAAGACGATCCGCAAATGTCAGAGGTTATAGGCGAATATCTGCTTACATACGGAATGGAGCTAACATCATATAGACTGCCTTTTGACGGGATTGCCGCAATAGAGGATGGAGTTTTTGACGTATTGCTACTGGATTTGACACTACCCCAAATGGATGGACTTGAGGTATGCAGAATTATTAAGCAAAAGAAAAATATCCCGATTATTATCACCTCTGCCAGAGGCGGCGTAAGCGACAAGGTTGTCGGGCTAGAGATGGGGGCAGACGATTATCTCCCAAAACCGTTTGACCCGAGAGAGTTGGTCGCAAGGATTAGGGCAGCCGCCAGAAGGACAAAAGAACCAAAACAGCACAGAGAAACAAACGGGGATTTTGAGCTAAATGAGTCGGCTATGGAGATAGTTTTTAGAGGTTTAAAGCTCCAGCTAACACCTGCCGAATTTGAGGTTTTATCACTTTTTATCAAAAACAACGGAAATGTCCTCTCCAGAGACTACATAGTCGATAATGTCGAGTCTATGAAATGGGAGAGTGTCGGCAAGAGCGTAGACGTTATAGTCGGCCGGATTAGGCAAAAAATAGGAGACGACCCTAGAAGCCCGAGATACATCAAATCCGTAAAAGGGTTTGGATATAGGTTTTGCACTTGAATAGACACTCTATAATTGCAAAAATTACGATTTTTTTTGGAATATTCTCGGTCGCCGTTATGATAATTGCCGGATGGATATTTAGCGCAAACGTTTTTTCCGACAGAATGGCTTTTTTTGATAGAATCAGGCACTCCGAGGGGGTCATAGAGGAGCTAAATTCTAGCAAATATAGCGAAATTCATATTGAGACCCTCCAAGCAACTATTTTACCGGATGCCGAGACATCCGAAATACTTGCGACAAAAACACCGAATCCACCGTTCCCGCCGTTTGGCCCGATACCAAGACCAAAGCACGATAAAAATCAAAAGCCGGAGCCGAATTTCGGTCACCCTCCATTAGCGCAACAAGGGTTTGGATTTAGGCCGAACAGAGAGAATATGAAGATATACGACTCCGTGTTTAGAAGGGTTATAGTAGTGAACGTGAATGGTAAGAATATCGGGTTTGTCGATGCGGCTGCGCTTGGGACTTTTTATCTTTATTTTTGGATAGCGGTTTTTGCCGTGTTTTCCGGTATTACATTGCTATATTTAGCCATAGTGAGAAGCTTAACGCCGCTTAAAAAATTACAAGAAGACATCGCAAATTTTGGAATAAGCAAAAAATTTGTCAGAACACAGGTCGAATATCGAAAAGATGAGATAGGAAAAATAAGACGGGTATTCGATGAGACGGCAGAGAAAATAACATCGATGGTGGATGCTAGAGAGATATTCCTAAAAAATGCGGCTCATGAGTTGAAAACACCTATAGCCAAAGGGGTTGTGATAGCCCACATTTTGCAAGACGAAAAATGGGGTGCGAGACTACTGGATATTTTTTCCAGAATGAATGAGATAGTAAACGGCATCATGACAGCCGAGACCGTGATAGCAGACGGTTTTGCCCCAAAGTTGGAGCCTATCGCTATGCGATCTTTTTGTCTAAAAATAGTCAAAAAGCTGTTTTTGGAAGATGAGAAAATGATAGTCCTGATCCCGCCGGACTCATTTGCAATGGGGGATGAGAAGCTTTTAGAGATTGCCGTTACCAACTTATTTGATAATGCCGTAAAATTCTCATCAGACCAAAAGGCTTACTGCGGCACGGAAAACGGAAAGATATACGTAAAAAACAAGGGGACTCCGCTTGTGGAGCCTATAGATAGATACTTTGAACCTTTTTTTAAAGAGACCAGCATAAGAAATGAGACCGGTATGGGGCTTGGACTTTATTTGACAAAAAGGGTTCTGGAGATTCAGGGTTTTAAACTATCATACTCCTATCAAAACGGCTCGAATGTCTTTACGATAGGGTGAACTAATCCTTGAAAGTATCTCTGATTTTTAAAAACTCATCCAGATTGGCTAAAAATATATCCATCAAAATAGGGTCAAAATGCCTCCCTTTTTGCTCGTTGAAAAACTCAAGTATCCGCTCCAACTCCCACCCTTTTTTGTATACCCTGTCACTACCTAAAGCGTCAAACACATCGGCAATAGCAGTTATCCGTCCGAATATATGTATCTCGTCCTCTTTTTTGCCGGCCGGATATCCAGTTCCATCCCATTTTTCGTGATGCTCCAACGCAACTACCGAAGCTGCTCTGAGTATTTTTCGTTCACTATTTTTGAGCATCTCATAACCCAGACTAACATGGGTTCTCATGATATTCATCTCTTCGTCGTCAAGCCTCCCGGGCTTGTTTAAAATTGCATCCGGAATCCCTATTTTGCCAATATCGTGCATAGGCGACGCATCCCGCAAAAGCGTCGCTTCATCCTCTTTCATGCCGGACAAAGTAGCAAGCAGATATGAGTATTCGGAGACTCTCCTGATATGATTTCCGGTCTCTTTTGATCTGGTTTCGGCTATAGCGCCAAGTCTCTCCAAAAGCTCTTTTTGGGTCGCTTCTATTTCGGCCGATAGTCTCTCAATCTCGGTAATATCGTGCATTATAAGTGAATACTCGACTACGCTACCGGATTTGTTCTCAATCGGAAGTATGTTTGCAGCCAAATAGATAGTATCGCCGCCGGAAACAGTACATCTAAGAATTGAGTAATGCTTTTTTTTATTTAACAAATCCGCTTTTGCAGAGGCAAACCCTTTGCCGCCCTCCACAGTTAAATCAAAAAAGCAGACCCCCTCCAAATCGTCGGCAAAAACACCGAGAGCCTTGCAAAACAATGAGTTTACATATGTTATTTTAAGCTCCCCGTCGAGAGTTAGATAATAATTTGTGGCATCAATAACCTTCTTATATTCGCCGATTCTATGAATCCGCTCCTCCAAATCAATAGCGGTATCGGTTAGCCTACTTCTAAGAGCTGCCCTTGCGGTCTCTAATTCCGTCACATCATGACGAATTGCGATATACTCCACGATAGCCCCATCCGTTCCAAATATCGGGATAACGGTAGAGTCAACATAATACGAATCTCCGTTTTTCTTTTTATTTCTAATAATTCCGCGCCAGACCCTGCCGTATCTAATGGTAGCCCATAGATCCTCGAATACTTTTTTGTCGACAGACGGGTGTCTTACTATATTATGAGGCGTACCGATCAACTCCTCTCTCGCATATCCGCATATTTCACAAAATCTATCGTTTACAAAAGTGATCATCCCTCTTGCATTAGTTTTTGAGACAATAGAACTCTCATCTACTGCAGATTGATATTGCTTGAGCAAAGAGAGCGCATTTGTCGCTTTGTTTGACTCAATTTTAGGCATACCATAACTAATTAGCCTATCAAGCAATATATCAAGCTTAACAGGCTTCAGGATATATCCTGACAAACCTATCTCAATAGCCTTTAGTAGCATATCTGTATTGTTTTGAGCACTAAGGGCAATAATAATCGCATCTTTATCAATCTCTTTAATTGCGGCAGACATCTCAAGACCGGTCATTTTCGGCATAGTCAAATCCGTTAAAACCATGTCCGGCAAATATTTTCTATATAGATCCAACCCCTCTGCGCCGTCGGAAGCGGTTATTACCTCTTTGAACTGCTTTGACAAAACCCTTGTTAGCGCCTGAAGTGTAGAGTCGTCATCCTCTACATACAAAAGTCTCAAATCACCGAGCGAACTGTTTTTCATCAAATCAAGTCTTTCACAAAAATTCGTTTTTTAGCATTATAACACCGACAAAATTACCCAAGTTTTTCCTGTCCGATTCTATATAATGCAAAGTCGTACTTGATCGGATCCAATGGGTCAAATTCACGCAATTTTTCGGTAATCAAAATGGCAGATTTTAGATCATAGCTTTTTCTATCGAGAAGTCCTATCCTTTTTGAGACGTTAAAAGTATGGGTATCAAGCGGCAGTATCAAATCTTTCGTCTCCACCGCATCGCCCCACAACCCCATATCCAAGCAATCTTTTCTAACCATCCATCTGAGAAACATATTCCATCTTTTAAGCGGGGAGCCGTTCTCTTTTATTTCGCTTCTACCGACTAAAAAATCGAGCCCCTGAGTATCCGGTTTTAAAATTGCATTTAGCCCCCCTATTGCTACGGAAAGCCCTTCGAGAACCGAATGCTCTTTTTTATACCCTTCCAAAAAAAATGTTTTTACCCCTCCCCTTTTTTTTAGCTCTAAAAGAGCCGCAAAAAATCTAACCGTATCGGTAGGGGTCTGAAATCTATAGTATTTATCACCAAAGGAGCCATTTATATCTTCGGAATTAAAATCCAAAGATGATAGAAATTTTACTATCTGTCCGGCGTTGCCGTACGCAAACAATGCACACGCCAAAGCAATATGCTCGTCATTATATTTTTTTGCAACCATCAATGGATCCGGTCTCTCCGCCGACAATTCGCACTCTTTATTTCTTGCTTCATACTCCGCATCTAGTCTATTTTTTAGCTCTTGCATCAAAACGCCCCGCTTTTTGCGTTGATTTTGTTTTGCAATTTAAATGCAAATCTAACTAGCAAAAAAGTCACTAAAAATATCATCAACCCAGGGAAGAAACTGACCCACCACGCTATATCCATCACATCTTTTCCATCCGACAAAAGACCGCCCCAGCTCATATCCGGAGGCAAAATACCAAGCCCTAAAAAGCTTAGCGAACTCTCCGCCAATATCGCTCCACCTACGCCGAAAACAAAGTTTATCAGTAAAATCGGAGAGAGCAAAGGGGCGTAGTACTTTAGGATTATTTTTATATCGGAGATTTTAGCAATTTTTAGGATTTTGATATACGGTTTTGAGTTTATCGCATAAACCTCACTCCTAAGCAGCCTAGCAGTTCCCATCCACGAACTTACAGCTACGATAAATATCAAAAACATCGGTGTTATATCCACGTATGCAACCAATGTAAGCAGCAAAAAAAATGTCGGAACGGTCAAAAATAAATCTATAAAGGCCGTTATCGCCTTATCAACAACCCCCCTGTAATAACCGGCCCAAATACCTATCTTTAGAGAGATAAGTATAGACAAAGAGGAGGCAAAAAAGCCGATAATGAGCGAATTTTTCCCGCCCTCCATAACTCTGGAGAGCATATCCCGCCCTAGCCTATCGGTTCCAAATAAATGGGCAATTGACGGAGGTTGCAAAATTGATGTTTTATCAAAGAAGTACGGCGAAACCCCGTATAGAAACGGAGCTATGAAGCAAAATAAAACTATGGATAGGAGTAAAAAAAGTTCGGCTCTTAGGTTTTTCATAAGAGCCAGTATAAAAAAAAGGTGTTTAAACTACTGTTTAATCCCAAGGAGTGTGTTGATCATCTGATCCAACGTCGTAACTACTTTGGCGCTAGCCGAATAGCCCGCTTGAAATTTGATTAGATTCATCAGCTCTTCATCGGTTGATACTTTAGAAACTGACTGATACTGCTCATTTACGGCATTATAGGCTGCCTCGGCAGAATCGTTGTTTTTAATCGCCGTATCGGTGTGAGTAGCCACAAGGGTGGCAATTTCGGTATAGAAACTAGCTATAGTTTTTGAGGTCGTACTCTTGTCTCTATTTATAAAGCCCACCTCTTGATATTGCAGCTGAACTATGGCATTTGCAATAGCATTGTTACCAAGGGTAGGATTTGCATACGGATGAATTAAAGACGGATCTGCCAAAAACGTATCTTTTAGTGATATATTTTTCGCATCGCTCCCGTCAAATAATCTTCCAAGACCCGTGGCTCCGGCAAAGTTGCTAGGCGTAGTACTGCTATCGGACAAGGCAAACCTATATCCTGCGGCTGCTGCCGTCGGTGTTTGGGATATTGAGAACTGCCCGT
>CALJKN010000107.1 GCA_937973585.1 uncultured Helicobacteraceae bacterium
AGCCTTGTTATGTCGTCACTCTCACAGTCCGGCTGTGCGATGATGCCGACACTATACCCCTTGCTCTCCAGCAGTCGCCCGATGATGGCTATGCCGCTATATGCAGAGTCGATATAGGTATCGCCGCTTACGAGGATCACATCAAATTGTTTGATTCCCAGCTTCTCTTTTTCGGCGGGGGTGGTGGGTAGGAACATATCGACCTTCAATTTTTTAGGTCATTGTATCCAATTTTTGTACTTGCCCAAATCCTCAGGCACGGCATTGGCGGCTATGTACTCGTCTATTTTTCCGCTTGCCGCATCCCTTTGGCACCATTTGCGTATCGACTCACGTTCGCCTACAAACTCATAAAACGGCACGCTCATCCCGCAACTATGCTCAACGCAATAAATACGGAGCCTCACAAACCGCCTCATCCCCACAAGGTACAAAGGGTCAAACAAAGCACGACAACCCTCGTCGTCCCTGTCCACTATCTCCCCTTTGCAAAAGAGCCTGAGAATCATCGGTTTGTCGCCAAAAGAGCAAAACATCACGGTGATTTCACCGTCTCCATCTATGTCTCTGGCAGTTCTGTTGCCGCTACCGGGATAGTCGAGAAACACCGCCTCATTGTCGCCCGTCACACGAAAACAGTCGTAGCCTCTAGGGCTTAGATTTACCTCTTTGCCGCTAGAACTTGCGATAAAAAACATCTTTTGCGCCGCTATAAACTCTTTGTCGTCGTCGCTCAACGCCCCAAATCTTTTGCCCATCGTATAGCCTTTGAAATTTTTGGTTTGTATTTTACTACCCGACTACTGTTTTATTCATCATCGCTGACGAGATCAAACGTATTAAAAATGATGTCGATGGCGGCCATTCTGGCTCCGTGTTGGGTAGCGTCTAGTATATCGCCGTCTTCCCATCCCATACCTCTGAGCGCATTTAGCTCGGCTTCGTCCGCTTTTTTGCAGTTTTTGACCGATTTGATTACAAAAGCCAGTATGGCGTTCTCTTTTTCGCTTAGCTTGGCGCTTTTGCCGTTTTGTTTTAGATCCGCTACATCCTCAACGCTCCAGCCAAACATATTTACCATCATCGCAGAGTTAAAATCTATACAGTAAACGCAATCCGTAGAGGTAGAGACAAGTATCCTGATGGCGGCAAGTAGCGGAGCCGATAGCGTCTTGTGCCCCATATAATAACCGATAAACGAAAGCTGTTGTTTGTAAAGCTCCGGACTAGTGCTCCATAGCTGTGCCGACATCGGCACCCTGCCCCTGATAGCTTTGATTTGCGCATACAAATCTGCCAATTCACCTGTTGCCTCTTCCGGTTTTACTGTTTTGATAAGCATTGAAGACCCCTTGTTGTGTAGTTGACCAAATAGTCAAGCTAAATTTTAGCCAAAATTTGACTGATTAGTCAAGTGGTAATTTTACGATATAATGACGGAATGGAAAAAAACACGAAAAACGCAAGAGAGCGGCTGATAGATGCGACCTTTGACGAGGTATACGAAAAAGGGTATCAGGGTGCATCGCTAACAGACATACTCGCAAAAGCAGGGGTGCACAAAGGCTCTATGTACCATTTTTTTGCCAACAAAAAAGAGATGACGATGTCGGCACTAAGCGAAAAGATGTCGGAGCGGTTCACAACCAAATACGGCAAGATAGTAGAGATGGACGGGGGATATATCGGGGCTTTGTTTGAGACGCTACTAGATACCTCAAACCGTGATTTCAGGCGTGGGTGTCCGCTCGCAAATATCGTGCAGGAGATGTCCAATCTGGATGATGATTTTGACAAGCTCTCAAAAGAGTTTTACCGAAATTTTCGGGGCGCAGTCCAAGCGGTTCTGGACAAAGCGGTACAAGCCGGCGAACTAAAAGGGTGCAACACCGAAACCCTAGCCCTATTCGTCACCGTCGTCATAGAGGGGGCGATACTGGCGGCAAAGGCTACGGGAGAAGCGGATGATTATGTATCGGCTATAGGTATGCTAAAAATAGTATTTGGCAATTTATAGCCTGCCGCTACTCGGTAGTTATTTTGCGGGCATACTCTCGCAATTCGTCCATATCCGGATAACCATCTTTTTCGGCTCTCTCAATATTTGGTGAAAAATCCCATCCGATAGAGCGAACGCCGCCCGCAAGTAGTCTATCAAGCTCCCGTCTCGCCTCATCTCTTCTATCTGCAACATGAGCTAACGCATAAAACCAAAGCTCAACCGCCAAATCATTTTCATCTTTTTGTAGCCCAAACGCCTTATCGAGATATTTTTTGCCCTCAATTTTTCTGCCAAGCCCCAGCAAAAATCCGGCGTAGTTGCCGTTGTAGTCTGCATTCTCAGGGTCAACCTCTAACGCTTTTTTGTAGTACTTTTCGGCGTTGTCGTAGTCTTTGCGGATGTTTTTTAGGAAAAGGGCGTAGTTGCCTATCAGCTCGTGACTATTTGGTAGTTTCCGTATACCCTCTTTATATATTTCCTCTTTCTCTTCCGAGGTTTTTGCCTTTTCAATTTTCCAGTGATATTCCCACCACTTCGGTAAAATTTCTTTTATTGTTTGTGGCATTTCAGTTTTTGTCTTGTCCGCCTTTTCGCTTTCCTGTTTACCCAACTCATTTAGCTGTTCGATAAATCTCTCGGCTCGATTTTTAGCATTTTTGACTATTTCGCTATCTTCTATGCCGACCTTTGTTATATCTATCGCCACTCCAAGCTCCGCACAAAGCTCTATGACTAGCTCGTCAAAACCATCTATATCAACCACATAGTCGTTTTGGGTTAATACTTCTTTTATTTTTTCTGGTAACTCTTTTTTCCCTCTGATGCACCAGTATATAGGCTTTCTATTCTCTTTTAGCGCTTTTAGATACTCCATCACGCTCCCATCGTTGCCGTTGTAGCCTATGACTATGAGATGAAAGCTAGAGAGTATCGGCCTTAGCGCTTTTTGCCACTGCTCGTACATGTCGGCTACGCCTTTTTCGTCGCTTATCGGGTCTAGCAAAATATCTCTATGCACTTTGACGATAGTCGGTCTGCCAGTATGCAGATTGATGTAGCTAGCCAAAGACTCATGCCCGCAAACAAGCGGTCTAGTCCTCGTGTAGTCAAAGAGCGCATCCTCTATGAGCGTGTCGAAGTTTGTAGTGATGACAAATTTATTGCCGTTTTCGGCTAATAGTTTTGCAAAGTATGCGTATCCAACGCTTGGCTCTTTGTTGGCAAATAGCTTTTGTATCTGTGCGTATCCATTTTCCCTGTTTGCCCTAAAACGCTCTTGATATATTTTTGGATACGACGAAGCCAAATCTTTTTCGTCGATTTCTTCCTTCTCTTTCCAATCCGCAAAATCTTTCTCATTCTTGCGCTCTTTTATCTCTTTGTACCAACCAGCCGATAGTTTTTCGCCGGATGGTATGCCGGAAGTCACAGACGCTCCCGCTCCGAGCAAAAAACAAAACTTTATATTTTCATGCCCTTTTGCATCTTTTATGGCGCTTATCAGCTCTTTTTGAGATAACCGTTGCGGATTCATTATTGCTCCGATAAAAATATTAAGCCGATTTTATCTTTATTATTTTTAGCATTTTGCAATGTTTTTGTGTTTTTGATTTTTTGAGAGTTAAAATAAAACAAAAATCAAAACGGAAATTTTATGCGCTTTGACGAAGACCTTGGCTCTCAATATGCAGAGCTATTTTTGGCGACGAGAGAGTTTATTATGGGGTGTATCGGCGATGGGGTGAGTGAGAAGCAGAGCAAATGTATCACATCATATTTTTCGCCGCTCGGCGGGATTTGCTACATCAAGACCGAACCAAACGGCGTACGTATCGGATGGTTTCGGGGCGCTCACATGAAGGACAAGTACGCTCTATTGGGCGGCAAAGGCAAGATGCTACGGGGACACACGATAAAAACCCTCGGTGCAAAAGAGCGGGAGGCTCTCACATACTATATCGAGGAGAGCATATCGGCATTAATAGACAACAACCTCAAAAAAGGCAAAAAACAATGACGCACTTCACACCCGACACGCTAGCATTTTTGGATGAGCTAAAAGCGGTAAATAGCAAAGAGTGGTACAACGAGCACAAAACAGAGTTCGAGAGCTTTGTGGGCGAACCGATGAAAGCGCTAGTGGAGCGGCTATCGGGTTTTATGCTCTCCATCGACCCCGCCTTTGAGACCAAACCTTCACGGGTCATATCGAGGATATACAGAGACACGAGATTTTCAAAAGACAAATCGCTCTTTCGTGACTGTATGTGGTTAGCGTTCAAACGAGGCGGTAAGGAGTGGCAGAGCCATCCGGCTTTTTATTTTGAGATTTCGCCGCATGGCTATAGATACGGCATGGGGTTTTACGAGGCGGGCAGGGAAAACATGGACGCCCTGAGAGCGGCGATAGACCGTGACCCAAAGAGCTTTGAGGCAGTGAGTGCACCCGTGGAGGCTGACGGCTTTGAGCTGGCAGGCGATGAGTACAAACGCACCATCAAGCCGCACCCGCCATATCTAGCAAAGTACTACCAAAAAAAGAGTTTTTATATGGTCAAAAATAGAGAGATTGACAAAAGGCTTTTTGACGAAAGCTTTGCCGATGAGCTAGTGGCAGAGTTTGGGAGGCTAAAAGAGTTTTATTTGTATTTGTCTAGACTAGTTTGAAACAATTTTGTGTTGCAATATTGATTTAAAAAGCTATTTTGAGCCTAAAAATAAAGGATATTCAAAAAATAAATTAAACATAAAACGCTTAAATTTTATGTTTTAGTCGTATTGACACTTTGAAACAAATTTAATATACTTTTGGTATGAAAAATATAGTCAAAAGCGCTGAAATATCGGATGTATCTACTATCTTAAGAAAAATTAAAAAGCTTAAAGTGGATACGCCGTATTCAGTAGCACAATTTGCCCAAAACGACGATAAAGTACGGGTGTATCTCTCAAGGCTAGCCGACAGAGGCGAAATCGTCAAGCCGCAAAGAGGGGTTTTTTATAAACCGACCGACAAAACGCTTTACAAACGCTCAGAGCGCACCGTCAAACTAGACAAATCTCTTTTTGCAAACGACCTGTTTTGGAGCGTCAAAAACGGCTTTTTGATAAACGCCGACGAGTTGATAAAAGCGTACCTGCTAGAATACAGCGAAGAGGACTTGATGGGGTTGTATGCGCTTTTTGGGTACAAAAGGCTGGTTCGAGAGGCGCTAAAAATCTACAAAACAAGAAAGAGCGAAGAGTATCGAAAAATACGAGCCCTCTTGGAGCGGTTTGAGGAGTGGAGGCTACATGACAAACGAGGTTAGTGAGCTTCTTGATAAAATCAAAAACCATCCATTGTTTGACTCCGGCACACTCTTTTTTATCGGCGGTACGGCGCTCTCTGCCTATCTCAACCACAGAGTCTCGTACGACATAGATATTGCCTGCACGCACAAGCTTCCGGTAGCGCAAATCAAAGCCTTTGCCTTCGCCCTAGGCGCAAGGGCGGTTGCGGACAAAAACAGGGCGACGTTTAGAATCAATAAGGGTGAAGATATAGAAAACTATCATTTGAGGTTTACGGTAGGCGGTATCAAACTGGAGTTTTCGCATTTTAGTTCGCCTATTCAGATGTCCATCATAGAAAACGCCGAGTTTGCGCCGTATAGTGAAGGCTCAAAGCTCAAAATCTTATCGTTAAAGGACATCATATCGCTTAAAATATTTGCTCTTTTTAACAGGCAAAAAAGTAGAGACCTATTCGACGCCGCTGTAATTTTGGAAAAAAATTTACTAGATATTAAAGAGCTTGAGAGGATATACTCATACACAAAAGAGGAGAACCGCTCCATTAGAGAGTATATCGCCGCATTCAAGATAGCGGACGACGATAGCGACAACTCGCTAGACTTTTTGCCCTCTCACGAGCATTACAAGGTCTTTGCGAAAAAAAACCAAAATGAGCGCTTTGTCAAAGCAAAAGAGATGTTTTTGACCCAGTACGACAAAAAACAAAAAGAGGCACTTGAGGCTATCAAAAAAGCGGCAGTGAAGAATAAAACGGCGGAGTGAGCCATGAAACTAAAAATCTACCAAATCGACGCATTCACAAAAACCATATTCGGCGGCAATCCGGCGGCGGTTGTGCCGCTTGAGAGTTGGCTAGACGACGCCGTTATGCAAAAAATAGCGGAGGAAAACAATCTATCGGAGACGGCGTTTTTTGCGCCGGAGGGCGGCGGTTTTGGGCTTCGGTGGTTTACGCCCGTCTCCGAGGTTCGGCTTTGCGGGCATGCTACTTTGGCTAGCGCTTTTGCGTTGTTTGAGATATTGGGGTTTAGCGGCGATACGATAGCGTTTGAGACAAAAAGCGGCGCTCTAACAGTCGCAAAAGAGGCGAACGGTAGGCTGTGTATGGATTTTCCGATGGAGCCGATGAGGGCGTGCGATGCGCCGACACGGATGATAGAGGCTACCAATGCGACTTTGCTTGAGACGTTTGTCGGGATGGATTATATGGCGGTACTGGGGAGCGAGCGTGAGGTTTTGGAGCTAAAGCCCGATTTTGCAAAGCTAAAAGAGCTTGACGGACGCGGGGTTATCGTAACGGCAAGGGGCGAGACTAGCGACTTTGTCAGTCGATTTTTTGCCCCCAAGTACGGCATAGACGAAGACCCCGTAACAGGCTCCGCACATTGCGCCCTAGCCCCATACTGGGGCAAAAAACTAGGCAAAACGACGCTAAACGCAAAACAGCTCTCAAGACGGGGCGGAGAGATAGAGTGCGAACTAAAAGCGGATAGAGTGGCGCTAAAAGGGTATGCGGCAAAATATATGAGCGGGGAGATAGAGATATGAGAAGAGCGGAATTTGAGATAAAAGACAAAGCGGCGCTTGAAGGTTTGTTATCGGAATGCGAGTACGGTACGTTGGCTCTTTTGGACGGCGATGCCCCTTACTGTATCCCTCTGAATTTTGTATGGTTTGAAGACTCTATCTGTTTTCACGGCTCCCACGAGGGGCGAAAGGTGCAGCTGATAGCCAAAAACCAAAAAGCCTCTTTTTCTGCGGTAAAACCGTATTCACTCATACCGTCATACTTTAGCGGTACCATCTCGGCATGTCCGGCGACACATTATTTTGCATCTGCGTACATTGAGGGTGAGATCTCAAAAATAGAAAACGATGCGGAAAAATGCGCCGTACTAAACGCCCTGATGCAAAAACTCCAACCGGAAGGCGGATATGAGACGATAGAGGCCACGAATCCGATATACACTAAGATGATATCGCAAACGGCGGTCTTTCGGCTAAAAGCTGCAAAAACATCGCTAAAGGCAAAACTGGGACAAAACCTAACCCCTCAAAATATGCAAAATATCATAGAGCAACTGGCAAACAGGGGGAGCCAAACAGATACAGAGACGATAGAGGCAATCAAACGTATCGGGCAAAAGTAAAAAAGACGATGGAGGGGCAATGGCCGCCCTACTCCGTAGTTATTTTTTCGGAATACTCACGTAACATTTTTGTATCCGGATAACCATCTTTTTCAGCCATCTTGATATTCGGTTCAAAATCGCATCTAACAGAGCGTGCCCCGCTTGCCAGTAGCTCATCCAAAGTTGCTTGTGCCCTATCCGGCGTTTTATCAAAATGAGCCAACACGTAAAACCACATCTCAACGGCAACTTCATCCGTAACATCTTCTGTCACCGACATGGCTCTTTTTAGGTATTTATCCCCTTCCTCTTTTTTACCCATACCGTACAACAATCCGGCGTATCCACAGTTGTCATAAATACTCATAGGCTCCAAATCAAGTGCTTTTTTGAAATAATGTTCGGCAGCACCATAATCTTTTTTGACGTTTTTCAAAAAAATCGCATAGTTTCCGATGGTTACACAGTCCTCACCGTCTAGCCTTATCGACTTTTGATAGTACTTCTCCGCTTCGTCGTACTCTTTTTTGATAAAATCCAGTAACAACGCATAAGTACCTAGAGCCGGAGCGTAATCGTCGTCTATTTCTATTACTTTTTTTAGGTGTTTTTCGGCTATCTTGTAATCTTTTTTTACGTCAAACTCTTCTCATAAGCAGAAATATCCAGCTTAACCTTGCTTCTCATATCGTTGATTGCATCCAGCATCTCTTTTGATTGAGCAAACTCTTGGATTCTATCTAGTGCGTCAAGCTTGTACCCATCTTCATCTATAATATCCATGCGCTCTAATGCTTTTTTGATATCCTCTTTTGCTATGCTACAGACAATCTCGACGGACAAATCGATAATCTCACCGGGTAAACAGTCTACTATTTCGTATATATCATTGACATACTTATGGCATTCAAGCGCTTTATTAGGGAAGACATCGACAATAGAGAGTCCGACCTCTAAGAGATTTTGAGCAAAAGTCTCATGGTCATCCGTCTCTTCATAATCTAGCAAGATAGTATGGATGAGGGCATCTACTTCGTCTATGTCTTTGTGTTTAACCGCCGCCAAGAATGCGGCAAAGCCGTACATATACTTGCAATCCAAAAACCCCAATATATAGTTGGACATCTCCCAATCTTCAAAAGCTATCTTTTTTGCTACCTTGTAGAGCTCATCTCTTCTGATTCCAAAATCTCTTGAAGTGATGTATAGATTTGTCCTAGATAGGTAGTCTATGATTTTTTCATCTCTTACGGCGTTGTCATTTATGCTCATGTAGGTTGAGTTTACATGGATATCTTGACAGCCGTTAGCTATGAGCGCTTTTAAATCATCGTCTTTTATCTTGAATTCATAGCAGTTGCTAACATGTATTTTTTTGAGATTTGGCAGATGAAATATCTCGCTAGGAGTCTCTAGCGCATTTCTAGCAAAAATAGAGAGCTCGGTGAGTGTTTTTAGCTCCCCTATCTCTTTTGGGATTTTGCCCCTGTACCAATCCCCTAGCGGCAATATAAGCTTTTTGACGGTGAGTAGCTCATCCGGCTCGGTCGGCAGTCCTACATGGCCGTCATAGTTTTTGTAATCAGCTCTTATCCTCTCTATCTCTTTTATAGGATTTTCAAGCGCCCAGTTTTGCAGAGCCTCTATCCAGCTGTTTTGCGGTGTGTGCATCAGAACTCCTTATCCATAGGTTTTTATCGCTCAAGTTTTCTGTATTTCCTCTCAATCCCACAATCCATACTCTTCAAATTCCAAACTATACTGTTTGCAAGCCGGACAATAATTTGATTTTTCTTTCAAGATTACTGCTTGTTCATACCGAGTTTCCCAGAAGATATCTTCTCTATCCTTTATTTGCTTCAAATATTGAGCCACAATTTTTGCACAAAAAAGGAAAGAGGAGATAGTCAACACCGGAAAAATTTATCATTCCACGATCGACATAAATCTCATCCTGTTCAAAACCGCATTGGCAGCTAGCTCTAACCATAGTACCCATGTCAAATTCCTTTATATGATAGTCTATTGTGTTGCCATGCTTGTCAAGACAACCATCTCCTTTTTTCATCTTTAATTCAGAAAAAGCCACAAAGTATTTTATTCAATGCTCTCGAAGAGTTTTGCTTGCGACTCATACACATTGGATCCAAGGCTATCCTATTGAGTATTTCAACTTTAGCATACATAAAAAATGGATTGTTTATTTTTGTTATTCCTCAGAAAGATTTATGCCATCGGTGTTACTTTGCGCTTTTTCTATTGTATTTTTTTCCTCCAACACCTCGCTAGCCTCTCTCTCCAGCCTATCCCTCTCGCTCTCTAGCTCTTTTTTTGCCTCCTCAAAATACT
>CALJKN010000108.1 GCA_937973585.1 uncultured Helicobacteraceae bacterium
AGATAAAGCTTTATATTGACCTCTGATGGCATTTGCATCCAGTCTTTTGTCTGATTCTTCATTAAAGCTTTCAGTTTTGACAAAAAAAGAGAGATAGTTTACATTGTGAATTTTTTTATCATAAAAAGATTTATTGGAGTTCAAGTAGCCGCTATAATAATCCCGCTCCTTAAACCACTCATACGCATCTTTTTGAATATTTCCATCTAAATCTTTAAAACAGTTTTCTTTATTTTCTTGTTTTTTATCGTTGGTAAAAATGAAATATTTCAAGCTTTCATCGGCACCTACCATCACATAAAGCCCATCTTTTAAAACATAGTTATCTAAAATAAGCTTGTCGCCTTTTTGCTCATACTCTTTTCTAAAGACCTCTAAAACATCATAAATCATCTCACCCCCTCCCCCAAACAAAACCCGCCCCCGTAACTATTCTTCTCCCCTAGCCCGCAAGCAAGAGCGGTGAATGCTAGTTTTTGGCTTAGTTCGTCTTCGTTTGGGACAATGCGGAGTTTGTTGCCGAAAAAGCGGATAAAGCCTCCCTCTTTTTTGACTTTTATCGTTTGCGGTTTGCGGTTTTTTAGTTCTAATAGTTGGATGAAGTTTTGCGTCGCCGAGTCTAGCGCTATCTCTTCGCCGAAAAAGCTTTTGTATTTTTTTTCCAGATTATCGTGGAGTTGTTTTTGGAGTTTTAGGATGTCGCCGTCCTCTTCAAACGTCCAGTATCTTCCGGCGGATACCGAGACTATCGTAGGGGTTGCGGTGTATAGTTCGCCGACGAAAAACTGTCCGACCCGCTTTTTATCCGCCTCTACGATCAAAAGCGTCGGGTGTTCCGTGTTTTGCTTTAGAGCCGCCGCCAGCTTGTCGGCAAACGCCTCGTCAAACGTCCGGATGCAAAAGGTGTATACGGAGCCTTTTTTGTAGATTTTGTCCGTCTCTATGGGGAGGAGTCCGCCAAAGACAAAATGCTTGTAGCCGCTTCTATCGTGCAGCTCCCCCAGTCCGCCTCTAGCCATCGAAAAGCTGATTAGCTTGGAGAGCGCCTCAAAGCTATCGCCGAATGGAGTATCGTTTTTGCAGTATGCCTTGCATCTCAGTTCAAAATATTTCATAGCAATTTTCCTTGTTTAAAGTTAATCTTTAATCTACAGAAAATTACATAAAATTGACAACTATGATTTAAATCTCAAATTTTAGCCAAAGCCGTAAAACTGGTGTTAGCGGAGCGGAAGTGTTATTGTGGCTTTGGTGGTGTTGTCCGTCGATTCTATTTTGAGCTTTCCGTCCATATTGCCCTCTATGATAGTTTTTGCCGTGTATAGGCCGATTCCGGTTCCTTTGCCTTGCTCTTTGGTCGTAAAATACGGGTCAAATATCTTGCCGATAATCTCCTCCGGTATCCCCCCACCGTTGTCTATGATTTGGATAATTCCGGTTTGATCCTCTATTGTTAGCCTTATCTCTATTTTCGGATTTTGGATTTTGTTTTCCAGTAGTGCGTCTTTTGAGTTTGCGATAATCCCCAGTATCGACTGTTTTAGCTCGTTCGGGTAGCCCTCGATCGACGCATCCTCGCTACAGTGGAAGGCGACTTCTATCCCGACGGCGCTTAGCGACTCTTTTACAAAGCCTATAGTCTGCAACAAGGCGGCCTCTAACATAAAAGGCTCTTTGTGCTTTTCGGGGGAGAAAAAGTTTCTAAAATCGTCTATCGTTTTTGACATCTTTTTGATTAGATCCATTGATCTGGCTACACTCTCGTTTACAAAATGCAAATCGGCCTCGCCAAACTCAAAAGCCATTTTCACCTCTTGCATGTTTAGCCCCAGAGCGTTTAGCGGTTGTCTCCACTGGTGGGCGATATTTCCTATCATCTCACCCATCGCCGATAGCCTCCCCTGACGGATTAGGAGTGCCTCCTGCTCTTTTTGGCGGCTCTGTATCAGGGTTTGTTCGGTTATGTCCTGCGTGATCCCAAATATTATATTTTTGTCGTCGGCTTTTGGTTGCATAATGGTTTTTATGTGCTTTACCGCCCCTTTTTTGGTTGTGATTTTGAACGATTCGTCTATCAGCGCCCCGTTGTTTACCGCTCTTGCCATTGCCGCTATGACCCTCTCCTCGTCTTCGTCGGCAATCATAGAGATAAAATCCTCCATAGGGTAGGACTCTTTTTTGGGGAGTTCAAAAATCCTCTCCAACTCTTTTGAGATAACAACCTCATTTTTTATTAGGTTTATCTCGTAGTTTCCGGTCTTTGAGATTCTCTGTGCCTCCTCCAGTGCCTCTTTTGCCGCCTCTAGCTCCCTTGAGAGCCTCTTTTGCTCGCTGATATCGTGGGCTATCGCCATTACTACCCGCTCATCTCCGATCTCTATGACGGCGGAGCTTAGGTATATGTCTATCGTCTCTTTTGTCTTAGTGGTTATCTGGTATTCGGCGCTCCCACGTTTGTCCCATAGCAGTTTTGTCGCAAACCTCTCCAAAAGCTCTCTGTCTTTTGCGCCCTTATATAGCCTTCTCGGATGCATTGAGAGAAGCTCCTGCTTTGTGTAGCCCGTCACCTGCACGCCTCTTCGTTTGCGTCCAAAAACCTCATTTTCTCAAAGTTGTTCTCCGCTTTGATAAAAAATATCGCCTCAGAGCTAGCATCAAACAGTTTTTTTAGTTTTAGTTCGGCACTGTCTTTTAGCTTCTCTATCTCCAGAACCCTTTTTTCCAGTTCATCCCGTAGGTAGACGCTCTCCGTTACGTCGTTTTGAACTCCGACAAAGTATTTGGCATCACTATCTTCATCCATAAATATAGGGGATATGAACAGGTCGTTATAAAAAAGCGTCCCGTCTTTTTTTCTGTTTTTTATCGTCGCTTTTACCGATTTAGATTCCTCTATCGCCTGCTTGATTATCTGTTTTGTCTGCTGGTCGCTTGTCCCTTCGTTTAGTATCCGGCAGTTTTGGCCGATGATGTCCGATTTGCCGTATCCGGTTATCTCCGTAAACATCTTGTTGACGTATATAACCTTTGTATCTTCTGCTTTTGAGGAGGTGATGATAACCCCGTTTCTGGTCGATTCTATCGCCTGCTTGAAGATTTTTAGATCCTCCTCTTTTTTTAGCATTTCCTTTGCGGTCTCCAGTTGTGATTCGATTTTCCGTTTTGTAGACTCAAAGATTTTGTAGACCAAAAATACAAAAAACGCCAAAAGGCTTAAGAGTATGAGGGTTGCGTGTATGACCGTCTGGTTAAATAGTTTGTCTCTTTGTTTTTTGATGGAGTTTTTAACGTCGTCCATATAGACACCGGAGCCGACGATAATGTCGTATTTCGGGTAGCCCTTTACGTATGAGAGTTTATCGGTTTGATTCGGGGAGCCTACCTTTGGGAGTTTGTATCTGACGTAGCCGCCTCCGGACGAGGCTTTTTCGACTATATCCTTGACGTACTCTTTTCCGTTTTTGTCTTTTAGGGCGATTGCGTTTTCACCGCTTTTGCTTCCATCTTGGACGAGTAGCGAGAGGAGTACGGAGCCGTCGCTCTTTAAAACAAAAAAATACTCCTCATTGTCGTCAGAAAAGTTTTTTGAGCCGACAAAATCTAGCATCAACTCCCTTTTTTGGGACTTTGTAAGATCGGTTTTTGAGTAGACCCTATCCAGCTCGTCCAGCTCTTTTATTAGCCCTTCTACCTTTGATTTGATTTCGGCCTCGTAGCTTTTGTATCCGTTCTCCTCCAGCGTATCCATCACTGTTTCATTGAGGCTGACGATTTGAAAGACGGAAAACGACAAAAATGAGACGACGATAAAACCTGATATTACGATGGCGGTATTGGCTTTTAGCCAGATTCTGAGATACCTAAAAAGGGTTGTGCCGGATATCGCCTGTATTGTTTTTTTGCATATCATTGTTTTTGGGCTAAAACCGCATAGTTTCCGCTGGCAACCGCTACGAGGGAATCGCAATCGTCAAATAGCTTTATCTCGACAAAACTCCTACGTCTACCTTTTTGGATTACGGTTGCTTTGCATATCAGTCTGTCGCATTTGGATGGTTTTAGGTAGTCGATGTTTATCTGCATCGTGACACTTGTCTCCGTATCGTCTAGTTGACTCATGGCGGCGTACCATCCGGTATTGTCTAGCATCGTGGAAATCACTCCGCCGTGGACAAAACCTAAGTGTTGTAGGTGGTGCTCTTTTACGATTAGTTCGGTCTCGGCATATCCGCCGCTAATGTGCTTGAGAGTTGCTCCGACGTGCTCAAAAAACGGAAATTTAATATCTTGCATTTATATAATCTCTACAGCCAGTTAGTTTTGATTAAAATTATATTATCTTTACTATTTATCCGGTGGACAAAAAATGAAACTCTCCCCAAATGCAAAATGCCCTTGCGGCAGTAGACTCAAATACAAAAAATGTTGCGGCGTTTTCCATGACGGCGTAGAGCCGTCAGATGCCCTGAAACTGATGGTGACGAGATATTCGGCCTATGCGGCGGGAGACACCAGCTATATCATCCGAACGACCCATCCGGAGAATCCGGATTTTAAAGAGGATAGAAAAGTCTGGGCAAAGGAGCTTTCTACTTTTTGCGATTCTACGGAGTTTTTGGGTTTAGAGGTTGCGGATTTTATCGACGGTGAAAACGAGGCATTTGTAGAGTTCAAAGCAAAGTTGTCGGACGGAATACTGCACGAAAAAAGCCGCTTCCTAAAAGAAAACGGCAGATGGCTATATCATAGCGGGGAGTTTGACCAGAAGGCCTAATTTTGAGCTTTGCTCAAAATTTGAGAACTAATTCAGACGGCTCAATTATCTATAAAAAATATAGACACATCTATCGCATAAATTGACCTCTATAAATTTTATGGATATACTAATCCATATTATTTTTTTGGAGATATTTGATGTTTAGAACCGGAGTACCTGTTAAGGGTGGAGAGTTTCTTGATAGAAAAAAACATCTCCCGATATTTAAACAATACATAAATAACAATCAACCGGTTATGATAAAAGCGCCGAGGCGTTTTGGAAAAACATCGCTCGTCAAGCATGTTTTTGAGTACGAGGGTGGCTATTCGTATATCATGTCCGATTTGCGTAGAGTTGTTAGTCTGAGGAGATTGGCGACCGATATAATCGACAAGGCGTATGCTTTGGCGGGTGTCGAGGGTTTTGTAAAAAAATCCGTAATGCTAGGGGGAAATGCGTTACTGGAGCTATTCAAGAGATTGCAAAGTATAAAAATCGACGGAATAGGCGAGGTGACGTTGGAGCAGCTGAATATGCAAACCGACGACACGGAACTTTTTTTGGGCGCTCTGGATACGGCTGACAAAATCGGCGCAAAATTAAGCGTAAATATAAAAATCATATTTGACGAGTTTCAGGAGATTTTGGATTTAGCTGATGATAGTGTTTTGGATAAGCTAAGAGCGGTAGCGCAGCACCATGAAAATTTGACATACGTTTTTTTGGGTAGTATTGAGAGTATTATGAGCAAAATTTTTGAAAAAAAAAGCTCACCGTTTTTTCATTTTGCACAGATAATGAAACTACCGCCGTTGGATATCGACGAAGTGAGAGAGGCTGCACACGAGGCGTTTGGCTCTATCGGTATTTCGGATTTTGGCTCGCTTGATAAAATGATAGAGTTTTACGGCGGACACCCCGATTATACGATGCAAGCATTGCAACTGGTTTACAATAGCGTTGTTATTGATAGGTTGGAGAGTATTGATGACAAATTGACGGACAATACAATGATGATCGTCGCAAGCAACAACGATGCTTATATCGGAGAGCTTATATCTGCCGCCAAAAAAAAGAGACATCATATCGATGTTTTGCACTCAATCGCAAATACGGTACCGCCCGCCATAGGTAGCAAGAGCCTGTATCAGGTGCATACGTCTTTGGAGGATATGGGGTTGATAACAAAAGAGGGGCAGGGCAACTATGTTATTAACGATATTCTTTTGAGGGCGGCGCTAAAGGACGAAACGGGTTTGCGCTGAGGCGCTTCCCGTCTCTTATGATCCAGCTTGGGCTATTAATCCCCGCCGCCCCCTTTTTCAAGTTTTAGCTCTTGTTTTTTAGCCGTTTTGTTTGCGTCTGCTTGCCCCTCGACCGGTTTTAGCGACGAGACATAGACCGATAGTGCTTCTATGTCTTGTTTTGAGAGCGATGATGCTTGAGAGTTCATAACCGGATTGGCTCCTGTGTTTTGGATATTTGAGTGTTTTTCTATTTTTGCGACAAAAACATCCTTTGCGATTCCGGCTAGTTTCGGATGTGCGTCGCTACCCTCTCCGTTTTGCCCGTGACAAGAGGCGCACTTTTGGGCGTATAGTTTGTCGGCTGTGATACCGCTCTCTACGACTGCCGATACTCCGTCATTGTGCGGGGCTTTTTCGCCGCCCGTATTTTTGACCGTGTAGACGATGATCGGAGCCGCTACGAATGCAGCGATTGCAACTTTGGTTATCGTGTTCATACTGTTTTCCCCTTTATCTGATTATTTTTGTTAGTCTGTTTTCCACTACGGCGTAGTTTATGTTTTTAAAAAACGCCTCCAAATATGCTTTTGCGTTTGCCCCAAAATCCATCTGATACGAGTGTTCATACATATCGCAAACAAGTATCGGAGTACCGTATGCCAACCCCTCGTTGTGGCTTTCGGCTCTTATATTTGTGAGCGTCCCAAGCCTGTCGCAATAGGCCAAAACAACCCACCCGCTCCCGCCGGAGAGGGACATTGCGATATTCGTAAAATCTTTTTGCCATTTATCGACGCTACCAAAGCTCTTCTCCAGAGCAGCTCTAAGCTCCAGACCCATATCGCCGGAGTAGCCCAAGTTGTCAAAATACAATTCGTGCAAAATCATAGAGTTTGTAGCCGTTAACGCCTCTTTCGCCAAGCTCCCTCTGGCAAACGGCGGGGCATCGGGGTTTAGGGCGGCTATCTGGGCATTTATAAGCCCCAGCCTCTTGACTGCTCCGGTGTAGTTGTTTGTGTGGTGAGAAAGAATCAGTCGCTCCGAAATCCCTATGAGATTTTTGGAGTCAAACGGTAAGGCTCTAGGTGTCGGAGCTGCCAAAAATCCGGTAAGTATCGGTGGAGTCTTTTTCGGTGCGGGTTCTGCGTATAGGCCGGACGCTAGGCAAAGCGCCGAGGCCGCCATAAAATCTCTTCTGGATATAGCCATATAAAGCCTTTGTTGTATTTTACGAAGAGTTTACCCCTTTTTACTAAAAATAAGGCTTACTTAGCAGCAGTCATATTCGCATTTTCTCATAATTTCAAGCCCCGGCTCGTATTCGCTCTCTTCAAACAGCTCCTCAATATAAAACACCGAGGCGCAAACCAGATAAAGCACTTTTTCGTCAGGCGCTTTGTCGTAATACGCTTGCGGTATTTTGGCCTTAAAAGCCTC
>CALJKN010000109.1 GCA_937973585.1 uncultured Helicobacteraceae bacterium
GACTTTTGAACAAACTTTCAGGGTCTATCTCGGATAAAATCTTTTGTAGGTTTTCTCCGCCGTTGTCGTCAATCATAGTTATATTTTTTGATATGTCAAAACTATCTTCGATTTGTTGTTTTATGTTTTCAGCAATCTGCTCTGCCTCAGATGCGGCTCTTAAGTTTGTTTTACTTAGAAAAAACGAGAAATCTCGTCCGTATTCTTTTATGTCGGAGAGTTGTCTTGTCATTGAGCGTGTAATGGTTCCGTCTTCTATGCTTGTAAGCACGATATAGTGGGCTCCTCTGCCTAGATACTCCATAATGGCTTGATTGTGTAAATCTAGCGGAGAGTCAAAGCCCGGCATATCCACAAGCGTTAGCGGCTCTATCTTTTTTAGCTCTGGATTATTGATGTAAAACCTCAGAAACCTAAAATTAGAGGCCGCATTTTTTATCTCCTCTTTTTCGCTTATTTGGTACTTGACGGTTTGACCGTCTTTGTTGACAGCTTCGATATATTCCTCTTCACAATATCTTAGCTCTGTAGCCAAAGCTGTTTCCGGCGTTATGTCAACCTCCAAATAATCTTTTTGCAAAAAAGAGTTCAAAAGTGTACTTTTTCCGGCGCTAAAAGCCCCTATAACTGGGATGATTAGTTCTGTGTTTTCAACTCTTTTTATTTTTTGCTTTATGTCTAAAAGCAAGTTTTCTTTGCTTTCATTGTTTAGGCTAAGCTTTGAAAGTTCGTCGGATAACTTAACAAGGTATTCCGTGAATTTATTTTGAATATTCAGCATTTTATTTTTCCAAAGTGTTAATATTTGCGGCTTGAGTCGTGATAAATATGTGTAAAATTTAACATCTGCTAAAAACTTTAATTTTAGCTCATAATATTTAAATTAGCTTGATTGCAGATGTGTCATCTGTTTTCCCCAAAATACGCCTCCGCCTTTTCTCCTAGCGTGTCTAAAAACTTATTTACATTTTGTTCCAATTCCTCCAGTCTATCGCCTATTGTGCACAAAGCATCGTCTATTTTTTCTATATTTTCATCATCCTCAAAAAACTTTTTCACCCCGTACCCTATAGCCAAAATCGCCGCACTCTCCAGTAAAAAACGAATCATTTAATAGTCTCCTTTTTTGATTTCAAAAAAAAGAATATCAAAAGCAAACGACAGGTTGTGTCGTTTTTTGGATTTGGTTTTATTTTTTTGGATTTTTATAGATTTGGAGATAGAGGGCTGATGTCGGTGGGATGATTTGGTATTTAGTGTGTTTTTCTCCATCCTCTTGCATCGTGCTTTGCTAAATATACCAAAACCCCGAAAGTTGCACTGGCAAGTATAAGTGCTAAAATTTCAATCATCGTTATTTAGTCCTCTCTTTCGAGTTCGTCAAGCTTTTGCTCAATTTTTCTCTCAATATTTTTATAATAAAAAGCTATGCAAATAATTTTCTTATATTAATTTGTCTTTTTTGCCTATACGATTATTATACTTGTGATTAGATATATTTTAGGCTGGGTTTTATTTTTTGGATTTGAAAATTTTCGGATAGGCGATAAAGATGGTAGAATTAAATTATGATTTTTTGTTTGTTGGGGGCGATGAATGCCGACATTGCTACTGGGCACAGGCATTTTTTATTGGAGAGATGGGATGAGTATTTTAATCAACAAAATTGAACTGAACGACAAAATTTTGGTGTATTTGAGTAGCGGGGATATACTCAGCATCCCTTATTCTTATACAAAACGGATAGAGCAAAGTGATGTGTCTAGGCTTTTAAACTATCGTTTAATAGGTGGCGGCAGAGGGATTCATTTTGACGATATCGACGAGGATATATCGCTTGGCGGGATTATTGAGTACAAGCTAAAACACGAGTTTTTATTGTCTGATTGTGCGTAGGCTATAAAAATATTTTCGGACGTAAAGCAAATTTATAGGTCGTCAAATTATGGATAGTAAACAAGCAAAGCCACATGATAAGCTAGGGATTAGACTGTCGCAAATACTGATTAGGCTAAGCGCCGGAGAGAGATTGCGAATTGATGATTTGACAGTTGAGTTTGGTGTGGATAGGCGGACTATTCAGAGGGATTTGAATGAGAGACTAGCCTCGTTGCCGATAAAAAGAGAAAACAGCGAATACTCACTAGAGCCTCATGCCCTCGGAAAAATATGTTTTGACGACATAAGACGTTTTGCAAAGATGAGCGGTGTAGAGGCGCTTTATCCGTCTCTTGCAAATAGCTTTATCGCAAAGATCATAGATGATAACAAAAGCACACCCTATGCCGTCAAAAGTTATGAATATGAAAATTTAGAACAAAAATCATCCGAATTTGAAGCCCTCGACAAGGCGATTTCGGGGATGAAAAAGATAAGTTTTCGGTACAAAGCAAAAGGGCGAACCGCAAATCCGTATAGGCTTTTAAACAAAAACGGAGTTTGGTATCTTGCGGCCGATGAGGGCGGGATTCTAAAAAACTATGTTTTGGGCAAAATATCCGGTTTGATTGTTTACGAAGAGGGGTTTTTGCCATCCAAAGAGATTTTGGGTGTGATAGAGTCTAGTGAATCGGGGTGGTTTACGCAAAATGCGATTGAGGCGACGGTGAGGGTCAAGGCCGTTGTTGCGGAGTATTTTTTGAGGCGAAAGCTACTGCCGTCTCAGCAAACGTTGGAGCAAAACGGAGAGTATCTGATTTTGTCTACAAAAGTCGCCTATGAGGGTGAGCTACTAGGAGCCGTCAAATACTGGCTTCCGTATGTCGAAATACTCTCTCCGGCACATCTACAACAAAAACTAAACGGTGTTTTGCGGGATTATCTGGATGGGCAAGCAGACGATAAAATGCGTCAATAAATCCTAAAAAACGACACAACCTGTCATCTCCTCGTGCTAGAGTATCTGCTAAAAAATCGGGAGATGGGCTATGCATATAATCATCACTTTTGTTGTTTTTTGCCTTTTTAGTATCATAATTTATATGGGGCTTAAAGCTATTTTGTTGGCTTTTGTGGCCGGAATAAAATCATTATATGGGATGATTGCCGTCCGGATGTCTATGGTGGATTTCTCGTAGGTGTTTGATGAGCTAGTAACAAAAGGGAAAAAGATTTGCTCTCTTAAAATCTCAAATCCCCTATAATCTCGTATGCAAAAATCAAACAAATATGACGTAATCGTACTAGGTGCAGGGGCGGCGGGGCTAGCGGCGGCTATCACGGCGGCAAAACGAGAAACAAGCAAAAAAACAAAAGTCCTACTACTAGAAAAACTCCCGTCGGTCGGGGCAAAGCTACGAGCCACGGGCGGTGGACGGTGCAATCTCACAAATACACTATCAAATGACGAGTTTATGGGGCGTTTCGGTCGAAACGGGCGGTTTATGTCCGATGCACTGAGGGCTTTTGACGGGCATAGCTTGAGAGAGTTTTTTGCCTCTATCGGTGTGCAGACCCATGCGCCGGACGGCTTTCGGGTTTTTCCGGTCTCACATGATTCGGCGCATATCGTATCGGCGCTTGAGACGGAGGCCGGACGTGTCGGCGTGGAGCTAGTGTGCAATACAAAAGCGGATAGACTCATCATAGACAACGGTGTGGTGTACGGCGTAGAGGCGGGTGGCGTAGCGTATGAGTGTGACAGTGTCATCATTGCGGTAGGCGGGATGGGTTATCCTAGGCTTGGGGCGGAGGGTGACGGATATACGTTGGCAGAGTCGGCCTCTCATACTATCGTAGCTCCGTCTCCGGCAATGCTTCCGCTACATACGAGAGAGACGCAGTTTGCCGTTTGTCGTGCCGATACGATACCAAAAGCGCACATACGGATAGATATGCCAAAAGCCAAAGGGCTAAAGGCCGTCGGAGACCTCATCTTTACGAGTAACGGTATCAGAGGCCCCGTAGTTTTGGATTTTGCCAGAGAGATAACACCGCTACTGGACAAGTACGGCGAAGTGCCGCTACTCGTGAGCCTGACGCAAGGGATGAATGAGGAGCAGATAAGGCAAAAGCTCAAAGAGGGGACGGCTAAAAACCCTCATGCAAATACGATAGAGCTACTCTCGTATTTTTTGCCGCTCTCCGTCGCCCGTGTGTTGTGTGAGATGTCGGGGGTAAACGGGGGTATGCCCCTAGGTAAAGCGGAAGGGGCAAAAAGAGATGCCCTCATAAAGCTACTAGTCGCCGTACCGCTCACCGTCATCGGGCACGACGGTTTTAAGGCGGCGATGATAACGAGGGGCGGCGTAAACCTAAAAGAGATAGACCCAAAAACAATGCAAAGTAAACTTGTGAGGGGGCTTTATTTTTGCGGAGAGGTGATGGACATCGACGGCCCGTGTGGTGGCTACAACCTGCAGTGGGCATTTTCTAGCGGGTATACGGCTGGGTTACTTCAAACGTAGTTTTACGATTATGCAATTTATTATCCCCTGAATTTTGCTTATTGATTAAAAAATAATCAAACATTTTTGTAATATTTGCTCTTTTGGGATTAGAATATCGTCATTCTTTTGTATGGAGGGTGATATGCTAAAGCAAGGACAGGTACAAAAACAGACCGTCAGGCTCTCCATGAAGCTCTGGCTCCCGATTTTGGAGAGTTCTCTTACCGAACTAGCAAAAAGCGTTGACGAGATGTCGGCCTCAAACCCGTATGTCGAGGTAAAAAAAGGGCTTGAAAACG
>CALJKN010000110.1 GCA_937973585.1 uncultured Helicobacteraceae bacterium
AGGGTTAAGGCCAAGGTTATAAAAAATAAAGTTGCGCCGCCGTTTAGGCAAGCGGAGTTCGATATAATGTTTGGAGAGGGTATAAGCCGAACCGGAGAGATAGTAGATTACGGCGTGAAACTAGACGTTATAGATAAAGCGGGAGCTTGGTTTTCGTATAAATCTACAAAAATAGGGCAGGGTAGAGAGAACGCCAAAATATTTTTAAAAGATAATTCGGCTGTTTGTCAGGAAATTGAAAACGAAATACGCAATAGTATAGGGCTTGAGGGCGATCTGCCGAGCCTATCGGACGATATCAGTACAGGAGATGATGAATGATTTACATAGATGATTTGTTTGCAAGCGAAGCTATAGATTCCAGAGGTAATCCTACGGTCAAAGTTACGGTTAGACTCTCTGACGGAAGCGTTGAGAGTGCGTATGTTCCAAGCGGTGCTAGTACCGGAAAAAGAGAGGCTTTGGAACTTAGAGACGGCGATAAGGCCAGATTTGGCGGAAAAGGTGTTTTGAAAGCGTGTGAAAACGTCAGAACTTCCGTAGCCGATGAGATTATGGGTCTGAGCCCGTTTAATCAAGGGCATATAGATGCCATCATAAAACAGGTTGACGGAACAGATAACTACTCAAAAATCGGTGCAAATGCGGCGCTAGGTGTATCCATGGCGGTTGCTAGAGCTGCGGCTACCTCTTTGGGTGTCCCTTTGTATAGATATTTGGGCGGTGCAAATGCGGTTGTTATCCCGACTCCGATGCTAAATATCATTAACGGTGGAGCCCATGCGGCAAATAGTGCGGACTTTCAAGAGTATATGATTATGCCTGTAGGCTTTGATAGCTTTAGAGAGGCGCTCAGAGCTTCGGCAGAGGTATATCAAGCACTCAAAAAAGTACTACACGATGAAGGTCACTCTACAAATATCGGTGACGAAGGTGGTTTTGCTCCGAGTCTTGCAAATAACGAAGAGCCTATACAAAAAATTATGAAAGCTATAGAGCTTGCCGGATACAGACCGGGCGAAGATATATGCATTGCCCTTGATGTAGCGTCAAGCGAGTTTTATGAGGATGGCAAGTATAACCTGCATACTGAAAACAGAGTCCTTACGAGTTCTGAAATGGTTGATTACTATGAGATGCTAATAGGAAAATATCCGATAGTATCAATCGAAGACGGCCTTGATGAGGGCGACTGGACGGGTTGGGCGGAACTAACGGAGAGGCTAGGTTCAAAAGTACAGCTCGTAGGAGATGACTTGTTTGTTACAAATAAAAAAATCGTTGCAGAGGGGATCGAAAAAAATATCGCAAACTCAGTACTAATAAAGCTAAATCAGATAGGTACACTATCCGAGACTATGCAGACAATGAGGCTTGCACATAGAAACGACTATACCTGCATCGTATCACACAGGAGCGGCGAGACGGAAGATAGCTTCATAGCAGATCTAGCCGTTGCGGTAAACTCCGGACAAATCAAAACAGGTTCAACTGCCAGATCTGAGAGGATAGCAAAATACAATAGGCTGCTAGAGATAGAAGAAGAGCTTGGCGTAAGTGCAGAATATCTGGGAAGAACGCTATTTAGAAAATAGATGAATGAGATTCTTGACGAATTAGAGGTTCCTAAAAAGCGTAAGCTACTTGACGTAAGCCGCACATTCTGGCGGCTTACGTTTTTGTTTTTTATAATTGCTCTATTTACGGTGTATATTGCAAGCTTTTTTTTCGGCCCAAACTCCATAACAACCCTTTGGGCATTGGAAGAACAGCGTGATAGGTTGATCTCCGAGGTTGAAAAACTGAAAGAGGAGAATGCGAAACACCAAAAAGAGCTTTTTGAGCTAAAAAAACTTGAGGGTAAAAATTGAAAAAGATACTTTTTTTGCTTTTGGCGGCATCTATGGTGTTGTCGGCTAGAACAAACCCTTTTAAGGATGCGGTAAAAGAGGATATAACGGGAGCCGATATGGCTCAGATAAACAAAATTGAGAAGCTTCAGTCTATCACTATTACCCCACCTGTAGATTCGGTCAAAATCAAAAAAATTACCATTGAGTTTCAAGCTATTGACGGTAGCAGAATCAAAAAAACATACGACATAGAAAAAGGGATAGACCCTTTAAAGAGTCTAAATATCCATCAATGAATATAGTTTTAATCGGTTTTATGGGGAGCGGAAAAAGCTCTGT
>CALJKN010000111.1 GCA_937973585.1 uncultured Helicobacteraceae bacterium
TGATAGGTTGTGCTCTTTTGCTACCGATTTCAAAAATATCTCTGTCGTCTCACCGGGAATCAAGGTAACCGAAAAGTTTTTACTTTTACCCTTTACCATGGCTTCCAAAAGTTCAAGTCTAGTACTCACTCCGTCAAGCGATATGGAGCCGCTTTTTGCCCCTCCTAGGTATTTGAGGGTTATCCCGTCGATGATATTTGTGGTTATTCCTATATCGGATAACGATTCGAGCGCATTTTGGTTTGACCCCTTTTCTATTTTTACAAACTTCTCTTTTGGCTCTATATTCTCGTTTAGGTAGGTGAAAAGATACAATGCAAAGCCGCCGAGGGCTAAAATGAGAGCTACGGTTGTTTTTAATATCAAATACATAAAATTCATAGGATAGATTTTATTCAAGAGTGGATTTAAAGAGGGTTAAATGGAACAAAACGAAGTCATACCGGGTCTAGCCGGAATAGCCGCCGCAAAATCTGAGATTAGCTACATAGACGGAGAGGCCGGAAAGCTGGAGTATAGAGGGATAGATATTTTAGAGCTTACGGAGTATTCAAATTTTTTGGAAACCGCTTTTATGCTTATATACGGCGAGCTGCCCGATGCTGCCGAGTTTAAGCGGTGGAACGAGACGATAGTTCGCCGTCAAAAACTAAAATTTAGAATCGTAGATATTATGAAAAACCTCCCGGATTCTACGCATCCGATGAGTGTCTTGCAGGCAATGATAGCGATACTCGGGGCTTTTTATACCGATGCCAATTACTCCGAGGATTTTGAGTATGACACTATCACGAGACTGATAGCAAAAACTCCGGTCGTTATGGCAAACTGGATGAGAATGAGAAGGGGTGACGAGCCGATACGAGCAAGAGAGGAGTTAAGCTTTAGCGAAAATATATTATTGATGCTAAACGGAAAGGTTCCGGATTCTGAGATAGCGAAGATACTGGATAAATGTCTCATACTCCACGCCGAACACACGATGAATGCCTCTACGTTTGCTACTTTGGTTGTGGGTTCTACGCTTGCCGATCCGTATAAGGTCATATCGGCGGCTCTGGGTTCCCTCTCCGGCCCTCTGCACGGCGGAGCAAATGAAGAGGTTGTAAAAATGCTCATAGAGATAGGTGAGCCTAAAAATGCAAAAGCCTATATCGCCAAAAAAATCAAAAACAAAGAAAAAATAATGGGCTTCGGGCATAGGGTCTATAAGACATACGACCCAAGGGCCGTAGAGCTAGAGAAACTCCTCAAAAGGGTAGTTGAGATAAAAGGGGAGAGCAGGCTATATAAGGTAGCAAAAGAGGTCGAAAAGCACGCTTTAGAGCACCTAAGGCAAAAAGGGGTATATCCGAATGTCGATTTTTACTCGGGGTGTATCTATCATCTACTGGGCATCCCGACCGAGTTTTTTACCTCTATCTTTGCAATAGCCAGAACCGCCGGATGGCTAGCACATTGGAGGGAGTATAAAGCCGATAATAAACTATTCCGCCCAGTACAGGTATACACCGGCAAAAGAGGCGAAAAATATAAGTTTATGGATGAGAGGTAGAATCTAAATATTGAGCTACCCGTTTCTCGACCTCGTCCGCTAGAGTCTGTGGCTCTAGCGGTCTTACAAATGGAATCCACTTCATAATCTCAGGAATTATTTCATAGTCATCGGTTATTTTGACCTCTAAAATATAGTCCCCCATATCTGGCATGACACTTTGACTTTTATTTAGTGGTTTTCTTTCAAAGTATTTGCATATCTCCCTGCTTACCCATAATTTTGCCGTGTATGCTTTTGCGTCAGGAGAAAACCATATATTTATTGCGTTTTCCAAGTGTTCTTGCAGTTTTTTAGAAGTTTTGAATTTATTGCTTGTGAGTTGTAACCCGCTAATGCTCTTGATGTGGTATTTTTTGATTATGTCTTCCCTTGTGTCTGTGGCTATCAAATACCAAAAACCGTCAAAGCTTGCAATTTTGTGTGGCTTTGCGTTTACCTCAAAACTTTTTTTGGTAAGTTTGTATGTAAAAGTAACTTCCAAACTCTCCTTTATTGCCATATCAAGTTCGGACATCACTTGCATATGGCTTCCGATGTCTTCCATCTGAATTTTTGCAAACACCGCTGGGTCAAGTTGCTCCTTTAGTCTAGTGAGAAGCGATTTAGCCCTCATTGCGAAATCAGAGCCCAAATTTTCACTCAGTCTTTCCAATATCTCAAGCGTTACCGTGTCTTTTGGCGATGCTAGCTTTGATTTTTGTGTAAGAACAAAACCGCCCTTGGTTCGTTCCATCATTTGACCGAGTGATGTTCGCTGGTGAATGTCTCTTTGTATTGTTTTTTCACTTACGCCAAACTCTATAGCCAGCTCTTTCATGTTTATTGTCTCACCGTCGTATGCTCGTTGAAAAATTTCGTATATTCGTCGCATTGCTTTGTCGTAGTCGTGTTTATAGGGCATCTTTCTTCCTCTTGGATTTGTCAAAGATTATCTGAAAAATTTTAAAAATTGGGACATAAGGGTGTCCCGCGCGTCAACTATTATATTGAAAATAGCAAAAAGGACTCAATATGACTGTCGAAGAAGTTAGGCTGTTTGCGCAGTTAGGAGTAAGGAGATTATCACCGCAAAATCAAGCCATACTCACTGAAAAGTGGAATCAAATACGACCGACATGCACTCATGAAGAGTATAAGGCATGGCTACTTGAAAATGAAGGAAAAATAGATGTTTCAATTTTGTTTCAAAAAATTCCCAATAAGGAAAAAGAAAAAGTCAGCACAAAGGGGATAATTTATGCCTGACGACTTTGATATTGCATGGCAATTTTACGAAGGCGTGGCAGGGGTTTGCAATGTTGGGAAATGGGGTTTTGTGGCAAAAGATGGACATATGGTGTCGGAGTGCAAATATCAAGAAATTTGGCACTTTTCGGAAGGCTTGGCAAGGGTAAGATTGAGAGGCTTATGGGGCTATATCAATCTATCGGGTGAGACGGTGATTGATTGTAAATATACACAAGCATTCGATTTTAAAAATGGCGTTGCAAAAGTTTCCAATGGAAAATACTTTGGGCTTATCAATGTGTGCGGCGATGAACTGACGGACTTTGTTTATAGTGAGATAGATAACTTCCAAAATAGCTATGCAATAGCAAAAAGAGGTAGTTTTTACGGCGTAATTATGAGCAATGGGGATGTGCATATTGATTTTGTGCATAACAGGATTTTACATTTTGACTATGCAAACGGACGGATTGTGTGACAAAGTTATATTTGGACGACATCAGAGAGCCTGACGATGCCGATTATGTCGTAGTAAGAAGTTTTGATGAGGCAATGAGTTTTGTATTGGAAAGAGGAGCCCCTGAGTTTATTAGTTTCGACCATGATTTGGGATGTTCGGATGATGGGCGGATATACCCAAGTGGATATGACCTTGCAAAATGGCTAGTTGAATCAGATATATCCGGTCTGATAGCCATCCCAGACAACTTTACTTTTGCTATCCATTCGCAAAATCCGGTTGGCTCAAAAAACATTGAAATGTTGTTAAGTAGATACATGCTTTTTAGGCATAAAGGGCGTATGGCTGAAATAAAACTTGACACTATTTAATAGGGGTATGTTATATTATTTTGCAAAATGGGATTTATATTTTCGACAAGGGGTTATCGGTGATTGAGGCGGAAATCAATAGAAAAATTAGACAGCAACAGCCAATATCAACGCAAGAAGATGTTTTAACCTCCAATATATTTGGGTTATTGTCGCTTGTCGATATGTATTTGCTAAAAATACTTTCACATGCAAAACCTATCCACTCTGGTGCGGAGATAAAAAACTTTATCAGAGAAAGCAGCATTGACGGAAAGATAGAATTTTGGAAAATTTTTAATAACAAAAACGACAAAAATAACAAAACAAGAGATGAGCCTGATATATATTTCAAAATGAGAAATGGAAATAAGATTATAGTGGAGGTTAAATACTATAGCGGCGAGAGCTCTGAGGATCAGCTTGAAGATTACTCCCATCATTGCGATGCACTCATCTACCTAACGCCAGACAATAAAATAGCAGCCGAAACTATCGAAAAATATGCAAATAACAAAAAAGTATTTTGGCTAAGTTGGGAGCAGTTTCATATTGCCGCCGAATTGGCGAAAAAAGATAGCGAAGGCTTGGAGCAAAAAATCTTGGATATGGTCTGCAGGTATTTGGAACACAAAAATCTAAAGTATTGGAACGGATGGGAAACCGATATGGAGAGGCAAATTTTTAGTTGTCTGTTTTATGATAAAGAGTACTTTCACGGGCTTGGAGGCTACATAAATATTGCTAGAACAAAATTTTATCAGGAGGTCGAAAAATGATTAATCAAAAAACAGAGAATGCGGTCAATGTACTAAAGTATTGTTCGGAGCTTTGCACGGATATTGATAGTATTTTTGAAGATATTGCAAAAGCTTTAGAAGGAAAGCGAAAAAAACAAACAAGGGATTTTGAAGAAAAAACTTTTGATTTTCTTACTGACAAAAAAGATGGATGGCTTAATTGGGAGTGCTATTTTGAAAAAAATGGATTAATTAGGGTTGTTTTCATGCTGGCTGTGAAAGGAAAAAGCGGGTTTGATAGCGACTTGTCATATTGCGACATGATGGAGTATCTTGGTGTTGACCCAAAAATACCGCTTTTGTGTTTTTACGGTGTTTTTAAGCCTGTTGACCTAAGTAAGGCGAAATACGCTAATTGGTGGTACACATATTTAAGAGATTCTGATACAAAAGAAGAATGGCTTGATTTTGATATTAACAATATAGCACTTGATAAAGAAATTATTATAAAAACGCAAGATTGGAATGATGAACACAAGGACGAATATGGCGACTATAACGAGTGGTTTTCTGGGGCAAAAATCAGGCACCGAATCAGTACTTCTTCGGAAGTGAGCTGATGGTAACACCGGTGACAACGAAATGCATTCCGGAGCTGAAGCGTGCAAAAACAAAGGTGTGGCTGCCGGAAGGTACGTGGTTTGATTTCTTCAACGGAATGATTTACGAGGGTGGCAGAAGTATGGATCTGTACCGTACGCTGGAGGAAATCCCGGTTCTTGCGAAAGCAGGTGCGATCATCCCGATGACAGAGAAGATCAGTGCGCTGGATGTAGAATCCAACCCGGATGAGCTGACGGTACGCGTTTACGCGGGCGCGGACAATACATTTGCCCTGTACGAGGATGACAATACTACCATGGCATATGAGAAGGATGACTGTGCAAAAACATCGATGACGCTCGACTGGGGTGCGCGGAAATTTACGATTGCACCGGTTGAGGGC
>CALJKN010000112.1 GCA_937973585.1 uncultured Helicobacteraceae bacterium
GGGGATGCAAGGGACACCCGTGTCCCTGCCGCATATAAGAGCTTTGCTCATATATTGCACCAATTTCATAAAACTCTCCCGCTTTAGCGGGTAGCTTCAGGGGGATGCAAGGGACACCCGTGTCCCTGCCGCATATAAGAGCTTTGCTCATATATGCGTATAATGTTCTAATGTATATAAAAAGGAATTTTTATTTTCGTTTTTACTTTTGGTCTAGGGAAGTCTTTTTTTGCCAGTTCTGTAGCTTCCATCGCCGTTTTATCAAGTCTTGTGTTGTACGAGGTCGTTGTTATTTTCATCCCCTCTGTATCACCGTTTGGGAGTAGATAAAACTCCAGCACCCCGTCTCCGGTTCCCCTGACATTATTCATATAGATCTGTTTTTCGTACTGTATTTGCCCCAAGGCGACGATTTTAGAGAAATTTTTTTCCAAAAAATCCTCTTCATCGGCACTCATTTTGTCCAGTTCATCACCGTAGTATTTTTTTAGAAGTCCGTTTCTGCTTCTGGATTCCCTTTTGGCCTTAAATTCGGTATTTATAGCCGAGAGGAGGGTGCTACCTGTTTTTTTGTTCTCTGCTTGTGAGGCGGTTTGCGTCTCTTTGGTTGTTTTGTTTGCATCTGTTTGGGTGTTTTCCGGTTTTGTTTTTGTTTTGGCGGTTTTTTGGGAGATTATTTCATCGCTTTTTTGAGGTCTTTGCGACTCTTTTGGAGTTTGATTCGGCTGCTGTTTTGCTATGGCTTTCTCTTGTCTTTGTGAAGCCCCTTCGTTTTTTTGTGGCATTACGGGTTCTTCGTCAATTTTAAAATTTTTTATATCAAGGGTCGTTTTGTGTTCGGTTGAAGCAATTTTGTAGTCACGGAGATTGGTTAGGATGTATAGCGGCAGCAGTATTAGTGCAATATTAATAATAAAAGAGGCCAAAGCCCCTATTATGTAGTTTTTAGTTTGCGAATTCATCTAGTTTTTGGAAAAAATCAAACAGCTCTTGCCGCTTGTCACCTCTGTTGAATACGAGTGGACTCGGGTGGTGTGTTTTTGCTATGTAGAGATTTTCACCCAAAAAAGAAAACGGCTTTATCTCGTGTTTTGGAAGCTCTTTTACAAAGTTTTTGACTGCTTTGTCGTCCGAGGCACAAAACGCTTTCTCGGCGCTTCCCCCTAGTAAAACAATAATTTTCGGCTTTACTATCCTAATCTCATCACAAAGCATCGAAAAACCGATTTTTAGCTCGGAGGAGTTTGGCGTTCTGTTTTTGATCCCGTTTTTACCCTCTTCAAAAGTCCTAAAAGCAAAGGCATTAGAGATTAGAATCCCCCCCCTTTGTATCTTCGTGGAGGCTATTAGTTTAGAGAGGTTTTTTCCGGCAGGGCCACAAAAAGGCCTCCCCTCTTTTGCCTCACTCTCTCCGGGAGCCTCTCCGACAAGCATTATGGGTGATCTGCCAAAGGCAAATTCTCTGTCATAAACCTCCGATGGGTCAATCTGAGCGGAGAGAGCCGCTCCGAGGCGGTTTTTTCTGTTTTGATAAAAGGAGAGGAGGGTGGTTTTCATCTATTTTTTTAGTATCTTTTCGCCCATTGCGCACGCCGCCTTCAAAAGCTCCTCAGCTCCGTCCGCCAAAAAGTCGTTTGCTAGCTCCTCGCCAATCTCCAAAAAATCCTCGGCAGATGCGGTGATTGTTTTTTTCATCGATTTTGAACCGTCCGGCATACCGATAATAGCGTTTACCGTTACCAGTTCTCCGTCCAGTTTTGCGTTGATACCGATAGGAACCTGGCATCCGCCTTCCAGCGTATCCACAAAATCCCTCTCTATGGTAGTCTCAACTTCGCTATCTTCATCATTCAGTACGGATAATAGCTCTATCACTTCGTCGTCATCGATACTCTCAATTCCGAGTGCTGCCTGACCCATAGCCGGAGTCATCAGCTCTACGTCAACAGGGGATGCGTATTTGACATTTTCGATTAGCCCTAGTCTTTTGATTCCGGCTGTAGCTAGTATGATTGCGTCAAACTCACCCTCTTCAAGTTTTCTAAGTCTCGTGTCAATATTTCCCCTCAAATCTTTGATTGTGAGGTCGCTTCTCATTTCCATTAGTTGCATACGTCTTCTAAGGCTTGTAGTGCCTACTACCGCACCTTTCGGTAATGCCTCTATGGATTCGTATTTAAAAGACAAAAAGCAATCTCTAGGGTCTTCTCTTTTTGTTACCGCCGCAAGGACTAATCCTTCCGGAAACTTTGTCGGTACGTCTTTTAGGCTGTGAACCGCCATGTGTGAGCCGCCTGAGAGCATATCCTCTTCAAGCTCTTTTGTGAAGAGCCCTTTGCCTCCTATAAGGGCAAGCGGCGTATCAAGTATCTTGTCTCCGGTGGTTTTGATAGGTTTTAGCTCTACGCTAAGACCGGGATGGGCTTTTTCAAGCTCCGCTTTTATGTGGTTTGATTGCCAAAGTGCCAGTTTTGAGGCTCTTGTTGCGATGATTAGTTTTTTCATTTTGAAAGCTCTTTTAGTATTTTATTGATTTGTGTTTTTGAACCGTCTAACTCATTGTTTACATAGACCGTAGGGGTCCCTTTGACAAAGAGCTTATGCGCTTTTTGTACCTCGTCTTCGTATGCTTTTTGTATCTCTTTTTTGCTTATATCTGATTTTTTGACTGTAACTCCAAGTTCGGATGAGAGTTTGGCGGTTATTTTCTCCTCGTCGCTCTCTTCCGGTTCTACATCTGTTTTGTAAAGCAGTGAGAGGAGTTTTGCTTTTTGTATTTTTGAACCGATTGCTATCTCGGTTCTGGCTATCGCATCACTGGACGGGTGTATAAAAAGGAGAGGGAACGTATAGTGATAGATGGCGATTTTCGACGGGTGCTTTGTTGCGGCCTCTATTAGATCCGGAACCAAATCCCTGCAAAAAGGGCAGAGCGGGTCGCTAAACACAAGGACTTTGTATTTTGCGTCTTTGTTGCCCGCCACCAAGTGGTTAGCGTCGTAATACTCCGCCGTCGGCTTTGGTCTGAGTGACTCCTTTAGGCTTTTGTTTTTTTTTACGTCAATAATATCAGGGGACAAAAAATCCCCTTTGGTAAAGTACATATCCGTTGTTTTAACCTGCTGTTTTTTACCTTTTCTATCGACTTCAACCTCTATGCCGACTATCATGGACTCCCAACCTGAGAGGTCCTTTTCTTTTATTGCCTCTTTGGAGATTACTTTTACATTTTTTACCGTTATCGACTTGTTGTTTTTTAGTGTCGCCGATATGTACTCTTCAACCTCTTTGTTCGTCGCCGAAAAGAGCGCCGTTGCTACCATAAAAATGGCTACAAACGTTTTTTTCATTTTGCCTCTCCGATTAAAATTTCTATTTTTTGGACGACTTCGGACAAATCTACCGCCTCTTTTTGGAGGGTTGCCCTATTTGCTATCTCAACTTTTTGTTCTGTGATATTTTTGCCGACGATAATTGCATACGGGAAACCGATAAGCTCAAAATCGGCCATTTTGTGTCCGTATCTCTCGTCCCTGTCGTCCAAAATTACCCTGATTTTTTTTGCTTTCAACTCTTCGTATATTTTGGTTGCCGCCTCAAATTGCGTCTGGTCTTTTACGTTTGAGATTATGACGTTTACCTGATAAGGGGCTACAGAGAGCGGGAGAATGCACCCTTTTTCATCGTTTTTTTGCTCTATGATTGCAGAGATGAGTCTGGACACCCCGATTCCGTAGGTTCCCATCACAAAGTTTTGGGTTTTTCCGTTTTTATCTAGGTATTTTGCCTCCATCGGAGCCGAGTATCTATCTCTAAGCTGAAAGATATGCCCTACCTCAATCCCTTTTGCATACGATAGATCTGCCTGACACCTAGGGCACGCATCCCCCTCCTGAACCGTTACGAGATCTTTGAATACGCCGTCTTTTGGGATGTCGTATCCTTTTATATGGTAATCTTTTTTGTTTGCCCCGACTATAAGCCCTAATCTCTCTCTTAGCTCTTCGTCAAAATATTTTAACTCTACGTCTACATCCGGCCCCACAAAACCCAGAGTAATACCGTATGATGCGGCCTCCTCCTCGTTTATATCCTCAAAAGCCAGAGCGTTGCACGCATTTATCGCTTTTGTCTCTTCCAGTTCATCGCAACCGGCTACAAAAAACACTACAGGCTTTGTCTCCTCTTTGAAGAGTGCTTTTTTGACTACCGCTTTTACGAATCTATCTTTTGGGGTAGAGAGTAGCCCAGAGAGGTCGTCTATGGTTTTTGTGTCGGGGGTATGGATCTCCTCTTTTTGCGTTGCCTCATCTTTGTGTTTTTTTGGCTTTCGTCTGGCGGCCTCTATGTTTGCGCCGTATTCACAAGCTTTGCATACGGCCAGAGTATCTTCTCCGGCATTAGCTAGTACCATAAACTCTTTTGAGCCGCTTCCACCGATTGCACCGCTATCGGCCTCGACGACTTTAAATTCAAGTCCTAGTCTTGCAAAGATTTTTTTGTAAGTTTTCTCCATGAGATTAAACTCTCTTAGCATATCCTCTTCACTATCGTGAAACGAATAACCGTCTTTCATCCAGAACTCTCTGCCTCTGAGCAGGCCAAATCTAGGCCTGATTTCGTCTCTGAATTTGAGATGGATCTGATAGATATTCATAGGGAGCTGTCTATAGCTTGTTATTTTCGATTTTGCAAGCTCCACCATCAGCTCTTCACATGTAGGGGAGAGGACAAAATCCTGCTCTTTTCTATCTTTGAATCTCAAGAGCTCTTTGCCGTATTTCTCAAATCTGCCGCTTTTTTGCCATAACTCACTAGGGGTTACGAACGCAAGTGTAACCTCTACGCATCCGGCGTTGTTTAGCTCCTCTTTAATGATGTTTTGGATGTTGTCTAGCATCATTTTGCCGAGCGGTAAAAAATCATATACGCCGCTTGCCACCTGATGGACAAACCCTCCCCTCGTCAGATACTCCTGACTTCTGAGTCCCCCTTCGGTATCCTCTTTTTTATAATCTTTTATCGTGTTTATGAGACTTCTCGAAAATTTCATCTAAAAACTGCCTTGTTATTTTTAAAAAGTATTTTAATCTTGCCCTTCATCGATGCCGGAAACGGTATATTCGCACTTGTAGCGATCTACTATTTTGGCTTCGCTGGAGAGGTTGTGGAGATATTTTAGTGATTCAACCATCGTATCAAGCCCTGGACTATTTGCTAAAGCCTTTAGGTTGACCGTTGGATCATGCATAAATTTTTTAAATGCACTATGAAGTACTTTTAGTACGTCCTCTTCGTGCTCTTTTGTTATAAACCCTTTTTTGACGGCGTTTTTTATCTCTTTTTCGGCTATCAGCTGCGCTTTTTCCCTTAGCTCTTTAATGATCGGATCTACGCTTAGCGTCCCTATCCATTTGAAAAAATCCATCGTATATGAGCCGACAAGGGTGTATGCGATTCTGGCCTCTTCCGCCCTTAGCATCTGGTTTTGCTCTACTATATCTTTTAGGTCGTCAACCGTTACGACCTCCAGATTATCCCTCTTTTTGACATCTATGTCTCTAGGGACGGAGATGTCAAACCAAGCCCTATAAAAATCCCTCTCTTCGACAAGTTCGTCCGTTATGATAGGGTGTTGCGCTCCGGTGGCCGAAAAAACGAGTTTATGGGTATTTAAAAGCTCTTTTATAGCCCCAAAATCGGCACCGGTTACGTTTTTGCCGAGTTTTTCGCCCATCTCATCCGCTTTTTGTTTGCTACGGCTGACCAAAATAACGTTTGCCCCGTTTGTTAGCAGATATTTGCAGGCGATTTCCCCCATCTCTCCTGTTCCGATTACTACGGCAATTTCGCCGTCCAGTTTTCCGAAGAGCTTTTTTGCTTTATCGACGGCGACACTAGCCACCGATATCGGTTTTTTTGCAATCTCCGTTTGGTTTCTGACATCTGCCGCACATTTGAACGCATAGTGCATAACCCTAGAGAGTTTTTGGGAACAATGCCCTCTGTCGTATGCAAACTTAAAAGCGTCCTTTATCTGCCCCGCTATCTGTGTCTCGCCTATTACTACGCTGTCAAGAGAGCTTGTGACGGCAAATAGATGGTGAACTGCCCCCTCGTTCTCAAATACGTCGGCTCTCCCCTCCAGCTCTTCGATGCTGAGTCCGGAGTGACGTGATAGCATCTCAAATATCTCCGTAGACGCTTTTGCGGTATCGTTTGTGCTGGCTAAAATCTCAACCCTGTTACAGGTGGAGACGATAATCGCCTCCGATATTTTTGTATCCTCACAGGTAAGCGTAGCAAGCGCCTCCTCTTTGGATGTTTCGGTAAAAGCAAGTTTTTCACGAGCGGTTATGTCGCTGTTTTTGTGTGAAAAACTCACCGTTAGATAGTGCATTTAAAACCTTTTCCTAAGATAGTCTTTGAAGTTGTGCCGATGTTATTTCGGCAAGTGCTCCGCTTTTGTCTGCGGGGAGGGCGCTTTTTTGGATTGCCGATACCGCTTTTTTGGATATCTCTTTGGCAAGACTTAGTGCATACTCTATCGAGCCGTATTGCCGAAAGAGTCCGAGTAGCTTTTTTATCTCCTCTTCTGACGGCTCTTTGCGGTAGATGGAGTCCAAAAACCCAGTTGCATCTATGTCGCCGTTTTTGTATAGATGGATAAAGGCTATTGTCGTTTTACCCTCTTTAAAATCGCTAAACGGTTGTTTTCCGAGTGTTTTCTCATCTGATATGATGTCTAGCAAATCATCTATTAGCTGAAATGCAACCCCTAGATTTTGGCCGTAAACTCTGATATTGTCGTCGTCTATTCCATCTAGCATTGCCGCCGATACTGCCGCCGCTTCTATCAGGGAGCCTGTTTTTTTGTAGAGCATAGAGAGGTATAGCTCTTCATTTAGGTTAACGCTTTTACCCATTTCGACATCTTCCATCTCGCCTATGCTTAGCGTTGTGACGGCGCTTGAAACCTCGTAGGCTATTTTTGGGCCGAATGATATTAGCTTTGAAAAAGCTTTTGAATACAGTATATCGCCAAGCATAACGGCTGTTTTATCTCCGTCGGTTGCGTTTACGGTAGGTTTTTGTCTTCGTAGCAGAGACGAGTCTATCACGTCGTCGTGCAAAAGACTTGCTATGTGTATCAGCTCTATAATTGCGGCAAGCTCATAAATCCGCTCATTTTGGGATATTTTTAGCATTAGCCTCGGCCTAAGCATTTTCCCGCCGGCCACCTGTGATACCAAATCCTCTATTTGGGGGGAGCCTAGCTCTTTTATGATCTTTTGTAGCTCGTCTGATACTCTTTGTGTCAACTAATCCGCCTTCGGTAAAACTCTCTCGGCCTGTATAGCCCTTTTTTCGTCCATTAGCAAAACCGTAAATTTAGCCTTTTTTGTCTTAGTATCAAAATCCTCAAAGACTATGAGGGCGTACGGTTCGTAAAAAGCGTTTTCAGCTCTATTTTTCAGCTTGATTTTAAAGCTTTTTAGTTTGTAGTCTTTATATAAAATGTTTTGGTACGGAAACTTATTAAACTTATATAGCATAACGAGCCCTTCGTTTACAAAAAGGGTCCATCTAAAATCCAGATTGTAGATTTTATCGTCTATGGCAAGAGTATATCTGGCCAGTTCATCTTTTTTCAGCTCTACTTGATTTCTGTAGTTCCAATTTATTGCAGAATCTTCGCCGTCGGCCGCAAAAACGAAACTAAAACAGGTAAATAAAACTAAAAAAAGTTTATTCATTTCTGGTAACGATATCCGACATAACCGACAAAGCCAAAGAGTCTGCACCCCTTAGAACTTTTTCGGAGTTTTCAAATACATATCTGTCTATGTCTTTTTCGTTTATCCCTTTTTCCTCCAGCATATATTCTGCTGCTGCCGCCCTTTTTAGAAACCTTGAGAGTTCCTCTAATGCCAAATGCTCGTTTGCATTTTTGAGTATATCTAGTAGTCTGGATGATGGTGAGCCGCCGAACAGCCTCTCTTCTAAATCGTCGCTAAACATAGTTTTAACCGCCGTTATTTGTTTTTGTCGATTATAACACTAATTCGATTTTGTATTAGCCTAATGTTTTGTTTGGTAGTATAAATAAAATGTGTCCAAATTGCTTCATTAAATAACTGATGTTACGCACAAATACGAGCAAAGCCCATATTTGGCGGCAAGGGCTACTCGCCCTTTGCAAGCCTAAAGCTGCCTGCTAAAGCGGGAGGGTAATATGTTTCGGGCTTTAAGTGTGTGTAAGGTCGGTAAATAACCAAAGGTGGAAATGCCATGAGCGCAAGCAGTAGTATAGATAGGGTAACCGGACTTCACAAAAACAACGAAGTGCAGTACCTGTGCTTTCGCCTCCAAGAGGGGGGTGAACTCTATGCGGTCAACGTATTTAAAGTTCAAGAGATAATCAAATACGATAAGGAACCGACTCTGGTGGGGCACGATGAGGGGAGCTTGTTGGAGGGGCTTATAACCGTAAGGGGAATTACGATTCCGCTTGTAGATATGAAAAAATGGTTTGCATCCTCAACGCTATCGGGGGCAAATCTAAAAAAAGCGGGTCTTGATCCAAAAGATTCTCAGGTTATGCTTTGCGACTTTTCCGGTGTTTTTATAGGCATTAGGATACATAGAGCAGATAGAATATTGACAAAAAAATGGGACGATATAGCCCCCTCTATGAACGTCGGAGGCGGAAACGACAAAAAAATCAACAATCATACATACTATACAGACGGCTCTTTGGTTCAGATTGTAGATATAGAAAAGATGGTCTCTGAGGTTTTCCCTTTTTTGGAGGAAGAGGTAAAAGCGGTAAACGTAAAAAAAGCCGACCTCAATTATTCAAAATTTCTCCTTGTCGCCGAAGACTCTCAGGTGGCGGCCAGAGCGCTAAAATCTGTACTAGACAAAACCGGGGTCAGCTATAAATTTTTTGATAACGGAAAAAGACTCCTAGAATTTATTGATGCAAATATCCATGAGATGAAAGATTGTGCTTTTATAATTACGGATTTGGAGATGCCTGAGGTATCCGGTTTTGAGGTGATTAAAAGCTTAAAGTCAAGAGATATGTTTGCATCCTTACCGATAGCGGTATACTCGTCCATGAGCGGCGACTCAAATAAAAATATGTCTGAATCTCTGGGTGCCGACCATTTTATCCAAAAAAACAAGATGGTTGATGTTGTTATGCTTATAGAAAAATACTTTGCGCTGTAAAGGGGCTTTTTATGAAAAAATATTTAATCGGTTTAGCCGTATGTTCTGTCTCGGCTTTATTTTTAACAGGGTGTGCCGTCAAAAATACAAATATGGAGTTCTCAAAACCGTACTCTATCTATATGGGGGAGAGGGCGTATTCAAAAGTATTTTTGTCGGGAGTTAAATATGCGGCAAGCGATACTAAGATCGTGGGATCCATCATTAACTCTGCCGGAGCCGTAGAGGGGTATCTAACGACATCTACCGATATGCAAAATTGGTTTGGAGAGGCTTTTGAAAAAGAGGTGAGGGCGGCCGGATTTACCCCTTTGTCGGATGAGAAAAATGCCGATTTTTCGGTGTCTATGAGTGTCCAAAATCTTGAGATGAAGTATTTAAAAAGTGAACTAACAGGAAAAAACCTGATGATGAAACTTCAGATAGAGGTGAGCATCAAAAAAGGTGGAAATACCGTAACCAAAAAGTATGGATACAACGAAAGCAAGTGGATAAAACCGACGTTTAACGCACTGGAGCTTGCCGATATATATGAGCCGTTCTTGAGAGAGAGTGTAGCCGCAACCGTCAAGGATCTAGTTGTGATTAGCAAAAACCGCTAAAGCTCTTTTGAGATGGAGAGTCTAAAGCATTTCGGCTCCCCTATCTCTATTTTGCCGCCGTGTGCATTTGCAATCTGCAATGAGAGTGCCAAACCTAGCCCGTTCCCTTTTGTTTTTGTTGTCTTAAACGGGTCAAATAGCATGCTTTTGTCGGCTATCGGTGCGCCGCTATCCTCGACGGCCAGATAGAAATATCCGTCGTCTTCATCGAGATAAACCCTGATTAACCCAGTGTCGTCTCTAGTGTCCTCTATGGCATCTATGGCGTTAAAAATCATATTTTGGATTACCATTGAGATTAGCTCAAAATCCCCCTGAATATTTATATCCGGAAGTGTGAATTCAAACTCTATATCTTTGGAGTAGGAGTAGTGGCTAACGGCGCTTTTCATCTCATCTTCGAGTTGTTTTAGCTCAAAATCCGATTTTTTGATTGCAACCCCTTTTGTAAATAAAAGAGTTGCTTTGATTATCCTCTCCACCCTCCAGATTGATTTTTTGATCTCGTCTACTATCGGCTTTATTCTATCATCTACCATCGGATGGATTGTGGATGCCAATATGGCGACGCTTCCGACCGGATTTCTAATCTCATGTGCCAGATGTGCCGCCATCTGACCCATGGAGGCTAGCCTTTGAGTTCTTTTTTGCTCCGTCATATCGGTTGCAGAGACAATGGTTTTATTTTCTAGCTTTACCGATTTTATGAGGTATGACCTATCATCAATCTCCGCTTCGCAGTTGTCTTTGAAGTTTTGAAAATCAAAGCCGAGTGAGTTGGCGGTTGAGTTTTGCAAAAAAACCTGCCCTTTTTCATCCAAAACCCATATTGCCGTAGGCAAAAATTCTATAATCTCGCTAAGTATTTTATGTAGTGCTTCATACGAATTTTTTAGGTCTCTATACTCATTTTCTACGACGTATGTTTGGTTTATAAGGGTGTCCAGCGTATCCAGAAAGATTTGCTTATCTTCTGTTGAGAGCTGGTCTAGGAGTTTTTTGTCAATCATCTATACTTTTAATCTCTCTTTATCAAAAAACGTGTCGTCGTGTATATGCCTAAATGCCGACTTTAACATTACAAACAAATCCGGCTTTTCCCTCTCCAGATTTTTTAGGAAGTTTTTTGTCTCTTCTCTTTTGTAAGGCATTTTTACTTTAAAATTCATAGCCGGACACGCTTCGTCGCCGATTGTTGCAATCTCGTTTGATTTTGCAAAATTAGCGAGTGCTGCCTCCCTCATCAAAATAAGCGGCCTTATGACGTATATGCCGTTTGAGGCTTTATATTTCGGAGCCAGAGACCTAAGGGCACCGTTTTGAAATAAATTCATAAAAAAGCTCTCGGCCGCATCATCCAAATGGTGCCCAAGGGCAAGCTTGTTATAACCGTTATTTAGGGCATACGTATACAATGCCCCCCGCCTCATTCTGGAGAAAAAGCTACAAAAAGAGGAGTTTTCCCTGATATGCTCACCTGCAATCTCAAATATTTTTGAGTCTATTACCTCGTGCTCTATCCCGAATTTTTGGCAGTGTTCGCTCAAAAAAGTGAGGTCTTCGCCCATTCCGTATGAGAGCGTTACGGCTTTAAAGTCGAATTTGAAAGGGGCGATTTTTTTTAACCTGTTTATCAGATGGAGCATAGTGTGGGAGTCTTTGCCGCCTGAGAGGGCGACCAAAACTTTGTCCCCCCCTTCGATTAATGAAAATTCAGCGTTTGTTTGACCGAATATTTTGACCAGTTTTTTACTAAAAACGATACTAGGTTGCCCCTCGCTCATACTGTTACAGCTCAAATAAAATATTTTCTAAAAAGTTTGCGCTCACTTTTGCGGATGATACCAAAAACTCTTCAAAGCTAAATCCGGCATCCATGTCTGCCGTGTCGGATATGGCTCTTAGGACAAAAAACGGTACTCCGAGGCATTTGCATACATACCCGACGCTTGCCCCTTCCATCTCTAAAGCATCAGCCTTATAGGTATTTTTTATCCACTCTTTTTTCTCTTCACTGGCTATAAACTGATCACCGGTTGCAATCGTCCCTCTGATTAACTTTATACCCAATTTTTCGGCTACTTTTGAGGCTATTTCGTTTAGCTCTTTATCGGATTCTACAAAGTCTCCGCTCTCCGGTATAAACCCCCAAGCGTGCCCGAAAACCGTGATATCAACGTCGTGCTGAACTAGTTTATCGGCAACTATCAAATCGCCAATTTTAAGGCTCTCATTTATCCCCCCTGCAACACCGCTAAAAAGGAGTTTTTTACAACCGTATTTTTCGATTAGTAGTGTTGCGGTAAGTGCCGCATTTACTTTCCCTATTTTGCTGTATGCCAGAGCTATCTCTTTTCCGGATAGGGTTCCGGTATAAAAAATATTATTTGCATACTCCTCTTTTTTGAGGTTTTCAACCTTTGGCAGTAACGGCTCAATCTCTTCTCTCATGGCACCTAAAATTGCTATTCTCATATTTATCCTTTTATTTTTTCTATTATCTCGGCTATATTTGCCATGGAGTTTACCGAGTATGTCGGGATGGATGTGATTTTTTTATTTAGCCCAGACAGCACGGATCCGTTTCCAAACTCTATAAAGGCATCAACTTCATCTTCAAACTTTTTTATAGATTGCTTGTAGAGAACCGGGGCAACAAGTTGTTTTTCTAGCAGTGTTACGGCATCGTTTTTAGTGGAATATTTGTCCGTGGTTGCGTTTGATACTATCTCAAATGCAAATTTATCGTGTAGTTTATCGCCTAATACTTTTGCCAGTTTTTTTGAGGCATTTTGGAGGATTTCGCAGTGGCTGCAAACGGACATATTAAGGAGCAAAGCCCTTTTGGCACCGGCTCCTTTTAGCTCTCCCTCCAAAGAGGCCAAATCCTCTTTTATTCCGGCCAAAACTATCTGCCCGTCAGTGTTATAGTTGACAGCCCATGCTTTTTTACCGTTTTTTACGGCGTTATCGCATATAGCCTCAACCTTTTCGTCGTCAAGACCCAAGACGGCCATCATTCCGGCATTTTTGCCATCGCAATCTTCGCTCATAAAAAGACCTCTCTGGTGTACCGTATAAACAGCATCCCCAAGACTAAGACCTCCGGCTGCCGTAATAGCGCTAAATTCACCAAGAGAGTGCCCGATCGCAAAAACAGGGTCGATGTCAAACTCTTTTTTGAATGCGGCAAAAGCCAGTTGGCTAACGAATAAAATAGCAGGTTGGGAGTATGCGGTCTGGTCTAGTCTTTCACCGTCCTCCAAAATAATTTTTGTCAAATCAAATCCCAAAGAGTCGTTTGCCTCTTCACTCATACGTTTGGCATCGGCAAAACTCTCCAAAAAATCTTTGCCCATACCGAGCGTTTGCGAACCCTGTCCCGGAAATAAAAACCCTACTTTTTTCACTATATAAAATCCTCAGTATAAAAGTTCTGCCGCTTTATGCGGCTAGCTTTAGCGGCTTAGCGCCTAGCGTAGCCGAAGATGGATTTATCCATCCGGCGTATTTTGTATAGCCTCTGCCGCTTTATGCGGCTTTGCTTGTGCTGGCTTAGCGCCTAGCGTAGCCGAAGATGGATTTATCCATCCGGCGTATTTTGTAT
>CALJKN010000113.1 GCA_937973585.1 uncultured Helicobacteraceae bacterium
GGAGTTCAGACGTGTGCTCTTCCGATCTGATATTTTTACTTTTCTAGGAGGTGTGCTATGACGAACGTTTACATTACCGACCTGTGTGTATTTCTACCGAACGATCCCGTAAGCAACGATGAGATGGAGGAGGTGCTCGGATTTATAGGCGGCAAGCCGTCAAGAGCCAAAAAAATTATCCTTAAAAGCAACGGAATAAAGTCGAGACACTATGCGATAGACAAAGATACGAAAAAGCTAACGCATAACAATGCAGAGCTTACGGCAAAAGCGGTTGAGGGGGCACTAAAAGGTCGTAACGTAGATATATTATCATGCGGCACAAGTACGCCGGATCAGCTGATGCCGGGGCATGCTCCGATGGTTCAAGGTGAGTTGGGACTTGCAGGCGTGGAGGTAATGAGTGCAGCGGGGATATGTCTTAGCGGGATAATGGCTTTAAAATACGGGTATGCCTCTATCAAAGGGGGATTGGCATCATCTGCCGTTACGACCGGATCAGAGCTTGTATCGCCGATGCTCGCTTCAAAAAACTTTGAAGCCGAATCGGAGCACAAGTTGTCGGCTTTGGAGAAAAAACCGGAGATAGCTTTTGAAAAGGATTTTTTGAGATGGATGCTCTCCGACGGTGCAGGGGCTGCATTTTTGTCGGATATGCCAAATAAAGATGGGTTGTCTCTAAAAATAGAATGGATAGAGACACGCTCATATGCAAACGAGAGGCCGGTATGTATGTATTGCGGCGGTGTACCGAAAGAAAACGGCGGTGTTAAGGGGTGGAAGGAGTTTGGGGATATATCCGAAGTGGTCGATAACTCACTTTTGGCTATAGCTCAGGATGTCAAGCTTTTAAATGAGAATATCCCTAGTTATGCGGTAGAAAAACCGTTGGCCGAAATAATCGAAAAAAGGGCTCTAAAAGCCGAAGATGTCGATTGGCTGTTGCCGCATTTTTCGTCGATGTACTTTAGCGATAAAATGTTTGAGTCTATGAAAAAAATCGGTTTTGAGGTACCTAGAGAAAAATGGTTTACGAATCTCACAACTAAAGGAAACACGGGTTCCGCCTCTATATATAATTTTGGAGGAGATTTTTAATAGCGGAAAATTAAAAAAAGGGGATAAGATACTATGTTTTATTCCGGAGAGCGGTAGATTCTCAACCGGATTTATGCTTTTAGAAGCGGTTTAGCCCGTTAAAACTTGTTAATACAAAATTCATTTTCGGTTTGCGGGATAGTCTTATAGTTTTATCGTCAAAACAAAATAAGGAGACGACGATGAAAACCGCAAAACTACTACTGGCTTCTATGATAGCCGCAACCGCTATATTTGCCGCTCCGGCATGCGAAAAAGGTATGGGGGCGATGGATGGCAAAGGGTCGAAGCAACAAATGGGTGGATATATGGATAAGGGGATGATGTTTGGAGCCCCTATGAGTATAAAAACGTTAAAACTGACAAAAGAGCAAGAGGATAAAATAGCCGAACTAAATAAAGAGTTTAGAGCTGAAATGGCAAAATTGCATATCGGGCAAAAGTCTATAAACAAAGACCCGTTTGTGACCAAAAACGGTTTTTCAAAAGAGGGTTTCAAAAAAGAGGCTAACGACAGAATGCAAAAAGTACTTGATCTAAGAGCCGAACATCTATCAAAAATATATTCTGTACTTACGCCTGAGCAACAAAAAAGTTTGACGGAACTGGCAAAATAGATGATACGGATAGCGATGGTAGAGGATGATGCGGAGCTTGCCTCTCTGCTCTCCTCTTTTGTGGCAGGACACGGGATGGAGGCTACAAATTACCAGACTCCGAAAGCTTTTTTGGAAGGGGTAAGGACGCACCCTTACGACATCGCTATCATAGACCTTACCCTGCCTCAGATGGACGGGCTTGAGGTGTGCAGAGAGCTACGTTCAATCTCCCAAATCCCTTTTATCATATCTTCCGCCAGAAGCGATATAGCCGACAAGCTAATCGGCCTTGAGAGGGGTGCCGACGACTATCTCCCAAAACCGTATGACCCAAGGGAGCTAGTCGCCAGAATCCACACGATACTCAGGCGCTATAAACACCCTCTAATCTCAAACGAGACATCCAGACTAAAAATAGACGACAAAAAAATGCAAGCCTTTTTGGACGGCGAGGTGCTTGAGCTTACCCTTGCTGAGTTTGAGATACTAAAGCTTTTGTGTGAAGCCAGAGGGAGCGTGCTTTCCAGAGACTATATCGCTGAAAACGTAAGCGTAATGCGGTGGGAGAGCGGTGAGCGAAGCATTGATGTGGTAGTCAGTAGAATCAGGAAAAAACTCGGCGACAATCCGAAAAATCCGGAATTTATCAAATCGGTCAAAGGTGCCGGATACAAGTTTGTCGGATGAGAAAAAACTCACTTTTTTTTAAAATCAGGGTTGCGTTTGCCCTCTCTGCCGTATTGATTACGGCTGTATTCGGGCTTATATTTTTTGTGCAGCAAAAAGAGACTCAGGGGCAAGTGCATCAAAGGCTAATGCAGGCGGGACGCTCTATGAAGCATTCCCAAAACGACCAAAATACGCTGAATGAACGGTTAAAAGAGCTTGATTTTAGGCTTGCAACAGAGGATGAGATTAATAAAACCGTCCAAAACGGCACTCTTCGGGCGGCGGACTCCAGAGGCCCTTTTTATGTGGAGTTTTATGACTATGACGGGCGGCGTTTTATCATAATGAAGCGGTCGAACCGCTATGTCGCTTTTGAAGATATAAGCGAAAAAAGTACGGCTACGTTTTTTATTTTCGCCGCTTTTTTGGTTACTTTCGGCGGATTGGCTATTTTGTACAGGTCTATTCTTGGCAATCTGGCTCCGATAACAACCCTAAAAAACAGGGTTGAGGCATACGGCGACGGGGTTCAAATGCCGCCTCTGGGCGATAGGCTCTGCGAGGAGGTTCGTCTGGTGTCGGATGCGTTTGATGCAACGACGGCAAAACTGGATGCCCTCTCAAAGGCGAGATCTCTTTTTTTGCGAAATATCGCCCATGAGCTAAAAACACCGCTCTCAAAAGGGCGCTTTTTGACGGAGATGCTGCCCGAAGAGGGATTAAAAGAGCGGTTTGAGATGCTTTTTGTGAGGTTTGACGTTGTTATTGCGGAGCTACTTTCGATAGAAAATCTGACATCTGGGGGCGTAAAGCTAAATCAAAAAGAGTATTCGATAAAAGATTTGATAGTTGAAGCGGCCGATACCGCCTTTTTGGAGGATGAGAATATTGAGATTTTCGGTAGTGACGACGATACGGTGTTTGTCGATTTCAAGCTATTTGCTTTGGCATTAAAAAACCTCCTCCAAAACGGCGTTAAATTTAGTGATACAAAAAAAGTGACGGTAGAGTGGGATAGCCCTATTTTGACTATTTCAAACGAGGGGGAGCCTTTGGCTATGAATTTTGATCTGCTCTCCGAGGCATTCGTAAAAGGGGATGGCTCCTCCGAGGGGTTGGGTCTTGGGCTTTATATAGTCAGGCAGATACTAACTTTGCACGATGTCGATATATCGCATGACTACAAAGAGGGTAGGCATTATTTTGTTTTGAATCTGGGCAGAGTGGCATGAGGCTACCCGTTAACAGTACGTTTACTTTCGTTTGGGATAATATATATAGTCAAAAAATACGCTAAAACCGGCAAAGCCCGTTTTGCTACGCTAGGCGCACTAAGAGCCGCTAGCGGCGAGGGCAGTCTGCCGAAGACCTAATCTTGGGCTTAGC
>CALJKN010000114.1 GCA_937973585.1 uncultured Helicobacteraceae bacterium
GCTTGTATTTATGGGGGTTTAAAGGGTGGTGGCGGAGAGAGGGAGATTCGAACTCAAAAGAAGCACTTTTTCGATAAAGCTTAAATTTTTTCTATATCCTCCCGAATCCTTATAAATCAATGCTTCTGACAATTTGTATTATTTTCCATATGTTGCTAAAATTACTATAAATTTCACTCTTAGGTGGGAAATAGGTGGGAAACTCTATTAGGATTAAAACCAAATATAACGGCGTATTTTACAGAGAAACGCTAACTAATGGCAAGCCAGACAAAACATATTATATCAGGTATGATGATGCTAATGGCAAAAAAGTAGAATTAAAACTTGGGAAATACAGCGAGGGGATTAGAGAACTTTATTGCTACAACAAGCGCAATGAAATTACCACGAAGGCCCGTCTAGGCGAAAGAGTTCAACTTGGCAGGGTAAAAAAAGAGTTTGTCTCTATTTCCGAATTGGCAAGTGAATATTTTGGATATCGAATAATCCATAGCCCAAAATCTGGAGCTCATGAACAACGCAGGTATAATAATCACCTACAAAAGATTTTTGGTCCATTGGTAGTGGATGATATATCCCAAGAACTGCTTATGCGATTTCAATCTGAAAAATCAAAAACACACGCTCAAAAAACTGTAAATATGCTTATTGATATGCTCTCAACAATCATTTCTTACGGAATCAAGCATGAAAAAATCGATTCTAAAAATCCACTACAAAAAATTAAGCGTTTCGATATTGATAATGAGCGGGAGCGATACCTAACAGAAAAAGAGGTACAAAAGCTTTTGGCAGATACCAAAGCAGATCATCATGAGCTTTACACATTTTGCCTTTTAGCGGTAACCACGGGTGGGCGTTTTGAAACAATTATGTCACTTCGTGAGTTCGATTGTGATTTTGTCAATCGAACTACAAATCTTAAAGACTTCAAAAATAATAGTACATATAAAGCTTTTTTAACGAATGAGGCCGTTGTTGCAATAAAAAAACAACTAACTGTCAACAACGGTACTATATTTAAAATATGCAGATCCGATATGCAGCGCAAAGTCAGTGCCCATCTGGAACAATTTAACAAAAAAATAAAAATCGACGACCGCAAAAACCGTGTGGTAATTCACACATTAAGGCATACATTTGCAAGCCACCTGGCAATCAAAGGAACGCCTATTTTCACAATCCAAAAACTTATGAATCATGCAGACATAAAAATGACGATGCGATACGCAAAACTGGCGCCGGATAGCGGACGGGATTTTGTGGAGCAACTTTTTATAAAAAATTAAACTTTAAGTGTGTATAAATACACATTCGCACAAGGGACAAAATGAGCAAGAAATCAAAACTTTTGGCGGCCATGAAAAATAATCCCAAAAATATAGCTTTTGAGGATATCAAAAAGCTGTTAGAAGATGTCGGCTACACTTGCTCAAATAGCGGTTCAAGTCATTATGTGTTTAGAAAAATCGGCTCCCAGCACATAACAATACCTTTTGCAAAACCGATAAAAGCGATATACGTCAGGCAAGTTTTGGAAATTTTGGAGAATCAAAAATGAAAACAAAAACAGCTGACGAATATTTGAAACTAGATTATGAGATTACACTTAGAACTTTAACAGAGGATGAGGGCGGCGGATGGTTCGCCTACTATAAAGATTTTAAGGGCGTTATGGGCGACGGTGAGACGCCGGAAGAGGCGATAAAAGATGTCAGGGATGCATTTGCGGCATTTGTCCAAAACGCATTAGACAACGGCGACACCATACCGATGCCGTCATCGCACCAACCAAAAGCGGTTAGACTCAACATTACGATACCGGAAGACGAACTGGCAAAAATAGACAGCTTCGCAAAAACTCACAATATGAGTAGAAGTGGACTAATACAAGCGGCGACAAAGCAGTATATAAGAGCATGAGTCAGGAGGGAAATTTTTTGTTTTTTCTTTTATGGCATTATGTCTGCACAAAATAAGTTTTTATAATTGATTTTATTTAAGTTTGATGTAGAATAAGAAAAATTTCAACGACTAAGAGCTCAAAGTTTGGCGACCAAAGCCCTTAGTCAAAACGGATGCATTACGGTGAATATTGTACAAGAAAACCCACAAAAAGTCAAAGAATTCTTTGACAAGCACAATAGTTTTAGAACCATACAGTGTCAGACCATAACTGGGTTTTGGGGTAAGCGTAGTGCCAACCATGTGGCAGAGCACGCAGAGCGTTACAAACAGATACAAGTCAACTCTGGGCAAATAACACAGTGTCTAGCATTTGATATAGATCACGACGACCCAATGATATTTACAGACTACAATTTACCGACGCCGACAATAATAACACTTAACCAAAACAACGGTCGTAGCCACTTTCTCTACTACTTGAAATCTCCAGTCAACACATACAGCGACAGAGCCAAGCGCTATCTATCGGATGTGTACGACACTGTCGCAAACACACTGCAAGCAGATCCAAACTACAGCACCCATAACACGAAAAACTTTTTAAACACTGATTTATACAGAGTTTACGGAAGCTTAGAGACGAGAGAATTAGCCGATTTTAGAGAATTTTTGAGTACTAGCAATGCATGGCAACAAAAAGAAAAAAGAGTAGCTATAAGCCGTTTTAGCCGTAATTGCGAATTATTTGACACGGTGCGATTTTATGCCTACTCAGTTAAAAGAGATTTCACAAGCTATGATGGCTTTTATAATCACGTACAGAATAAAGCACAAGAAACCAACATAGGGTTGTTTGCCAATCCTCTGTCACACAAAGAGGTAAAAGACACTGCAAAAAGTATAAGCAAATGGACATGGGAAAATGAGAGACCAGGTCAATGGAATTGGAATGGCTATATAAAGAAAAATAAGTGTGAGGTTTCTGCAATTAGAAGCAAAACCAAAAAACTTGATAGACTGAAAATTATAACAGCGAGGTTATCAAAGCAATACGACATGCTGCAATCCAGCGAATATTAAACAATACTTTTTTTCTATAGCATATTTTTTGAAGTTTTTTTTAGAATATCATCGTGCAACAAATTACCTCAGGATAATTACTTCAGTGGACCGCAGAAGGCGTGAATGGCCTCAAAGCTTCAATATTACAGATTGCGAGTAGGTTTTCGGGCTATTTTTAATGCCCTCAGTCCCCCTAAACCACCCTCAAAAACCTCCCACCCCCATCCCTAACAACATCAAACACACCCCTCTCATCCATACTCTCAACAAGAGTAGAAGAGCCATTTTTAGCAACGGCCCTATAAAATCCTCTGCTCTTAGATGCCGTTGTAAGCTCCCCACTTTTTCGCGCCACCTCCAACTTAGTGTTTTAGATATAAGCC
>CALJKN010000115.1 GCA_937973585.1 uncultured Helicobacteraceae bacterium
ATAAAATAGAAGAAGAACTCCAAGAGGTATATGACCCAAATAATAAGAAAGGCATCAGATATGATTATTATCCTGATGTTTTGCTGTCTAATAGTAGGGTTCAAAAAATATTAGCGGATATGTCTCTTATCGCTCTGGCTCAAGAGTACCTAGGGTGTCAGCCTGTTTCTGACGTATTGGGCTACTGGATTCATACCGATTTTGTAAAAGAGTCCAATGCAATGGCGGCCACGAAATGGCACTTTGATATGGATAGAATAAAGTGGATGAAAGTATTTTTTTATTTGAGCGATATGGATACCGATCATGGACCGCATTGTTTTGTTAGAGGTTCACACAAAACAGGTGGGATTCCCGCAGAGCTTCTCAAAAGAGGTTATGCCAGAATAGAAGACTGGGAAGTCGAACAATACTATAAAAAAGAAGATATTTTAGAGGTGGTCGGCAAGAAGGGAACCATAGTTGTAGTTGACACAAGAGGGTTGCACAAGGGTAAATATTTATTAAAAGGCGATCGAACTTTATTTCAAATGAACTTTAGTGATTCATTGTTTGGTGGGGCATTTGATAAAAAAGCACATACTTTTCCGAAAGAAATATGTGATGAGCTAAGAGATAGAATGGCTAGATATCCGAGAGTTTTTGCAAAATATAATAACTAGGTTTTTGATTGTTGGGTGCAAATGGACTAAAATGCGTAATACGACGTTTACCTTCAATTTTGAAACTTATTTTTTTAAATTCCGGCTTGGTTAAGGCGGTTAGATATCGTTTTTTGTATTGCGGCCGGATAAATTACAAAGCTAATGTTATTTGTGCAAAAAAATCATTAATTGATATTGGAAATAAGTCTTGGATCGGTGCATATAGTGACATTGTGTTGCTGGGTGAATCTATCTTGCGGATGGGCGCAAGAACAAGCATAGGCAGGTATTGCGAAATAGGCGGTTATGATAGCAAGATAACCGTCGGTTCCGATACAAGTATACAAGATAGATGTACTATTACCGGCGTGGTTAGTATAGGCAGAAACTGCATATTTTCCAAAGATGTTTTGATGGGGGTTGGAAAGCATCATTTTGCAAACCAGCCTCATTTAACTATTAGAGATCAGGATGAAATACAAGCAGAAAAAGAGGTTTTTATAGACCCGATAACTATAGGGGATGATTGCTTTATAGGTTGCGGTGTTCATATCAAACACGGCGTAACATTGGCAAAGGGGACTGTTGTTGGTGCCAATGCTGTTGTATCACGTAATTTTCCGCCGTATTCGGTTATTGGCGGTGTTCCGGCTGAGCTAATTAAAAAAAGACTTGAGTATGAGCCGCCGAGGCAAATAAGTGTTGACGAAGAATTGACTTTCCCATACTTTTACAACGGCTTTAATATGCAGTTACCGTTCGTTAGGGAGGATATAAAAAGATTCGGCGGTGTTAGTGTGGATGGAGTTTTTTCTATAGATTTAAAAGTTATGGATGGCGATTCTGTTATTTTAAAAATTGGGAAAAAAGCTCAATCTGTTTTTTTTGTAGTTTTTAACAATGAAACCCATGAACTCTCCATTGAAATATCGGAGTGTAAATTCACGGTAGATTCCAAAAAAGACGAGGAGAAGCTAATTTTTAAAATAGTAGATGAGAGCGGCCAAACTGTTGAGAATAGTGCTGTGCTCTGGGGTGCATGGGTATGCTGATTCTGCGGATAAATATATGTGCCCTATAGATAACATAAAAAAACGAATTTTCAAAACCCTTTGGCCGTTCAGCTCCCTTTGCTATTCGCAAGAGGGCGAAGATATGATATTAAGCAAGATATTTGGAGGCCAAAAGAGCGGTTTTTATGTCGATGTTGGGGCGCATCATCCGCTTCGATTTTCAAACACGTATTTGTTTTATCTCAGAGGATGGGGCGGGATAAATATCGATGCGATGCCAGGCAGTATGGCGGCTTTTAATGAAAAAAGACCGAGAGATATAAATCTTGAAATCCCAGTCTCCGATAAAAGCGAGGAGCTAACCTACTACATATTCAATGAGCCTGCTCTAAACGGTTTTTCAAAAGAGTTATCGATGAGCAGGGATGGGCTCAGGGGGCAGTATAAAATCATAGAGACCAAAGCACTAAAAACTAGAACTTTGTGCGATATTTTGGATGAGTATATTCCAGATGACAAACATATAGATTTTTTATCTATAGACGTAGAGGGGCTTGATTTTCAGGTTTTAAGCTCAAATAACTGGGAGCGGTACAGACCCAGCGTCGTCGTCGTAGAGGTTTTATCAAACTCCATAGACGATTTGCCTCTATCAAAAACATATCG
>CALJKN010000116.1 GCA_937973585.1 uncultured Helicobacteraceae bacterium
CTTAAACTACCGATAGGACGAAAAATGAGATATGAGTATGCCCCTTGGAGAACCGAGTATGTAGCGGGCGGCAAAAACGGCGGATGTGTCTTTTGCGATATATCTACAAATCCACAAAACGACACTGAAAATCAGGTGCTATATAGGGATGAGATATGTTTTGTCGTAATGAACAAATATCCGTACTCCCCGGGGCATTTTATGATTATCCCGCATTTTCATACTAACGCTTTGGAGGAATTGCCACCGCATCACTGGGTTCATATTGCAACACTAGCCCAAAAAGGGGTAGCCGCCCTAAAAGAGGCTTTTTCGTGCGGCGGAGTAAATATCGGGATGAATCTGGGTGAGGCGGCCGGAGCCGGAATAGCCGAGCATATACATCTACACCTACTCCCCAGATGGCACAGAGATACAAACTTCATAACAACAATCGGGGAGAGCAGGGTCTACTCCGTGGACTTTGAAAATATTTATGAAAAAATAAAACAGGCTTTTTTGGAAAAAATCAACTAGTCGCCCTTTTGAGATCCTACTGAATGCTCTGGTTTTGCTCCATCTTTGTCTCGTTAACTTCAGGCTCTGCCACTTGGGAGTCTGATTCGGATAGATTTTGCTCACTCTCCGTCTGTTTGGCCTCATTTGGTTGCGGTTTTACGACATCCTCATAAGCTTTGATTATTATCCCACGTTGAGTCATTATCCTATACAAAAGAGCTGATTTTTTTGCCACTCTTCCACTCTGCTCCGGTTGATACAAGATTGGATTCGGGAGGATTGCTGCCAGTTTTGCCGCTTCCATAGCACTTAGGGCTTTTGCGCTTTTACCGTAGTAGTGTCTGGCCGCCGCTTCGATACCGAATATTCCATCACCCCACTCGGCGCAGTTTAGATACAGCTCCGCAATTCTCCTTTTACTTAGGACTTTGTTCATCCTGTAGGTCAAAATCGCCTCTTTGATTTTTCTAATCGGATTTTTGCTTGGGCTCAGATAGATGTTTTTTGCAAGTTGCTGGGATATAGTGCTCCCACCTGCAACAAATTTTCCGGCTTTGAGATTTTTTTCAAACGCTTGACGCATCTCGTCAACCTCAAAACCGTCATTTTTCCAAAACCCGTCGTCTTCGCTAATTAAAACAGCTTTTACCAGATATGGTGAGATGGATTTGAAGTCAACCCATTTTTGATTAATCTCCTTTTGTTTTCCCTCATCCGCCCATTGCTCTTTGCGATATTCCATAAAGGCGGTCGGAATCGGATTTTTGTTTACAAGCTCGGAGACATCCGGATATAGGGCGTATCTACCTACATCCACAACCAAAAATAAGACTATAGCCAAAAGGGTATAGGCCGTATATTTTATATATTTCATTCTCCTCTAGCCTCCAGCTCCTCGGCAGTTAAAAACATATCTGAAAAATTTTTCTCATACCCGTCACAAATCGGGCAGATATCCTCTCCGTTTTTCGAGGCGAACGCCATATTACAAGATCTGCACGGCCTCATATCTAGCTCAATCGCCGTTTTGGCTTTATCAAATGCGAAAAGGCTCATATCCTTTTCAAAACCGTCCACAAAAGCCTTTGGGTCACATATATCGTTACATATAGAGCAGTCGGTACATTTACCGCTTTGAAAGTATATTTTTGAAAAATCGTTTGAATAAAAAAGGGCATTTGTCGGACAAAACTCAACGCACGATTTGCAGTTTGAACAATCTTTTGTGATCTCTTTTGTAACGGCAAAACCGTAATTTCCGGCTACAAATCTGTTTTCCTCCTCTATTGCGTCTTTGATTGCATTTTTTAGGAGTATCCTTTTTAGCGGGATCTTTGTTTTTGGTCTTTCGATCTCCCCTTCGTTTATCTCCTCGGCTATGTTTGCCGAGCGTTTAAAAATGGTCTTAAAAAAGTTTCTCCGTTCATCTTTTTTAACTGCAATAACGGAAGGAACTTTTTTTGGGGCAAACTCAGATAAAAAGTTTATACTCTCCAAAATAAACATATCTATACAGGTTTTTAATTTGCCGTTCTTGTTCAGGTCGCAAGGTTCACAGCCGGATAAATCAAGCTCTATTTTTCTCTGGCTTTTTAGAGCAAGAGATATGATATGAGACTCATCAAAAACCGCCAGACAAGCACCTAGGTCTTTGCACGACATCTTCAGACTCTCACCGATAAGCTTTTGCTTTATCTCATTATTCTCAAAAGCAATCTCTTTTGCGATATAAAAATTCGGCTCAAATTTTTGGCTCTCTATAGCCTCCGTAGGGCATACGCCGATACACCCATGACATAAGGTGCATGCCGATTCATCTATTTTTAGTTTTCTTCTGTCGGTATTTATCGCTCTCTCCGGACAAAGATCGACACAAATAGAACAGTTATTGTGGGCGTAGTCATTTCTGAGGCATTTTAACTGATCTACGGAGAGTAAAAAATCAGACATTTAAACCCTCGTAATCTGACAGTAAAAACTCGGTGGCAAAATCCAAAAAATCTTTATAAAACGGGGTTTCAACAAGGTTTTTCGCTCCCACGAAAAACGGAATCATCCATTTTAGAATGTGCTTTCGCATGAAATCTTTTTGGAGTTTCAGGTCACCCGACAAAACCAGATTTTGCATAAAGCCAAGCTCTATGGCTATGTGATCCGGAGTTAATAAATTGGTATTATTCAGGTTTATTTCAAAGCCGTTTTCTATATAAAAGTTCATTACCGGATTTTCAAGCCCTGTGGATATCTGATGCTTTGCATCGGTTACAGACGACTCAACCGGATGAGAGTTAACCAAAAAAGCACTAGTGAAATCTATATTTAACTCTTCATCAAGCACATCTATATCATTCTCGTCAAAAAACCGCCTTGCGTTTTCTCCGATTAAATCTAAAAAGTTTGGGTTGTTTTTTATATCTGCTATGCTCTCTTTGGAGAGTTTATCGGAAAAAACGGTGGATAAAAAACCGTATACAAAAGCCCTTTGAGTATTGTCCATTGGTACGAAGCCTTATGAAGTAAAAGTTTGGATGTGTAATTAACGGCCGCCAAAGAAGGCGGCCGACTACCTTAGCGGTTAGCGTAGCAAAAACGGGCTTTTAAGTTTTATAAGCAACCCTTGAAGAATGATTTTGCCTCTGGAGGCGGAGCTTTATAGGCTCTCATTTTTATGACATTTCCCTTTTCAAGCGTCCCTATTACGGTAACATTATTTTTACCTATACCGCCGTCCACTTCACTTAGTGTTACACCTGCAGTGTCAAGTTTATACATGGCACCTTCCGAATGTACATAAAGGGCTATAGGGCTATTGACCGTAGTATCTAGCCTGCAATCTTTGAAATACCCCTTGCTAATACACTCTTCCGTCGCCAAAACACCTTTTTTTTCAATTTCGCCAGCCATCGGCTTGTCATCAACCGGCCCTTTTGCCGGAGCGGCCGCCGCAAATGCAGACGCAGTCAAAAAGCCAGCAAACAATGATGCAAAAACGAACTTTTTCATTTTCATTTTACCCCCGCTTTTAGAGTTTGTAGATACGCTACTATATCGTCAATTTCAGCAGGTTTTAGAGAGTCGAACGGAGGCATAGTAGATGTTCTAACCCCTTTGTCGTCTGCAGAGTACCACGGTGTAGCCGGATGTGCATTTTTGTTGTATCCCGGAACCACTACGGCATTTGGAGCAATCATCGACTCTTTTAGATATGCCGCAGTTGAGTAGCCGCCTATATTTGAGAGATCCGGAGCCATATTTGCCATAGGTGCTTTTTGGTCACCCATAGTATGACAAGCGGCGCAGTTATCGGCTGCCAGTTTTTTACCGTTTATCGCATTACCTTTTGACTTTTCGGTAATTTTTGCTATATCCGCTTTGGCTTTTGGAGAGTCTTTTAGTAGTACCGGTGTCCAGCTTGAGAGCCATTTATTGCCGTTTCTACCGTCTTTTGCACCGTCCCAAACAGCTATAGCCATCGGTGTTACGTCGCAAGCTTTTGAGTATTCGTCATTAAGCGGTTTTTTGAATACGGCAGTCCACTCGCCACCTTTGTAGCTCATAGACATCTCATACCCTTTGGCATCTTTGACCTCGGTCATAGATCTAAACCCTTCAGATACGAATACTTTATTATATTTTGCGCTCGCAAGAGCTTTTTGAGCCGCTTGTTTTTTTGCCAATTCATCGCCAAACATATTTAGGTTTTGCTTAACCTGTTGCATAGTTACGTCGGCTTTATCGCTTGTAGGATATACCGCCTCAACATTTTTTTGAAGCAATACCTCTACCGCTCTCCCCTCATTACCCATGCCTATATAAGGCAGTTTATCCGCCTCCATGCAAGCAGACGGAAACTGTACCGCCACACCGTCACCGAAAAGTTTTGTACTTTTTAGGCTCTGCTTGGAGTTTGTCGCATCTTTGTATTTGACTACAACCAACATCTCTTTGTCGCTAAACACAGCTCCCGCTTTTGCCGAAAGAGCCTTTAGCCCTTTCATCTTTTCAGTTGCCTCTTTGTCGTTATTGCCGATAGTTGTTTGAGGATACAGCATTACATTCTCAAGTTTTACTTTCGATGCATCTAGCTTATCCGTTTTTACGGCAGTAATAAAATCGGCGGCGGCAAGGCTGACGCTCGCCATTGCCGTAAGCGTTAGTAACTTAACAGTTTTATTCATTAGTGCACCGCCTTGAATGATGTGAATTTACCCGCATCGTATCTGTGGTCTACAGGTTTTAGCGAATTTGTATGATGTGCATAGTACCCTGCGTCAAGCCTAAACATATCAGAGTGTTTATATGCGATTAGAAGATCAAGTAGCTCGGATTTACCCGTAGCTTTTCTGCTCTCCATCTCATCTTTTATTTTTTTGACAGCCGCATGAACCTCTTTGCCGAATAGTGCCTCTAGTTGTTCAGGTGGAACCCTGTCGCTACCCGGAATCGGCTTACCGTTTGCATCGAATTTTAGAGGTCCGGCAACCGGCGGCACATAGTAAACATTTGCACCGGTATTTGCATCAGGTCTCAGAGGAAGGGCTACTTTGTATTTTTTGACAAGCTTGTATACTTGACCCTCTTCGTCATCTAAGAAGCCGACAAATCTGATTCTACCGACACATTGTTGTGCACAAGAGGTCGGAAGACCTTTTTCGATCCTAGGGAAGCAGAATATACATTTTTCTGATTTTGATATTTTCGGATTGAAATAGATTTTTTTGTAAGGGCATCCGGCTATACAAAATCTATATCCTTGACATCTCTCTTGGTCTACCAAAACTACACCGTCTTGACCCCTTTTGAATATCGCATCTCTAGGACAAGAGGCGAGACATCCGGGATTGTCGCAGTGATTGCAGATTCTAGGGATATAAAAGAAGTAGTTATCGGACGGAAAGTTTCCTGCGCCCTCATCTTCATCCCAGTTTGGTCCCCAGATAGGAGCTACGTTTGATTTAAACTCGGCACCCTTCGCTAGCTCATCATGGTTAAAATCCCATGGTGTGCCGTAGCCTGTTTCGATTTCCGGAATTACGCCCTCTTTTACATTTCCGTCGGCATCAAAGCCGCCGCCGGATGTCTGCCAGTTTTTTGGATAACCTGCACCAGGATACGTCTCAACGTTATTCCAGTACATATAATCTCTACCGTTTCTGTTTGTCCATTGCGTTTTGCAGGCGACGGTACAAGTCTGGCAGCCGATGCATTTGTTTAGGTCCATGACCATTGCTAGCTGTCTTTTTGATGTTACGTTAGCTGACATATACTACTCTCCCCTTAAGCTTTTTTAGCTTTTTCAATGTTTACGGCCGCATCGTATGCGTATTGGTTACCGTCCCAAAGACCGCCGAATTTCAGGTGACCCCAGTTATCGGCCATCTCAAGCAAGTTCAAAGATGGCGGCACGACATCGTTTGGTCCTCTCATCCCTTTAAACATATTTGGTTCCCAACCGTCCTCAATAACCAATGAATCCATCGGAGCCGAATGTGATACTTTTGCCATCGCAAAGAACTGACCTAGACTATTGTATATTCTTACATCGTCGCCGTCTTTAATCCCTTTGATTTTTGCAACTTTATCGTTTATTGCAATCCAAGGCTTACCTCTTTGGAGCCTCATCAAAAACTTAGAGTTTTTATAGTTGGCGTGAATAGACCATCTAGCATGAGGTGTTAACATTGTGAACGGGTATGTTTTACTAACAGGGGCAATATTAGGTCTTGCCGTATTTACGGTAGCCCCTAGCTTAATCCACATATCGTGGTCTACATAGAACGTCTGTCTACCGCTAAGCGTATGGAATTTTTCAAACTTAAACATTTGATCTTCCCATGAGTTATACGGTCTGTCTGCATATAGAGGCGATGTCTGAGCCGCTTTTTCGTTTAGGACGAGGAAGCCGCCTGATTTTTTCATTTTCTCTATTGTGTATGGGCTATATTGGTCGCACTTGTCAAGAGCCGCCTCAATTGCAAGTTTATCGTTGCCTAGGTACGGCTCGAGATTACCCTCAGACTCTTCGTCGTGATTCGTAAACTCAAGGTGGAACTTATCAAGTTCTCTCACGCCGTCTCTTGTATATTTCGGGTCTTTTACTTTTTGAACCGGACCTTTGATCGCTATCTCTTGAAGCTTTTTGGATAGAAGCTCAAATATGCTCCACTCGTCTTTTGCCTCACCTACAGGCTTTAGATTTGCTACCGGATGGGCTAGATTTGTAAATCTATGATATCCAGGGGAGCTTCTAAGGTCAAATACCTCGTAATGCGATTTTGCAGGGAGCAAAATATCGGCATAAACCGCAGTTTCGCTCATTCTGTAGTCCACATAGGCAAAGAATTTTGTCATTTTCAAAAACTCTTCTCTATATGCAGTCCCTTTTGTCCTTCTAAACTTAGAATCCGCAACAAGAAGTGCAACTTCCGGTATCCAGAACGGTTTTGCTTTTTTCCCTTTCGGGTCTGCCGCATAGGCTTTACCGTCTTTAATCATTTGGTCGATAATTGCTTTGTACTCTTTTTTATCGATACCTTGCCCTCTTTTTACGTCGGAGTCGGAGAAGTACTTGTCAAAGTCTTTCATACCGTTACCCATCATGAATTCGCCAAAGAATCCGGAGCCGAATCTTGCTTGATATTTTCCTGCATGACCCGATAGTGTCTCTAGACCTGAGAGCTGGAATTCATTTTCCGTATTTAGACCGCCCCTAGGGCCGTATCTACCTGTTAAACCGCATATCGAAGCGATATTCCAGATATTCAAAATACCGTTGAAGTATTTATTTAGCGAGAATCCGGTAGTTATCTCAACTACTTTTTCTTTTGCTATATCTCTTGCCAACTCCTCAACTATAGAAGGGTGTACCCCTGTTATCTTTTGAGTGCTCTCGGCAGAGAACTTAGCCGCTTCAACCTTTAAAAGCTCAAATACGGTTGTAACTTTTACCGTTTTCCCGTCTTGAAGTTTAACATCCCAAGCCCCTTCTATTGCAGGGTCTATATCGTAGCCTTTGTCTTTCAGCCTTAGCGTAGACAAATCGCTACCGTGGCTTCCCGGCATAAGGGCTATTGAGTTTGTTTTCGAGTTCCAAGTATAAAACTCTTCCTCAAACTTATGGTGTTGTTTGTCGTCTTTTGCGTGCTCGATATCGCTTCTTCTAAGAAGTTTTTTATTATCTAGTCTTACCAAAAACGGCAGGTCGGTATATGTTTTGACTGCTTGCGGCATATATAGTTTTTTGTTTATCAACTCGTTTATTATGCTCATCGCAAGGTAGTTATCCGTACCAGGCTTGATAGGTACCCACAGGTGCGCCCTTGAAGCAGAGGCATTGTATTCAGGGGTAATAACTACGATTTTTGCACCGTTATATTTACCTTCCCATACAAAGTGAGCATCAGGGATTCTAGTTGCAGACGGGTTGGCACCCCACATAATAGCCACGTTGACACTATACATAAAGTCATACGTACAGCCCATATTACCCTCGCCGTAAGCTACGGCCGCACCGGAGAACATATCGCCAAGATATGAAGCGGGATAGATTCTAACCGCCCCTAGCTGAGTAGAGAATCTAAGTGGGCCGCCCCTTCTACCCTCCGTTAGCAAGCCTGTGCCGGCGTGAACCGTTATACTGCCCGGCCCTTTTTTCGGGTCTATCATGTTGTCGTATAGTTTTTGAGCTATCTCTTGAGTCGCCTCATCCCAACTGATTCTTTTCCATTTCCCTTCGCCTCTTTTGCCTACTCTTTTCATCGGGTAAAGAATTCTGTCTTTTTCATACATTACCTGAGAGTGCTCAACACCTTTGTTGCACCCTCTAGGGTTGAAGTCTGGAATTTTTGGGTTTATCTGAGGATATCTGGCAGATTGGTTCTCTCTCGTTACAACACCGTTATTCGCCCAGATTTCCCACGCACAGTTACCCTGACAGTTTACACAGTGATAAGCAAAACCGTGCTCCTCTTTTTTGCCGTATGTAAAGTTAAATTCGTTTCTATACAAATTTTCGGTCATACTAGCATTCGGATATGCCTCTTTAGCGTTCTCCACCCTCATAACATCTGTTTTTGCAAACAAAGCGCCTTGACCGGCTACCAATGTTGCGGTTAGACCCGATGCTTTTAAAAAATCTCTTCTTGTCTTTACCATTTTTATCTTCTCCATCATCGTCTTATCGGCATATTCCAGTCGTTACCCCACTCATCCCAAGAACCGGTATAGACCTTCACATTTTTGTAGCCAAGTTTTTCAAGTACGGTAGCTATATACGAGCCCCTTCCTGCGCCGACATGGCAGTAGGTGTAGATTGTTTTATCTCTGGAGATACCGAATTTTTCGAGAGCTGCTTTCATCTCATCTTCTGTTTTGTATGAAAGTTTTTTTGTAGCATCACTAAAGTTTGTCCACTCCATAAATTTGGAATTAGGAATGTGTCCGCCTCTTGCGACATTATCTAGTTTTGAAGAGCCGATTATCTCCTCAATCCTTCGGGTGTCTATTATCATATATTGTGAGCTAGAGCCGTTTTTTTCTATGTCTTGTACTGCTTTTAGTACATCTTCTTTTGAAGCGATTATGTCATAGTTTATTTTTTTAGGGTCTATCTTAAAAGTTTTTTGGGCAACTTTAGGCTCTGCCCCTTTTACTATTTTTACCCCTTCGTTTTTTAGCTGGGCTATACCACCGTTAACTATCTTGACCTTATTGTGTCCAAAGCTTTTGAAAAAATGCCACACGCCTGAGGCATTCGGTCCTTTAAAATCGTCATAGGCCACTACAAGAGTATCATTATCTATACCCTTTGAACCGATAAATTTTTCCGCTTCATCAATACACATATACAAAGGCGCACAGTGTAGATGCCCCGTAATATCCGAGTGGTGAAGATGGTGGGCATCCATATTCATGGAGCCTTCTACGTGATTAAGTTTGAAAACATCGTCATTGTCTCCGCTCACAAAAACGACGCCCGGTTTACCTAGTAACTCTTTTGCTTCTTTTGCGGAGATTGAAATATCGTCCGCCAAAACTGAAACGACGGCAACCGAAGAGAACAGGCAAAGCGATGCCAATAGCTTCTTCATAAACGCTCCTTTTAGCTCTTCATTGGATTAGCTTTTTGCTTAATATGCAAGGGTTTAAATTTTAAGTAAACTTGTCTTAATGCAGTCTTAATTTTATTAACCAAAGTTATTATTATTTTTACTTAAATAAGTATAAGTGAAACATACGTAATAATTGTGTTTGCTTTATAAAAATACCCTTAAATAACAGGATTTGTTGGTTTTTTTCATAAAGAATCGGTTATTATCAAAACAAAAGTTTTTATAAAAAATAATTGGGGCTTATTATGAATATTTCTAATACCGATGATAACAAAAGCTTAATTTTAGGCAACCTTGGGTTTTATCTATACGAGATACTCGGTTCCGACTACAGCGGAATATACCTTAGCAACAAAGAAGTGGTAGATATTGCACAAAAAATGGGCATAGATGTAAAAATAGGTGAAACACAAAAAGTACTCGGCACATTAATCAAAGAGGCAAAAGAAAGAGGTGCCGCCGATACTGTTTTATCATTTTTGGCAGATATCGTCACATCCAGAATTTCAACATATGAAGAGTTGGCAAAAAACTACGAAAAAGCCTCAGATGCGACAGACGAATGGATAATTAAGGCAAAAAGAGCCAAAAGAAAACTAGAAAATGCGATAACGGAGTTACGAAATGCAACAAAATAACAAAAAACCGACTACATACGGCACTTTTGAAAATCCAAACGACAGGGCAAAGTTTGCAAAACATGTCATAGCGGTCACGAGCGGTAAAGGTGGAGTCGGCAAAAGTACGGTAAGCGCAAACCTATCGGTGGCATTAGCCCAAGCCGGATTTAAGGTCGGAATACTCGATGCGGACATATACGGTCCGGATATACCGAGGCTACTAAATATCAGAAACGACACACTAAAGTGGGGTAGTGACGACAAAATCATCCCGTCCGAAAACTATGGACTCAAGATTATGTCGGTAGGGATTACTACGCCGACACCGGATACCCCGCTTGTCTGGAGAAGCTCGGTTGCGGTTAGCGCACTTGTGCAGCTCATTGAGGATGTGGCATGGGGCGAGCTTGATTTTTTGGTTATCGATATGCCCCCTGGAACCGGAGATATACAGCTGACTGTCGCTCAGGAGATGAAAATATCTGCCGGAATACTGGTTACAACACCTCAGGCGGTGGCTACGGATGATGTCAGCAGGGCGATTAGAATGTTTCAAGATATTAAGGTTCCGATCGCCGGAATCATAGAAAATATGAGTTATTTTGTAACGCCGGATACAAAAGCGAGATATGACATCTTCGGTAGCGGAGGCGGTGAGATGTTGGCCGCAAACTACGGCGTAAACCTACTTGGTCAAATTCCGCTTTTGATGCAGGTAAGAGAGCTTAGCGACGAGGGGATGCCCCCCGTGGCGCACGCCGATGAAGAGTACAAAAAATACTACAGAGATATAGCCGAGTCTCTGGTGGACTATCTAAAGGTAAAACAGGGGTGATTTTACCCCTGCACATCAAGCGTTTTACCGCCTAGAGCCTCTATTTTTTTATCTATCTGCTCAAGTGCTTTTGTGAGGGTGTCATAGGCTATTTGGGGTAGTTTTTCTCCCCATACCGCCTCGGCCTCTCTAAACCCCCTCATAACACCCTCTCTTCCTGCCTTTAGCTTTTCAAGGTCGCTTCCGCCACCGCTCAATACAAAGCCGGATATCCTTTCGGCAGTTTTCGAAATCCCGAAAAAGCCGTCATCACTTACCAACTCTTTGGCCTCGTCCTGACTTATTTCGGATAATTTTTTACCGCTGTAGCCTATATCGCCCAAATCGCCGAGTTGATCTAGCATCTCTTTTATTTTATTGATGTTTTGACCTATCCCTTGCGTTCCGAAACTACTGATAGATATTTTTTGGACGCTAACCGTAAACTCCATCAAATACGAATCGGAAATACTTTTGCCTGTTATTTCGCCGCTTTTTATCTGCTTTAGAGTCTCGTCATCAAACGGGGTTTTGTTTGAACCCTCTTCACCATCGCTGTTTTTTAGTTTAAAATTTAACGTATAAGACTCATAATTTACCGCTACACCGTTTTTTACCTGCATCTCAATAGCCCTCCTCAAAATTATCTATATATTACATCGTCTTTTTTTAGAAATAACAAAATAATTTTCGACCTAAAAACAGATAAAAATTATCTTAAAAAGGAGCGTTATTTGCTTGCCATTTACATTGTATTTGACCATTAAACAGAGAAAATTGACTTATGACTATTTTTAATATGCACCCGTATTTTATCGGCTCCACCGGAAAAACATTCAAAACCGGACAAAAAACTTCCAATATAGATATTCACAACAAACGGTTCGTAAGCTCAAGCGAGAATTCGTCTGCAACGGAGAGGGAGACCGTATTTCACTATTTCTCGGACGGTTCGGCAATCTATGGAAGCTATGACGGAGGGGAGATAAAAAAAGGATCTTTTGTCGGAAAATACAAAGAAGAGGACAAGATAGAACTACTTTATCACTGTGTCACAAACGACGGGAAAATACTAGGCGGTTGGTCGTTTGGGGTATTATCGGAGAGCGCCGACGGACTTGTCGCTATAAAATTTGAATGGGGATGGCTCTACGGTCAAAATGGAGGGGGAACCTCTAGCTATATTGAGCTAAGACCATAACCCAGACCGCAATATTTCATCTTTATTATATTTTTGCGAAATGTATAACGGTTAGATCATCGTCCAGAGTTGCATTTTTGGCTTTTTCTTCGACCGATGCTATAGTATCTTTGTCAAATAGCTTTGAAATCTCATCGCATTCAGAAGAGTAAACTCCCCCTTCCACAAGTCCGTCGCTATACAAAAGAAGCTTTTTGAAATCTCCGAGTTCTATTGTCTGCGGGTTCCAGTTTGGCATAAAATTCATAGCCGGAGGGTTATTGGAGCGAAACTGCAACACGCTCTCCCCATCCAATATTGCCGCCGGATACATACCGGCCATCGCATAGCTAACCTCTTTAAAGTCGGGGCTAAACCAAAAAAATGCGCCGCTTAGCTGCTCGCCGTCGGATAGCATCGTCTCAAATAGATACGACAGACGGGAGAGCATCTGCCCCAAATTATCAACCTGAAGTATCGCCTGTTTGACAAACGAGGCAAGGGCAAAAGATGTCAAAGAGGGCAATAACCCATGCCCCATTGCATCTATCAAATAGACAAAAGCCCCGCCGCATCTGGTTTTGTGCAGAGAGTACGCATCACCGCTTAATATATCGGCCGCCAGATAGACGATTTTTATATCAAAATTTTCATCATCCTCAAAATCATTCGCAATCATCGCTTTTTGTTTGCGGTGAGCCATCTCCTGTTCATTTTTGGCCTGTTCGTTCAATTTTTGGAGGGTGTCTTGCTGCCTGTCGCTAAGATGGATAATTTTGTCCAGTCTTTTTGTATTTTTTGAATAAGCCTTGGTTATTTTGGATAACACCGATTTTACTTTTTCAATATCTCCCTCTTGCTCTATTGCGGCTTGGGCTTCGTTTATGAGAGTCTCTTCCACTTGAATCTGCTCCGGCGTATTCCGAAAAATCGGTTTTTGTGAAAATTATATCTAAAACGTAATTCAAAAAAATGCGAATTTTATCAAATCCTCTTAAGTCAAGCTTAGTGTGTTAGAATATAAAAAATAATCAAATATAAAACCATCCAAAAAGGGCTTGTATGGCGGCTTTAAGATATAGTATAAGGGTCAAGATATTTGTTTTTACCATTTTGGTAAACTTGCTGCTTGTCGCCTGCTACACCGGTTATCTATATCATACAAACGAAAAAGCCCTAAACGACAAAATAACCGCAAAACTGTCGGCGGTTGCCGAGACACTCCGAATAAGTACCGATGAATACCACAAAAAAATAGAAAATAACGCATCAATAACCTCCGAAGAATACAACAAGGTTAAGGGCGAACTGTCAAGACTTGCCGAAAATGTCGGTGTCGAGTATATATACACCCTTGTTGCCAGAGATCAAAAGGCCTACTATACGGCTGACTCATATACAAAAGAGGATCTAAAACAGGGGAGAATCACTAAGTTTTTTGAAATTTACCAAGATGCTCCAAAAGGGGTATTTGATGCCGTAAAAACAAAAAAACCGGTCTTTGAGGACTACTCCGATAGCTACGGCAAACACAGATCCATTTTCCTCCCCGTTACTGTCGGGGACGATGATGCGAAAACATATATAATAGGCATTGATATATCCATAGGCGATATAGATGCCGCCGTAGCCGAGATTATTCAAAACTCCATTATTTATGCTTTATTCTCGCTATTATTTGCCCTTGCTATGTCGTACATTATGTACAACCCGATGCTTTACTCTATAGTCGAGCTATCCGGAATTACAAAAGAGGTTGCACGAGGAAACTTCTCCGCCAGAAGTAGCGTCGTCAGAAAAGACGAGATAGGAGATCTATCTGAATCTATTAACCATATGATTGTCTCGCTTGGTGAGTTGGTAGAAAATATCGAAGAGAAAGTAGAGGAGCGGACCGAAACTCTCAGCAAAGCGATGACCGAGGTAAAAGAGCTTCATAAAAGCGTTAGAGATTCGATAGAGTATGCCTCCATGATTCAGTCGGCACTAATACCGACTTTTGATATATTAAAGCCGTATTTTTCGGATTGTTTTTCAATATGGCAACCAAAAGATACGGTCAGCGGCGATATCTATATGTTTGAAAGCTTTATGGATAGACACTCTTGTCTTATTTTTGTGATAGACTGTACCGGCCACGGCGTTCCAGGGGCTTTTGTAACGATGCTTGTAAAAGCGATTGAGAGAAATATAATATCCCATATCGGTGCCCATCCGGACAAAGAGATAAGTCCGGCGCATATTTTGGCTGTTTTTAATAGAAGCATAAGGCACCTTCTAAAACAAGACGAAAAAGAGTCGTGTTCAAATGCCGGTTTTGACGGAACTATATTTTATTATAATAAACAAGATAAAATTGTAAAGTTTGCCTCGGCTCAAAATCACGTTTTATTGATGCGTGGGGAGGAGCCGATATGGTACAAAGGGGACAGGCAAAGCGTAGGCTACAAACACAGTGATCCTAATTATGTCTTCACGGAACAGGTTATAGAGGTTCAAAAAGGGGACTTCTTTTTCCTCTCGACCGATGGGCTATACGACCAAAACGGCGGAGAAAAAGATATCCCTCTGGGTCGTAGAAAAATCGAAAAATTACTGGTCGAATATGCGGGCGAGCCTCTAAATGAGATAAAAGAGCTAATACTCTGCGAGCTTGGGGCATATCAGGGTAGCAATCCGAGAAACGACGATGTTTCGTTTGTCGGGCTTAAAATATAAAAACTATAGACTATATAAGGTAATAAATGGCAAAAGTTATGTTGGTAGACGACTCAAAGGTTTCCAGAAGAGTTGTCGGCGATTTGGTTACGGCACTCGGGCACACCGTGGTTCTAGAGGTTACTAGCGGCGAAGAGGCGGTAGAAAAATATGAAGCAGGCGTTGCCGACTGCATACTGATGGATGTAGAGATGGATGGAATCTCAGGGATTGAAGCGGCAAAACTTTTGACGCAAAAAGATCCTGATGCGAAAATCATCATCGTTAGCTCCGTTTCCGAGGCTAACAGGCTAAAAGACGCTTATGCTAACGGCGCAAAAGGGAATGTCCAAAAGCCTGTTAACAAAGAATCTTTAGATCAAGCGATTAACGCAGTACTCGGATAATGGCTAGACGTATGCTGAATTTGGAGAGGGTTACACAGATAGCCTCTATGCTCGACGGCGAAGAGAGGGTCGATGTCCTCAAAAAAACGATAGTGGAGCTACTAGATGCATACGCCAAAAGTAGCAGAAGACTTGAAAAAATAACCAGATTAAGCGATAGACAACAAGTTAGGGTCTTAAGACTAAATGAGAGTCTGGAGGCGGCAAATGCCGAGCTAGACATATACAAAACCGATTTGGAGCAGAAGGTTGACGAAGAGACCTCAAAGAGGGTGCTCAACGAAAAAATCCTCCTACAAAACGGGAAAATGGCTGAGATGGGAAATATGCTAGGCGCAATCGTCCACCAGTGGAAACAGCCGATCTCGATTATCGGGATACTAACCGATGTCATAATAAAAGATTACGAAAACGGCGAACTTGATATTAAAAGCGCAATCGAGGATATCAAAACAATAAAAGAGAGATCTCACTTTTTATCGGAAACAATAGACGATTTTAGAAACTTCTTTAAACCAGACAAAGAAGCAAGGGAGTTTTGCCTTAGAGAGACCGTGGAGGAGATAGTAAAGATAGTCTCTCATCAGGCTGTAATAAACGGCATTACAATCGAAGTATGCGGCGGAAAGGGGGAGCATACGATCGGGCTGCCGAATGAGATAAAACATGTCCTGTTAAACCTGATGAACAATTCGATGGAGGCAATCATCGAAAACCGTCAAAAGATTTCAGGGGAGCCGAAAATCAGGATTGAGATTAGAGAGGATACGGACAAAACAAAACTCTCGATTATGGACAACGGTGGCGGAATTCCTCAAAAAATCATGGAGAATCTATTTTTGCCGTACAACTCCACAAAAGGGGAGGCTGGAACCGGAATAGGTCTTACTTTGGCAAAAACCATAATAGAAGAACATCACAGCGGGACGATTGATGCAAAAAACATCGACGGAGGGGCTGTTTTTTTGATAGAATGGCCTAAGATTTCCTACAACTCAAGCTTTACATAGTTTTTGTCTATCTTATCGCAAAAATTGCTACGTTTTTAAAAACAACAAAGGGGCTGTTTCGATGGTGGAAAATCTCTACAAATTCAAAAGCGATCTGGATGAACAAGGGGTGATACTCTGTTTTAGCGGCGTAGTCTCTCAGGAGATTCTGTCGACTTTTGCCGAGATGATAGAAACAAAATTTGAAAGCGAAGGGCTATCCGATATGACGGCAGCCCGAAATATATTTGCAATATTCGTAGAGATGACACACAATATCATAAGCTACTCTAGCAATTCAAAACTCATCGGGGAGAACAAGAAGCAAAGCCCTGGGGTGATAATCGTCGGATTTGATCTGCACAAGATGAAGTTTTATATCAAAAGCGGTAACACGGTAAGCGCAGAGGCTAAGACAAAAATCATGGAGCGGATAGATACGGTCAAAAACCTCGATAAAGAGCAGTTAAAAGCTCTCTATAAAGAACATAGGAAAAGCGGAAAAAACACCCACGACAGAGGTGGCGGGCTAGGCTTTATAGAGATTCAAAGAAAGGCCAGCGAACCGCTTGAATACACGTTTGACAAACTAGATGACAGCAACTTGTTTTTTAGCGTAAAAGCAACAGTTTAAACAAAGGAGAGAAATTATGGAAAATATGTTTTTGGAAGCCACAAAATACACCCCGGAAATTAGTCTTGACGCTGCAGCCGGAATCGTAAGCTTAAAAGGAAAATCCTATCCTGAAAATACATTTGATTTTTATGAGCCTGTTGTAGGGTGGCTGAAAAGCTTTTTTGCAGAGCCGAAAAGCGGTGCAAAAATAGTATTTGATATATCATACTTTAACTCCAGTTCATCAAGACTTTTTTTTGATATTTTCGACATACTGGAAGAGGCGGTAGAAAACGGTAGCACGCTCTCAATAGAGTGGATGTATGACGCCGAAAACGATAGCGCAAAAGAGGCAGGAGAGGATTTCAAAGACGATTTCGATACTTTAGAATTTGAGTTGGTAGAAAAATAATAATGGTAGGACACGATCTTATCCGTCACATTGACTCACTAATGTCGGACGAGATCGTAGACTGCGAATCCCTCAAAATCGCTATCAATAAACTTGTAAAAGCGTACATAAAAAACTCCGACAGGCTTGACAAAATCACAAAACTGAGCGACAAACAGCAAATCGAGATGTTAAAGCTAAATGAAAATCTCGAAAGTGCCTACTCCGAACTCGACATATACAAAAACCACCTCGAAGAGAGGGTGCATGCTGCCGTCTCAGATATAAGACTCCTAAACGAAGAGTTGTCTAAAACGCAGATAGAGGTTATATTTACGATGGGGGCAATAGGTGAGAGCCGCTCAAAAGAGACCGGAAATCACGTCAAAAGAGTCGCTGAATACTCAAAAATACTGGCTCTCGCATACGGGCTCGACAAAGAAGAGGCTGAACTACTAAAGCGTGTTTCACCGATGCACGATATCGGCAAGGTTGCCATCCCAGACCATATCCTAAATAAACCCGGCAAGCTCACCGAAGAGGAGTTTGCGGTTATGCAAAAGCATACAGTAATAGGATACGAAATGCTCTCAAACTCCGATAGAGATATCATGAACGCAGCCAGAATAGTAGCCCATGAGCATCATGAAAAATACGGAGGGGGTGGATATCCGAGAGGCATAGCCGGAGAGGAGATTCATATATTTGGACGAATTACCGCAATTGCCGATGTTTTTGATGCGCTCGGGAGCGATAGGTGTTACAAAAAAGCGTGGGATGATGATAGGATTTTTAGCCTCTTTAAAGAGGAGAGAGGGAGACACTTTGACCCGCTACTTGTGGATGCCTTTTTTGATACCATAAAAGATATTTTAGATATCAGAGGGGCGTTAAAAGACGAGTTTTAACCTGCGTATGGGTCTACCGGACCGCCTATCAACCTCTGAATCTCAAGCCACTCCTCAAAAGGCGGTGTCCTTCCGCACATTTTTTCAAGCTCTCTTAGCTCATCGTCGGTATGGTTGTGCGTTTTGTCGTCCCTAATCCCCAACTCCCCGCTTTTTGAACGAGTTAGCAATACCGGCTTGTCGTGATATCTGCTTTTTAGACTCATCTTCTCTTCGTTTTTACCAATCGGATAATATCCTGCTTCTCCATAGCAAAGACACGCATAAACTGCATCATCGCCGTATTCGTGCAGGTACAAACCTGTCCCCCTGATACCGAGAGCGCATGTTTTAGTTATTATCTGCTTCTCCCCGCCGCCGAATACCCCCATCACCGCCCCGGAGATAAGCTTTAAGGTTTTTGTAGAAACCCCGTCGCTAGTCAGCTCAATTTTAGTATTCCTTCTGAGCATGAAAGCGTCGTTTCCAACCTTGATCCTGCTCTCCTCTTTTGCCGACTCTATAACCATGGAGCCGTCACCGTTTTTGGTCACCTCGCAAACCCCACCTGCCGATTTCATATCAGGCGTTTTTGCCCCAAGAGATGATGCGGCTACGACAAATAACCCTGAACCGATTACCCTAAAAGCCTGTCGTCTGCCGTTCAAAGACATATTATCAGGATGCCCTATCCATAGAGATTGAGAGCTTCATCTTGCCGACTTTTGTAGCAAAGTTTATCGACAAAAAGTTCTTGTAATCGTTTGCGGCCAAATATATCTCATCCTTTGGAATCGGGGTGGAAAACGACATATTCCCACTCTCTCCGGCCTGCTCCACAAGGGCATTTCCGATGACAATATTCGCAAATTCGGCAACAGTTAGACCCATTACTACATCCTCCTCTTCTCCGTCCAATATATCACCCAAAAACATTTTGACGACCTGCCTTATTAACCCCTCGTCGAAACTAAAAATGGCCATCCCTTTTAAAGGTTCGTCAAACGTAATTGCCGATACAAAACCTATATCGGTCTCTTTTAGTGAATCTATCTTAGAGATTCCGGAAATATCAGCCTCCTCATGTGCCTGCTCCAACAAGAAGCTCTGTGAGTATGAAGCTAATAACTTTGCCAGTTTTTGTTGCTCGCTAATCATATTATAAATATTCCGGATATTTTATGTAGTCGTTTAAGTATACAATAATCTGCAAAAGAAGTAGTAATATTTTGATATATTTTTTTCATATCTTTTCGGAGAGATAAGCGTGCATCAAAAGCCGCTAAAGATGGTTTGGCAAAGGGGTTTGGCCTAAGCCGTGATATTAATCCCTTTGCTTTGCAACGCACCGGAAAAACTTTGCAAAAATCCTGCCATAGTTTTGCCTTCCGTGTTGTTTAGTTTGTTTAGGGCACTTATCCCTTGGTTTAGCACGTCGGTGTTGTTTTGGAAAAACCCTTTATTGTTTGCAAGCGTATATTTGTTGTTTGTTATCTCATCAGATGTACTTGCATCTAGTTCGCCGCCTCTCTCTTTTGAAAGGGAGTCGGTTTGAACCTGAAAATAAACAGCCGCAACGAGATGGATAGATTGAGCCGCTTTAATCTTCTCCGCCGGAGACAGATTGGATGTGGCTCTTTGAAAAGCTGCATATTCGGCTGTTGTCATATTCTCTATAGTATCTAGGCCGTATGTCTCTCTATACCCTTCGATGTCGTTTAGGTCGGTAAATTTTTCTTTTTGTTGTTCTTTAAAAGTTTTTGCTTTTTCTGCCGATGTAGTTTTTTGTGAACCGCTTTGAATCAAATCCTGAGACAAACCTAAAATATTTGTCGTATTCTCTTGTGAAACCCTCATTGTGATCCCCTTAGCTGCGATTTTTTAAATTCATTTCCCCTTCTTTAGCAAAAACCGCTCCAATTTATTAGCAAAAAAAATAAAATTTTTACTTTATTTTTTAAAGTACTTTAGATATGATTTAGGACTTTTATTTTGGAGTTTTGAATGATAAAAAAATCGATAATAGTTTTTTGTTTTTCGGCAGTTTCGCTGCTTGCCGCAAAAGAGGTCGGCCTATCACTCAGCGCCGGAACCGTTTTAAAAAGCTCTCCATATAAAAACGGAAAAAATAAACTCTTTGTTTTGCCGTATATTGACGGTAAATATGAAAATTTTTATATCAGGGGGCTAGAGGCCGGATACCGCCTGTATACCGATGAGAACAAGGAGTTTAAGCTCTTTACAAAAGGGGATTTGGGTGGATACAAAGAGTCCGATGCCGACATACTATCCGGCATGGATGAGCGCAAAAACGGGATAAGCGGCGGCATCGGAGCGGCTTATAAAACACCGTACGGCAAACTAGGAATCTCTGTATCTCGTGATGTCTCTGGAGCCGGAGACGGGTATTTTGGGGAGCTGGAATACTCAAAAAACTTCAATATCGGTAGCGGTGTTTTTGTCGGTTATGTCGGAATAGACTATATGGACTCCAAAAGCTCCAACTATTATTACGGGATCAAAGTATCGGAGGCCGCAAAAGAGCGGGCGGCATACGAACCAAACGGCGCTTTTAACGGTTATATAGGTGGGAAATACATCCATTTTTTTGATAAAAATATTTTTTTATTCTCAAATATAAAGCTAACACGTTTTGACGACTCTATCGCAAAAAGCGACATAGTAGACAAAAAATACAACGCTTTGGCGGCAATAGCCGTCGGATACAAGTTTTAAGCAAAGGTTTAACTAAATGTATAAAAAAATCATCGCCGCACTTCTGTCGGCAGGTACGGCCATGTATGCCGAAAATCTTTCATCTTTGCTTGCCTCCATAGAATCAAACGACGGCTTACAGGCTCAAAAGGCTTTGGAGCAGGCGGCGGATGGCAGATACTCCTCGGTTATCAGAGGGTATGCCCCAAAGTTTGAGCTACTTGGGGGGTATAGCAAAAAAAGCCAAACTACCGATTTTGAGCCAAAAGAGACGAAGCTTGGTGAGGCAAAAGCCGGGGTTGCAATCTTCGACGGGCTAAAGAGGGAGGGGTCTATCATGGCAGCCTCCAAAAGCGCCGAATCCGAAAAATACAAAACCGGATATATGAGACAGTCTATTATGCTAGATACCGTCAGAGAGTATTTCGGCGCAATTACGGCAACGGCGATGTCGGAATCGCTAGGTTTTAAAATCTCGGAGCTGAACCAAAACATAAAACGGCTATCGATATTGACCCAAAACGGTCTGGCTACAAAAGATACGTTAGAGGCGATGATTGCCTCAAAAAAAGAGGCCGAATATGAGCTTGAAAATGTCACTCTCTCCCTTCAAAATTCGCTTTTAAAATTGGAGCTTTATACCGGCAAAAGCGGTATTTTGCCTATAAAAACCGTACTTTTTGAACCGGACGACAAAAAAGCGGAGAGGGCAGATATAAAGGCTGATAAATTGGTAGTTGAGGGGCTAAAATGGCAAGAGTGGCAAAACACCTATCTCCCCTCTTTGATGCTGGAAAGCTCTCACAAAAAATACTCATACGGCCCTTATAACGATATGGGTGGAGCCCAAAAGCTACCGGAGTGGCAAAATACTATCTCATTGCAACTCTCTTTTACTATCTTTGATTTCGGCAAAATCGCAAAAGAGCGGGAGGCGGCGAGGCTACAGACGTTAGCGGCATCAAAAAATCTAGCCTACAAACAAAACGGGCTAGCAATAGAGTCCAAACTAAAAAAAATAGAGCTAGAGGCGGCAAAAAAGAAACTGGATGCAGCAAAAGCTGCATTGGCGGCTACGGAGACCTCATACGGCTACACAAAAAAAAGATTTGATGCAAATCTGGTCAGCTACACCGATTACCTCTCTGAGCTAACCAAAAAAGAGGCTGCCCTCTCCAGAGTGGCCTCCGCCTCGTCCGAAGTTGAGATTAAAAAAGCAGAACTGGCTTTTGCAAACGGAACCGATATAAAAACATTGACAAAAGGGGAATAAAAGATGATAAAAAAACTACTCGTATTTTCGGCTTTAGCCGGATTCTCTTTTGCAGACGTATACGCTACATTTGAGGCAAAAGGGGTAAAAGAGGCGGCACTAAACCTATCCGCAAGCGGTGTCGTGGAGAGAATAAACGTAGATGTCGGCTCAAACGTTAAAAAAGGGGAGACTCTTCTTGGTCTAAACGACAGGGAGGAGAGGGCGGCTTTGGCGGCGGCACAGAGCGATTATGCGTTTTTAGCGGCACAGTTTGACAGATACCAAAAAAGTGCCGAAGTATTTGACAAAAATACCCTAGATAGGCTCAAATCGGAGTTGGACAGGGCAAAAAATACCCTTTCGCTCAACAAAGAGAGGGTCTCAAAAATGAACCTTTCGGCTCCGTTTTCAGGGGTGATAGCCGAAAAAAACGTAGAGATCGGAGATATGGCAACACCGACTCAAAAAGGGCTTTTTAGGCTCATATCAAACGATGTAAAACTCGTACTGTCGTTTGACTCAAAATACTCCTCGCAGGTAAAAGTAGGAGACGAATTTTGCTATGCCGTAGACGGCAAAAAAAGCGGCAAATGCGTAAAAATCAAAAAAATATATCCCGCATTAAATGTAGAAAATAAAAAACTAAACGCCGAAGCCGAAGGGGGTGGGCTAAAAGCCGGAACCTTCGGAGACGGACAGATAAAAACAAAGTAGGCCGATATGTATAAGTTTGCTATTTCAAGGCCTATCACGACGATAATGTTTGCTCTGGCTCTAGTGTTTTTTGGGCTATCCGAGAAGTTTAGGATGCCGGCAGCCCTGTATCCGGCTGTCGATTTTCCGACCGTTGTTGTCACTACTTTTTATAAAGGGGCTTCGGCGGAGATAGTCGAGAGCAAAGTGAGCGACAAACTAGAAGAGGCCATAAGCGGTATCTCAGGACTAGATTTTGTGAGTTCCGATAGCTCAAAAGGGGTATCGATAGTCGTTGCCCAGTTCAAGCTAAGCAAGCCGATAGAAGAGGCGGTAAACGACGTTAGGGATAAGGTATCTTCGGCGGGACTCTCGGCAGAGGTTGAAAAACCGATAGTCGATAAATTTTCCGTTAACTCCTCCCCTATTATCACACTGTTTTTGTCAGGCGATGCCAATAATACGCAAAAGTTAATGACTTATGCCGACGAGATAATAAAGCCGAAGCTCCAAAGGCTTGAGGGGGTTGGAAACGTAGATATAGTTGGGCTACGGAAAAAAATAATAAAAATCCACCCCGACACTACGTCGCTCTTAAAATACGGTCTCGACCTAAACGACCTATCCTCAAAAATCGGCTCCGAAAACATAAAAAGAGACGGTGGAAGGGTCATAGCAGACAAAAACGAATGGCTTGTCTCAGTGGATGCCGATGCAATGAACGCACAGGCTCTCGGTGAGATAAAGATAAAAGACGGGGTAAAACTAAAAGACGTAGCGACCGTAACCGACGGGATAGCAGACGAGAGGAGCTTTGCTAATCTAAACGGAAAACCGGGGGTTATGCTACAGGTAAAAAAAATCACCGGGGCAAACGAGATAAAAATAGCGGAGGCGGTAAAGGGGCAAATCCCTGCCCTAACAGGACTCTCAAAAGAGTTCAAACTGGATGTATTGTTTGACTCCACGATATTTATAAAAAACACACTTTCCAGTGTTCAATTGGATCTTTTGCTCGGATGTATATTGGCCTCTTTGGTGGTTCTTTTGTTCCTTAGAAACTTTACCCTCACCATAGTCGCCGCCCTGAGTCTTCCGGTATCGGTTCTAGGGGTTTTGGCCGTCATCGGCTGGAGCGGGCAGACTCTGAATCTGCTCACCCTCACCGCTTTGACCCTTGCAATCGGGATAATCATAGATGACGCCATAGTCGTAATAGAGAACATCTACAAAAAATTGGAAAGCGGGACACCAAAATACAAAGCAGCACTTGACGGTGTGGCCGAAATCTCTTTTTCGATATTGGCTATTTCGGCGATGCTTTTGGCTGTTTTTGTCCCTATCGCAAATATGAGCGGGATAGTCGGAAGGTTTTTTATGAGTTTCGGGATTACGGTCGTGGCGGCAGTCATAGTGTCGTATATCATAGCTATCACGCTCATACCGATGATAAGCTCACTCGTAGCAAACCCAAAGCACACCGGTTTTTATATAAAGACGGAGCCGTTTTTTGCCGCCGTCGAACTAAGGTATAAAAAATGGCTGACATTGGCGGTCAAATACAAAAAAACAACACTTTTGTCGGCAATAGGGGTATTTTTGCTCTCTATGGTTTTATCCGGAAATCTAGGGATGGTATTTATGCCCAAAGAGGATAAGAGCCAGTTTACGGTCTCAATAAAAACAGACCCCGGTATGTCGATGGAAGAGATGAAAAAAAAGACTCTGGAGATTCAAAAAACATTGATGGGGGCTCCAGAGATAGAGTATTGCTCATTGGTGCTCGGCAAAGTGCATGAGGGGAGTATATACGTCAGGCTCAAACCGCTTGAGAGCAGAAAACGGTCGCAATCGGAGGTGATGGATGAGGCCAGAAAAAAATTTGCCGGCTTCAAAGGGTTTAGAATCAACGTTATGGAATTTGACGACATGGGGGGCTACGAGATTAATACCCCTTTCCAGATGATTTTGACCGCATCCGATGCAAAAACCGCCGAAAACTCCGGCAGAAAGTTGATGGAGTTTTTAAAAACCGTCAAAGGAACGACCGGAGTCCAAAGCAATATCCAGCCGAAAACTCCGGAGCTGTCCGTCCGGATTATTACCGAAAACGTCGCCAGATACGGCCTCAAAACGTCCGATGTCGCAAACGTTATAGCCGGAGCTTTTTCCGGTGAAGTTGCCATTAGCTATCTCAGAGAGCGGGGCAAAGAGTACGATGTAACAATCAGACTGGATGACAACGCAAGGGGTGACAAAGATGCGGTGGGGCGGCTGAGTATCAAAAACGACAAAGGGGAGATGATACTCCTCTCCTCTGTAGCCGAAATTTCGGATTCATTGTCACCTACAACGATAAAAAGATACGACAGGCAAAAACAGGTTCTTGTCGGAGCCGACCTGACCGGAGGATTAGCACTTGACGCTCTACTAAAAGAGGTTATGGAGAACAAAGACAAATGGCTGACGGATGGGGTATCGTTTGTTTTGGAGGGAGATGCAAAATATATGGGCGAGACGGCCGAGGCATTTGGAGTTGCTATCATGGCGGCCGTCATTATGATTTATCTGATTTTGGCCTCCCTGTACGAATCTCCTCTGCAACCGCTCGTTATTATGAGTGCGTTGCCTCTTAGCTTTACCGGTGCGTTTTTGGGGCTTTATGCGGCAGGGATGAATATGAGCCTTTTTAGCATGATGGGGCTCATGTTGCTTTTGGGGCTTGTCGGGAAAAACTCGACTCTTGTTGTGGATGCGGCAAACAGATTTAGAGAGGGCGGCGCAAAGCTGGATGATGCGGTAGTGGAGGCCGGAGTTGCCAGATTTAGACCTATCGTTATGACTACGGTCGCTATGTGCTTCGGGATGCTACCTCTGGCTCTCTCGGTCGGCGAGGGTTCTGGGGTCAAAGCCCCTATGGGGGTTACCGTTATTTGCGGTCTGCTGTTTTCAACATTTTTGAGCCTCTTTGTCGTACCTGCCTTTTACAAAATAATGGCTCCGTTGGACGACAGGCTAAGACGACTATACAAGCAGGATAAAGGGGTATAGAATGATGTACGATGCGGTTGTCGTCGGCGGAGGAATCGGCGGCCTAACTAGCGCCGCCATACTCGCAAAAGAGGGGAAAAAAGTGCTTTTATTGGAGCAGTTCGCCAGAGTCGGCGGATATGCTACCGCCTGGAAAAGAGAGGGGATAACCGTAGAGGGGGTTTTGCACGAGATAGACGATATAGGGGTAGGCTCACAAAAAGCAAATCTACTGAGAGGGTTGGGTATATACGACAAATTGGAGTTTGTAGCCCCAAAAGAGTTTCATAGGGTTATTGCCGACGGCATCGATATGACGGTTCCGCACGGATACGAAAACATTAAAAAGTTTTTTGCCGACAATTTCCCGCATGAAAAAGAGGGTTTGGATATATTTTTTAGCGGGATAGATGCGATTTACGACGAGGTTACGGAGCTTTCATCAATAAAGGGAATTGGGGTGGCAAAACTTCTATTGTTCCCCCTGTTTTTTAAGTCGCTCATAAAATACGACAAAAAAAGCTACGGCGAGTTTTTGGATGAGTGCATAAAAGATGAGAGGCTGAAGCTTCTCATATCTGCCAATCTGGGATACTACACCGACAATCCGTACAACCTGGGGCTTTTGTTTTTTGCAATGGCACAAGGGTCGTATTATCGTGGCGGCGGCTACTTCGTAAAAGGCGGTTCTCAGCTCTTTAGCGACGCATTTGCAGACTCCATCAGGCAAAACGGAGGAGAGATTATTACAAGAGCTGAAGCGGTAAAAATAGAGACAAGGGGCGGCAAAGCCACAGGTGTAGTATACAGGCAAATCGGAGCACAAAAAATTCCCGACAAAAGGGCTGTAGCAAAAGTAGTTATCAACAACGCCTCTCCGTCGTGGGCGATAAACGCTCTGGATGATAAAGATAGCGTACCGCAAAAAAAATATACCGATTTCACAAAATCACAAATATCCCCCAGCTGTTTTGGGATATACGCCCTCATAAAAGGGGAGAGGGCTCCTAATAACAGGCCGTACAGTACCCATGTTTTTACACCGTACTCCGGCCTTGGCGATGTCTCTCACGGTATATATGCCCCTTTTGAAAAGAGACCGTTTGCTATAGCCGATTACGGCGCTATCGACTCCGGATTATCAAACGGCAAAGATTTGAGACTTGTTGCGATTTTTGCGACCGATAGATACGATGATTGGGCAAATCTGGATGAAGTAATCTACGAGGAGCGCAAAAAAGAGGTAGCCGAAACTCTCCTAAAAAGGGCGGCCGAGATATATCCGGACATCTTGGAGTCTATCCACTCCTACGAGGCGGCAACCCCTATAACGATGGAGCGGTATACGAAAAACCCAAAAGGGGCAATATACGGCTTTATGCAAACCTCAACGCAAAGCGGACGGTATAGAAAAAAATTTGCCTCGATACTCCCAAACATCCTAAACGCATCGGCATGGGGAGAGATCGGAGGGGGCTATAGCGGAGCTATGTACGGCGGAGAGTTTGCCGCCAAAAAGGCTTTAAAATTATTAGGGGAAACAAAATGAAAAAAATACTCATACTAAACGCAAATCCGGTAAAAGGGAGTTTTTGTGAGGCGATTGCAAAGCGATATTATGATGAGGCGATTTCGGCAGGACACGAGGCCAGAATCCTCCATATCGGCGAGGTAGATTTTAATCCGAGCCTATACGGCGGGTATAAGTTTGAGACACCGATAGAGGATTCACTAAAAGAACAACAACAAAATATCCTCTGGTGTGAGCATCTAGTAATCGCAACCCCGAACTGGTGGTCCGGCGTTCCGGCGGTATTTAAAGGGTTTATCGACAGGGTGTTTTTGCCGCATTTCGCATTTGCCTACAAACCGAACGGCATGGTAGAGGGGTTACTTAAGGGGAGAAGTGCGAGGGTGTTTATCACGCAAGACTCGCCAAAGTTTTGGTCAAGGTGTATAGTCGGTGATCCGTTATGGAAAATGCTCAAAAAAGGGACGCTATCTTTTTGCGGAATTAAGCCTGTTAACAGGACGATTTTTTGTATAGTTCGAAAATCGGACGACAAGCAAAGGGAAAAATGGCTTGACGAGACGGCAAAACTAGCCAAAAAAGGGGAGTAGTATTTGGAAGATATAGACAAACAAGAGGCTTTAAGGCAGATAGAGACAATCAAAAAAGCGGTCATCGAGAGACGCTATGCCATACCGGACACTCCCGGACATTACTTTGCATGGGCGACTCTTAGCGCCGGAGGAATCACCATTGACGACTGGAACGATATTTTTGCCAGTTTATTCGATATATCACACTCTACAATTTTGGCAATCTATCTTGGGATTATGATAGCCGTGGGATTTGCGGCTAGCGGATGGTTTTTTTCAAAAGAGCTCAAAAGAACAGAAGAGATATGTACACCGCAACTAAAAGCGTTGCAGACCATATATCTTTGCTCCATAGGGTTCGCCTCCATCATTAGCGTGGCTCTTGCCTCTAGCTCGGCCGGAGTGTATATATATGGAATATGGATTTTTGCAATCGGATTTTCTATGTATGTTGAAAACGTTATTAGTAAAAGCTTTTTCGGTAACCTAGGCCTGCTTTTAGTGCTTGTTGCGGCCGCTTATGTACTTGGCTCCTATGCCTATCTCGGAAAAAACCCAACCGGATCTCAGATATGCCTGATTGCCGAAACAGGAAAATACCTCTCCCTCGTGTTTATATCCGGAGTACTCGGATATCTTGGGCTAAAACTACTACTAAAGAGAAGAAAGAATGTTTGACCCCCTCCTGCATCATCCCGTCAGGACAAAGATAATCTCTATGCTCTCTTCGAGCGAAAAATTGTCCTATAAGACCCTAAAAGAGGAGACAGGGCTGACGGATGGAAATTTGGCCGGATATCTCAGAAGTTTGGAGGATGCCTCGTATATCGAATTTGAAAAAATCTTTGAAGGGAGAAGGCCGAAAACGGTATATATGCTAACCGACAAAGGTCGTACCGCTTTTTTGGACTATTTGGAGGCATTAAAGGAGTTTATCAAAGAGCAATCGTAGTTTTAAGATAAGTTTTTATAATTTTTATGATATATTTGACCAATTCACTTTTACCCTTTATTTGCAAAGGCTCTAATTATGTCGCACAGGTTGGATATCTCTGTCTTCTCAAACCCTTTGTTCGAGATAGGCTCCGTAGTTTTGGTGTTATGGAAAAACGAAACCGGATGGCCTATCGAGATGGTAACAAAAAATATAGAGCCGCTAACCGGTTATGACTCTAATGATTTTTTGCAAAAAAAACTAGCATATATAGACCTGATGCACCCTCACGAGATAGAGAGAGTGGTCGGCGAGTTGGCACAAATAGACGATATTGGCTATATAAAACACGCTCCATACAGGCTAAAACACGTCAACGGCAGATATATATGGGTTCAAGATTACACGGTTGCCGTCAGAGATGAAAGGGGGCAGATAACCCACTATGTCGGCTATCTGATAGACGTAACCGAAAGGATGGAGGCCGAAGAGGCTTTGACTGTTCTAAACAGGGAACTTTTGGATAGGGTAAAAGCAGAGGTCGAAAAAAACAGAGAGAAAGATTTTGTCCTCTCCAGACAAGCCAGATTTGCGGTTATGGGGGAGATGATTAGCAATATTGCCCACCAATGGAGACAACCGCTAAGCGCCTTGGCCGTAGCTATTCAGGATGCGAGAGTCGCTTTTAAATACGGTGAGGCTGACGAAAAATATATGGATTACTTTGAAGAGACAACTATGCGACTCATCAAGTATATGTCGGGCACTATAGACGATTTTAGGAATTTTTTTAGACCGAACAAAGAGAAAACGACATTTTTTGTTTTGGATTCCGCTACACAAGCAAAAGCTCTAGTCAAAGACACCCTAACTTCTTTGGGCATAAAACTCAACATAAACATAAACGAAGATATATCCGTAATCGGTTATCCGGGGGAGTTTTCTCAGGTGATTCTAAATCTTATAGCCAATGCCAAAGATGCTTTTGCCTCATCCGATACCGACAACAGACACATAGATATTACCGCCTACAATAGTGACTCATTTGCCGAGATAACGGTAAAAGACAATGCAGGCGGGATTGATGAGCACATATTTGAGCGAATTTTTGAGCCGTATTTTACGACAAAACATCAGGCACAGGGAACCGGCCTCGGTCTATATATGGCAAAAATGATCATAGAACAAAGCATGGGTGGTTCAATCTGGGTCAAAAACATCGACGGCGGAGCACAATTCACGATACGGATACCGTATGAGGCTATAGCCTAATCGTTAATCAACCGTCAACCGCAATACGTCTATGTAGATTAAATGAGTATTTGTTAGACTAACTTAGATTAACAAAAGCGGCTAAAGCCTTGATTTTACGAGGTTTAAACGGGTTTAAAAGTATTCTTTGGATTGTATAAAATGATAGGTTGGTGGGCATAGCTCAACCGACAATAGCCGTTAAAGCCTTATTTTATCGATAGTTTTTAAAATTACGCTTCCAAAAGGTACATTAAAAGGTACAATGAGCTTAATGCTGTAAAGCTGTGACTTAGTAAAGTTTTGAACTGTTTGCGGTTTTGTGTGTAGTCTATCAAAGCCAAATATGAAAATTCTCATATTTTGAAAACCGCAACGGCATAAAGGGCATACGATAAAAGGGCGTTTATTTTTCGGCTTTGACTCCACCTTTTTGTTGCGGTAGGGTATCGCATTGCTAGAAAACTTAAAATATCTTGCGGCGGTACAGTTTTTCAGATAAGATACTTACAAGACATTATAGGGATAAGGAGTTGCAAAATGAAAATAGTAGATGATGTAGATGATAATGAAAAAGAAAAACCTCAAAAAGTCGTTGTAACTGATTTTGATATACCGTTTCGTTCGATTGTGTTTTTTATTATTAAATCTACTCTTGCATCCATTGTAGCGTTCATTGTGGTTGCTGCTCCGATTTATTTCTTATTATTTATTTCTCTATTTATTTCGGGTCTCTGGTAGAATACCGAAAATATGAAAAATAACGGTACGCACCTAAAAATGCAAACTATTGTTTTTAACTGTAAGTGTACTTTTTTTATGGATACTGAAAATAAAAATAATCCAACTTGAATGCGTGTTTAAGGGGCTGTGTCCACCCCGCAAAAATTTTTATAGGCCTAGGAGTACCTAAATCTTTACGGCCTAATTAAGATTATTAAAGCGCCAATGCGCACTTATCGGAACCAATACGGATTATTAAGTTAAGTAAAAATTAAAGCTAATTTGCCGATAATTGCTTACCTAAAAAAGAGGTAACTCCGATTGGACACCGGAGCAGTTAAAGGCTATGCGATAAAGCCTAAAAACCGTTACTGTAAGATGGGAAGCTCTACCGGACTTGTTCCGGTGGGGCTTTTTTTTTGGGCGTACTTTTGCAAAAAAGAGGGTAAAGGGGTACACCATTTTACAGGTAGGCCAAAGTTGTTTATCGCTGAAATAATAGCAACTGCCTTTTTAACAGCCGTCTTTGAAATCCTTTACGGAGAATACAAAGACAAGCGCAAAAAAGGACGCTAACGGCTCCGCCTCGGGGATTGTCCACCTCGGGGCGGTTTTGCCTCTGTCTGCTCTATAATACCTTAGCCCACCGCAACCATATCGGTAGACTAACCGCTTGTAGATAAATGAATCCGGCTAAATACCCCTAAATATCCATAATCTTGCTTGATTATTAAAACACTAATAATCAAATACAATAACTATAATTTTCTCTATATCCTCAATCGGCGGCTCATACAACCGTAACGATACACTAACGGGCAAAGTAAACTCTATACGCCATAATGGAACGTTTAACCCGTCCTTAAGGGCTTTATTGTAGAGCTTTATTTTGTCTATCCCGTACAAAGCGGGGGCGTTTATGTAGTGAGTGTTGAACTCTTTGCGATAATAGCCTCCTATCAGCTTGTAAGCCTCGATATTTGGCTCTTTTGGAGTATCAAAGCATAAGTCTATGCTAGTAATCGGGCAAATACTAAAAATTGCATTTAAGAGGCTTTGCGCTTCACTTGTTAGCTCTCTTTTGTATCCGGCTAATCCAAAGGCAATAAAACGGGCTTTTTTATATTCGTTTTCTTTGAGACTGATAACGGCAAAGCTAAAGGGGGCATTTGGAGCATATAGGCCGGACGTTGTACCTTTTCGTTTTGACTTGATTAGCTTTTTGATATGCCCGCTTACTTTTGCATTGTCGGTTATCGGTTTTAAGTCAAAACACCCCGTTTTTATCTTTGCTACCCGCTCTTGTTTTCTGCATAGGCTCTCTATGGTGTCTATCCGGAGAGAGCTAGGAAGAGAACTATATAAACTACGGAGGGGCATTTTTTACCCCTCTCTCAAAATACCGCCGCCGCCCTGTTGTATCGTAGGGCGTGGGGATTTTGGTTTATAGCGGCTATAGACTAACTTAGTCTTTATTGGAGTGCGGATTATTTTTTGCTTATAGCAACGCATTTTAGGCCGCTTCAAATCCATCAAAATCGCTCCCTAAATATAGGTGCAAAAGCTCCGGATTATCTCGGTATTTTTCTATCACTTCGATTTTAAACTGCTTCAAAAGCTCGTAATCTTTTTGTGTTGTATCCGTCAAAACATAAACACCGTGGCTTTTTTTTGTGCTAGTCTGCGCCCGTTTAGTTATGATACGTTCAAAGCCATATTTATAATCATTCCGCAAATCTGATATAGTGTTGCTAATCCTGCTTGTAAACCATAGCTTTTCACTCTCTTTTGTTGATACCGTATCGCCTCTAATCAAGCCCTTTAATGTCGCATATCTGCTCTCTACCGTGCTAAGCATTTTGCGCCGCCTTTATCGCCGTGATAAGCTTTTTGCATATCGTAGGGTCTGCGTATTCAACGCCCCCGCTTCCATCTTGCCTACAATACAAAAGAGCCGGAGCGTTCACAAAGATACACTCCAAAACATCTTTTGCCGTAGCGGTTTTGCGGCATAGGCCGTCCGCTTTTAACTGCTCCTTAAGGGCTTGATAATTTGCGCCGCAATCTGCCGCTATTTGTCTAAGGTCGGTTTTTTTCATATTCCGTCACCCGCTAATGCGTCAAGGTCTGATTTAAGAACCAGCGTTACCCTCTCGGATAGTTTGCGGGTTTTAATTTTGCCCTGTTTAATATAGTTCCAAAGAGTAGCTTTTGATACTCTAAGGTATTGTGCCGCTTCTAGCGGTCTCAAGTATGGATTATTGTTATCCATAATTCTCTCCTAAAAATGTAGGAGGCAAAATTGCCGTTTTCTCTTGCCTTATTTACAAAAACAAGGCAAAATCCCATTGTATTTAATGGGACGACAACTACTTAAGAGGGGTTGTTTGGATATGCGGTAACATACCCAAACAAAAAACACTCACTTAAGTGCCTCAATGTTTGACCTTATAAATCGGCCAGCCTCTAACCATCCGCATCAAACTTTTAACTTTTACGTACGGTCTAATAGCGAATTACGGAAACTATTATAACAAAACCCAAAATCTAATCTTTCGCTTTTTCTTATTGTGCTATAGCGCATAGTAAAACCCTGCATTTTTGACCATTTTTATGCTATAGCATAATCGTTATTTGCTCGAAACTTAAAGCTATATCGTTATATGCTCAAAATATTTACCCAAAAAAATGGCTTTTACTCTATTTCAAACTATCCAAATAATCGCTCCACCACTCCAAAAGCGGTTTCATCTGCTCCGTGTAGTCTGCCTTATGGGTGTAGGCTCTTACCTGTCCTTTGCTTTCGTGGTGGTCTAGTACCGCCTCCCTGACCTCAAACGGGGCTTTGTGTAGGTGCGCTTTTGTATCGGTAAGGCTCCTAAATGTACCTCTAAAACTATGCGTTGTTTGTTTGCGCCCTGCGGCTTCATCTGTAAAGCCCATCGACCGCAACGCTTTGTTTAGAGTCTCTAACCCTAAATGCTTTTTAAAGTCTTTTATCCCGTGAAATACCCATACGCCCCACCCCGTGAGCTTTTGCGTCTCTTTTAGTATCTCTATCGCTTGAGGCGGTATCGGTAGTCTGAAATCTGCAAAGTTTTTGTTTTTTGTTTTCATCTCGGAGCGTGGTATCTTGATAATTGCATTTTCAAAATCTACATACTCCCATTTGAGGGCGCATAGGTTTTCAGCTCTTAACGGCAAATAGCATATAAGACGCAAAGCCTGTCTAGTTATCACCTGACCGTGATAATTGTCTATCGCCTTTAGTAGCTCCGATAATATTTTTTCGTCTGTTATTTTTGGGTAGTGTTGTTTTGTGTGTTGTTGCAAAGAGTCTTTTTTTGAGATGTTGGAGATGATATTAAAATCGGCGTGGTTTTCACTAATAGCAAAGAGCCAAAGGCGGTTACAGTCGGTAAGTAGTCGGTGGGCTGTTTCTACTGCCGTCTGCTCCTTTTTGCGTATTGCTTCCAAAAGTTCGGCGTGTGTTATCTCTCCGATATGCTTTGAGCGTACAATGTTGCGGTTTTCGTCATACTCTGAAAAGTGCGGCAAAATATCCCGCTCAAACGCCCTTACCCTCTTTTTGTGGGTGTTTTCGTCATATCTGCTTTTTATAGTATCAAGCCAACGGCTTAAGACAAGGTGAATTTGTCCGGCTGATTGTACCTTTTGGTTTTCATTTTGTACCTTTGCCGCTTCTTTTTGTACCTTTTTGTTTTCTACGGGGTCTATGCTTTGGGATATTAACTCCATTAGCTCATTTCGTTTTGAGCGTGCTAATGCAAGGCTAACGGTGGGATAGTTGCCGAAAGTGGTTTTTTTGGCTTTGCCGTTTATCGTGTAGCGTATCGTCCAAACTTTGGAGCCTATGGCTTTTATGTTTAGATATAAGCCGCCGCCGTCTGCAATGAGATAATCTTTATCTTTGGGCTTTGCGCTTTTGATTGTAGTATCGGTTAGTAGGTCTTTGCCGCTTGCTTTAGCTCTTTTGTTTGCGGTCTCCATAGCCATTTTGTACCTCTTTGATTGTACCTTTTAAATTGCGTTTGTAGAGGTAGAATAGCAAAGGTACACTAAAAGGTACAATGATGTTATGGATTTAGTGGGTTTTCGTTAGATTAACATAGAGTAACAAAAGCGATTAAAGGCTTGATTTTACGGGGTTAAAAGGCTTTTTTAGATTGTGTTAAATGATAGAGTGGTG
>CALJKN010000117.1 GCA_937973585.1 uncultured Helicobacteraceae bacterium
TAGTGGAGTCGGCTAAAGATCCGGAAGGTGTCGTCAAAAAAGGGATGGATATATCAAAAGCGGATTTTGTCGAAAAAATAAAAGCCGAAACGCCTAATGTCGAATTAAATCCGCAAGAACTAACGATTACCTTTAACGAGATGAGTGTCACCGTACCAGTCGATAAGATATTGGAAGTAGGCAAGATAACGCCGAAAGACGATCCGGAATATGTCGAGCTCAAAGATAAGTAGCCCTGTTCCCTTTGCTGTCTTGGTAGTTGATGACAGCTCTTTTATAACAGAAGTTTTAAAATCTTTTCTCCTTAGGTTTACGTCTGAAGTGTACACGGCCTCGGACGGCAAAGAGGGGCTTGAGATGTTTGCCAAATACTCCCCCCCGTTTGTAGTCTCTGATGTTGTTATGCCGAATATGAACGGCCTTGAGATGAGCAGAGAGATTAAAAAAATAAACCCTGATACGTTTATCGTACTTACTACCGCAGTGGACGACAAAGAGTATTTGGTTGAGGCGATAGAGATAGCCGTAGACAAATATCTCCCAAAGCCGGTGGATCTAAAAAGGCTTGAGAAGTTTTTAAAAGAGTTTCAGGGCACTTTGGAGGTCAAAAAAACCCTTGAAGAGAACAGGAAGCTACTTGAAGAGTATAAAAAAGCGATGGATGCGGCTGCAATATTTACGATAGGCGACAGTACCGGAAAAATAACATATGTAAATGAGGAGTTTTGTAGGGCTACCGGGTATGAGCCAAAAGAAGCCGTCGGGAGATACTACACCGACTTCAAACATCCGGATATGCCAAAATCGGTAATCCGCTCGGTGCAAAAAACGCTTAGCAAAAAAGAGATATGGAAAGGGATAATCGAGAATATAACAAAAGAGGGTGAAAGCTTTTTTACCGATGCGACTTTTGTCCCTATTTTGGATTCAACCGGCGATATTGTTGAGTTTTTGGGGATATCATATGATATTACCGGACTTCAAGGGATGAATGAGAACAACTTTGAGTCTATTTTTAATGCCGATGAATCGCTTATCATAGCCACTGATGACAAGTTTGAGATAAGAATAGCCAACAAAGCGATGCTAGATATGCTACAAATAGATAATATCCACGAGTTTTACGATACGGGCGGGGCGATCTGCAATAGCTTTTTGGAGCGGGACGGCTACCTCTCAAAAAGAGACTTTAGGGGCGACGATCACAGAGAGAGATTTAGAGCATTCAAGGCGATGCTTACTTCCGGAGATAAAAAACAGCGGAAGGTGGCCATCATGGACCCTAAAGGCGATGAGAGACTTTTTGCCGTCAGGGTGAGTACCGTCAGCGACAAGATGTTTTTGTCCAGACAATATAACATTTTTAGTTTTGTAGATATTACAGAGTTAGAGATGATGAGGGAGCAGCAGATAAATAATATCAAGCTAAGCTCCATAGGGAAGCTAGCCGCAGGAATCACCCATGAGATCAATACTCCCCTGACTTATATCAAGGGAACCCTTGAGATTTTAAAAATGGATTTGGGTGACGGTTGCGATTCGCCGCTAAAAGATGAGTTTTTATCGTCTTGTGAGACGATGGAAGATGGGATTAAAAGGGTTTCTAATATTGTAGAGTCGATGAGAGAGATCGCCGGAGTCAGTGGGGATAAAAAACGGGAGATAAATATCTATACCACCATTATATATTCTCTTAGAATGGTCTATAACCGTGCCAAGCAGATATGTAATTTGAGAATTAACGGCAAGGTTTTTGATATAGATATGGACAAAAACAAAGAGAGCGTCATTGTCACGGCTATGCCCCAGAGATTGGAACAGGTTTGGATAGTTCTTTTGAATAATGCGTTGGATGAATTTTCAAGCTCCAAACTCCCGTTTGAAAGCCGTTTCATAGACGTGGAAGTTTCAGAAACATTGGATAAAATCGAAGTTTACTTCAAAGACAACGCCGGAGGGATTGACGACTCAATTCTCCCTCATATTTTTGAGATATTCAAAAGTTCAAAACCTCAAAGCGGGATGGGCGTGGGTCTTAATATTGCCCATTCGATAGTAGAAGCACATGAGGGTGGCATTAGCGCCTATAACATTGACGGTGGAGCGGTCTTTAAGATAGAGCTACCGAAAAAACAGCTTGGAGTTTAATTAATATGTTTTTTTCGTCAAAAAATACCGATAGCGGGGTTGAGCGCTATAAGCAGGATATTGAACAGCTAAAAAAAGAGTTGGCTTTTTATAAAGAGATAGTCGGCTTTAGTGTAGACGAGGGGCTATATGTAATTAGCGAGCGTGGAGAGATCCTGTTTGAAAACGGGGAGTGTGCAGAGTTTCCATCAAAACTCCATAAATTCAAATCGGATCTATTCGCCGGCACAAAAGTCATCGAGGATGAGACGTGTGAAGCGGTCGTAAAAACCAAGCGATTATCGGACGGAACATTGGCCGTTGCACTCTCACGCAAGGATAACAACCTCAAAAACGACGATGAGCTTATCTCTATGCACCAACAAAGCATCAAAAACGCCCTCTCTAGCACTCAAAAAGCATTCGCAGATATGTTGGCAAAATTTGAGGTTATGATTGAGCAGTCCAAAGATACCGCAGAGAGCTCGATGTATGGTATGGACATACTAAAAACAATAGTCTCCGGCATGGATGAGTTGTTTGATTTGATGAGCGGTGCAAATTCGATGATGAGTTCTTTGGTCGATAGAAGCAATGAAATCTCAAGTGTAATAATGCTCATAAAAGATATCGCAGAGCAGACGAATCTCCTTGCTCTGAATGCGGCAATTGAGGCAGCAAGAGCCGGCGAGCAGGGGAGGGGGTTTGCGGTCGTTGCTAGTGAGGTCGGAAAATTGGCCGAAAAGACCCAAAAAGCAACAAAAGAGATAGCGATAGTAGTGCAAACAATGCAACAGGAGATTAGCGATACCCAAAAAAGTACAGAGGAGATTAGCGGCATAGTATCCGAGACAAAAATAAACGTCGATAAATTCTCCGATAAACTTGACGGATTCCAAAAGAATGCGTCGAGGGCAGTATTCGAGACTCTTGACATATCAAATCATGTATTTGTGAATTTGGCAAAAATAGACCACGTTATCTACAAAAATAATCTATATGCATATTTGTTCGGGCAAATTGAGCAATTTGGATGTGTAGATCACCATAGTTGCAGACTCGGAAAATGGTACGAAGGTGGCATAGGAAAAAAACAGTTTGGAGAGATGCCGAGCTACCCAAAACTTGAAAAACCGCACTCAATAGTCCATACGTATGTAAATGAACTTGCACAAAAGTGCGGACAGGGAAATGCTATTGCGTGCAGTAAAAAAGAGGTTGAAGAGAAAGTAAAAGCTATAGAAAATGCAAGCATAGGCGTCGGCGAGACCTTGGATGCGATTGTGGCGGAAAAGACCGGACAACTTATGAAAATGGCAATTAAAGAACTTTTTAGTGAGGGTAAAAAATGATAAAGCTAATGCTTGTTGATGACGAACCGCAAATAACTACAATGCTTGAAAAATGGTTCACAAAGACAAAAGAGTTTTCGGTCTCCGTGTATAACAATCCGGAGGTTGCCCTCTCAAGTTTTAGCACTTCAAAACCGGATGTCGTACTTCTGGATATTATGATGCCCCAAATGGATGGAATCGCCGTATTAGAGAAGATAAAATCTATAGACCAGTCCGCTGTAGTGATAATGATGACGGCCTATTCTACCCTTGATAGAGTTTTATCGAGCCACAGACAGGGGGCAGACAGCTACATATTAAAGCCTTTTGAGAGTCTATCGGACGTAGAGGAGAAGGTGAGGGCGGCACTGGCAAAAAAGGCTAGCAATTAGAGGGATACTGAGTGTTGCCGTATTTTTACCTATTACGGCATTTTTGCTTTTAGGGTGTGCCCAAAAAAACGCAGAGGCCTCAAGGGCGGTCTATGTCGAGATAGACGCAGGAAGACTAAAATTTGCCGATTTTGGATTTTTGGATGATTTCGGCGACAAAAAGAAATTAGAGGTCTACTCTTTGGGTACCCCCGTGTTTAGCATAGAAAAAGACGGCAGAGTTTGTACTCAGAGCGGTTGTATCGGCGAAGAGGAGTTTGCCTCAAAATATGTTCAAACCACTTTGTATAATGGTGCCATAGACGATATGCTCTCCGGCAGAGAGATGAGGCTTGATGCGAGTTTGACAAAAATTCAGAATGGCTTTGTGCAGGTCGGGAAAGATGGAGAACGGCACCTTTTTACATACAAAAAAGATAGCGATTCTATCCTTTTTTTAAACGGCGACGGGAATTTTCGTTTTTTTATAAGGTTTGTGGATGAAAAATAAAAAACTTATAGGGGCACACGTTAGCGCATCGGGCGGTGTTTTTAATGCTCCGTTGAATGCAAAAAATATCGGTGCCAACGCTTTTGCCCTGTTTTTGAAAAACCAAAAACAGTGGAATGCAAAAGACTATGACGACAAGACAATAGATACGTTTAGAAAAAATATGCAAGATTGCGGTTTTGACGCAGACTCGGTTTTGGCGCACGACGGTTATCTGATCAATTTGGGTTCTCCGGAAGAAGAGGCAAGAGAGAAATCAAAAGCGGCTTTTTTGGATGAGGCGAGACGTGCAGAGGAGCTGGGGCTAAAACTCCTAAATTTTCACCCCGGAAGCCATCTTAGAAAAATCTCCGAAGACGACTGTCTAAAGCTGATAGCCGAAGCGATGAATGAGACTATTGCCGTTACCAAAGAGGTTGTTTTGGTGATTGAGAATACGGCAGGACAGGGGAGTAATATGGGGTATAGATTTGAACATCTATCAAGACTCATCGAGCTGACCGACGATAAAAAAAGGGTCGGCGTATGTTTGGATACCTGTCATACGTTTGCCGCCGGATACGAGCTTAGGGATGTGAATGGCTTTGAGGCTACTTTTGCCGAGTTTGAGCGGACTGTCGGCTTTTCGTATCTTAGGGGAATGCATATCAATGACTCAAAGGGCGGACTCGGCTCTAAGCTTGACAGACATGACAGTCTGGGAGAGGGGAGTATCGGTATCGAGTGCTTTAAGATGATTATGAAAGATTCCAGATTTAACGGTATTCCGCTTATTTTAGAGACCCCAAATGATGCGATATGGGCGGAGGAGATTAAGATGCTAAGAGGTTTTGAGGAGAGCTAGATGATTTTGATGATAGACAACTATGATAGTTTTACATACAATATTGTCCAATACTTTAGAGAGCTTGGGGCAGATTTAAAAATAATCAGAAACGATGAGATGAGTGTTGATGAGATAGAGGCGCTACATCCTGAAAAAATCATAATCTCACCGGGGCCGTCTACCCCTGACGATGCAGGCGTTATTTTGGGGGTTATCGAAAAACTTGGCGGAAAAATCCCGATACTAGGCATTTGTCTAGGCCATCAGGCTATCGGGCAAGCTTTTGGGGCAAAAGTCGAGAGAGCCGAAAATATGATGCACGGCAAGACTTCAAAAATGCAAATATGTGCCGAAACTCCTATTTTCAAGGATATTCCAAAAGAGTTTACCGCCACAAGGTATCACTCTCTAATCGTAAACAAGGATAGTTTGACAAAAGATATCAAACCGACAGCTTATAGTGCCGACGACAAAGAGATTATGGCACTAGAGATAGAGGGTAAAAAGATATACGGAGTACAATTTCACCCAGAATCCATCCTCTCCGAATATGGACATAAGATATTCGAAAATTTTTTAAAACTGGACTAAAATAGGTTCGGTTTGCCAAAGCGGTAGGCAAAAATGATTAAGCGTCTGGGCAGTTTTTACTTTTTGTCGGCTTTTGTGACGACGTACGTTGTTTTACTGCTCGCATACCCGTCTTTTTTGTCTATCAGCCATTTTGAGGCCGATATATTTTTTAATCAAAATAGCTACCTTTCCTTGATAATAAGGTTTTTTTGTTCTATTTTTGGACAGGATGATTTTGGGCTTAGGATTTTTTTTATCCTCCTGCATTTTATTAATGTTGTTTTATTTTACCTCCTCTCTAAAACAATCCTCAAAAAACAAGAGGATATCAATCTCTCCGTTATTGTATTTTGCCTTCTCCCTGCCGCTAATCTATCGGCTCTTCTCGTCGGAAAGTCGGGTATTATCATCTTTGGAACCATTCTGTTTGTTTTGCTCTACAAATACAAGCGCCGTTTTGCGGCTTTTGCTTTTTTGGGTGTCTTGAGTTTTACCGACGGTGCGTTTGCTGTTTTATTTTTGGCTCTCATTTTTTATGCAATCTCTCAAAAAGATAATTTTTTGATTGCGTTGTCGGTCGTTTTATTTGGTGTGTCCATGGGGTTTTTCGGTTTTGACGATGGGGGCAAGCCTAGGGGCTATCTGCTCGATACGATTGGTGTTTATGCTCTCATTTTTTCACCGTTTTTGTTTTTTTATTTTGTTTTCTCGCTATACAAGACTCCGACGAATGATAGGAGCATAGAGTGGTATATCTCTTTTTGGGCGCTGATTTTCTCTCTTATCCTCTCTCTTAGGCAGAGAATCTATTTGCACGACTTTGCTCCGTTTGTCGTGATTGCCATCCCTTTTATGGTGCGGATATTTTTCTCGTCTTACCGAGTTCGGATAAGAAAAAATAAAAAATTGTACGATATCGGCTTTTGGGCTGTTTTTCTATTCTTGTCACTTTTTTTCGTATCCTCTTTTGCTAATCGCCCACTGTATATGCTTACCAATCAACCGCAGAAGCACTTTGCCTATAACTACCAAATAGCAAAAGAACTTGCCGATTCATTGAGGGGTATGGGTGTGGCGAGTTGCAATACGCTAGATCCTGAGATGGCTTTGAGGCTCAAGTTTTACGGGATAAATCATGGCAATGAATATACATTAACCAAAAAACCGACACCTAACGGTAAAAAAGTTTCGATTGTATACAGTGAGGTTGAAGTCGCAGTCTATTATGTTACTAAAGTAAACGTTTTATAGTTCAAATAAATTCAAAAATTACCTTTTTAATTTTTTTCTCTTTGAAAGATGTTACAATTTGATAAATCAGTAGAGGAGAGGTCTATGGCGCAACGAGCTATTAGAGAGTATGACGGCAAAGCACTCTTTGCCAAAGTGTGGGACAGGTATTTTTCAAATTTCAAATACGGTTTTGAGAGTGTACTTGTTACTTCCGGTGACGAATTAAAAGCAAAAGCTAAAGAGGCTGGGTATGAGTGGTTAAATTCAAAAGCTCTTGTTGCGAAGCCGGATATGCTGTTTGGTAAAAGAGGGAAAAACAATCTTGTTTTGTTCAAAGACCAAAAGCCGGGCGATGTTAGCTTGGATAAAGCGGCGTCTTGGATAGACGAAAAAACAAAATGCGAGACTACCCTTCTTACCGGTCAGCACGGAACACTTACCCATTTTATAGTTGAGCCTTTCACGCCGCATAGCCAAGAGGAAGAGTACTATATCTCCGCTACCGTTGTTGGCGAAGACGACGTTCTTTATATGTCTGCCGAGGGCGGCATGGAAGTTGAAGAGGGGTGGGATGAAAAAGTCGTAGAAGTAGCCGTGCCTATCACGATGTCTGACGCAGAAATGGAAGCCAAAGTAAGGGCTGCGATTCCTGCCGATATCAAAGACAAAAAATCATTCGGCGACTTTGCGGTATCGTTTTTCAAATTCTATAGAGATATGAACTTTGCATACCTTGAGATTAACCCGATAGTTATGCAAGGCGACAAGTGCGAACTCCTCGACCTTGTAGCAAGACTTGACGACACTGCTGGCTTCATGATGAGAGAGACGTGGGGCGACGTCGAGTACCCTACGGCGTTTGGTATGGAAGACCAATCTCCCGAAGAAAAAGCGATAGCCGAAGCCGACGCAAAATCAGGCGCATCACTCAAACTGACTGTTTTAAATCCGAAAGGTCGTATCTGGACTATGGTTGCAGGTGGTGGCGCATCTGTTGTTTATGCCGATACTATCGCAGATCTCAGCGGCAATGTCGAAGACCTTGCAAACTACGGAGAATACTCCGGCGGCCCTACGACTGGTGAGACCGAGTTTTACGCCTCCACCGTACTTGATTTGATGACAAGAGAAAAAGATGCAAAAGGCAGAGATAAGATTCTTATCATCGGCGGCGCAATAGCAAACTTCACGGATGTTGCAAAAACATTTACGGGGATTATCCAAGCGTTTGAAAAATACGCCGACAAAATGAAAGCCGTGGGCACTAGAATATATGTAAGAAGGGGCGGTCCAAACTTTGAAAAAGGTCTAAAAGACATCAAAGAAGCGGCTGATAGACTAGGGCTTTACATAGAAGTTTACGGGCCTGAGACGCATGTTACCGACATCGTTAGAATGGCGCTAGAGAAGTAAGGGGAATAAGATGAGTGCACTATTTACAAAAGAAACACAAGCGATTTTTTGGAACAACAACAAAAGCGCAATTCAAAGAATGCTCGATTACGACTATGCAATCGGACGCAAAACTCCATCTGTTGCGGCTATCGTAGCCCCATCGTCAGAAGACAAGTTTGACAAGTTCTTTTGGGGCGCCGATGAAATTATGATTTCGCTTTACAAAAATACGAAAGAAGCAGTAGCGGCTTGCCCGAATGCGGACGTACTTCTTAACTTCGCTTCGTTTAGAACGGCGTATGACGTTACCATGGAAGCCATCGAGATGGGCAAACAGTTCAAAACCATCATGGTAACGGCCGAGGGTATCCCTGAGAGAATGGCGAGAAAGATGAACCAAGCCGCAAAAGATGCAGGTATTGTTGTTATAGGGCCTGCAACGGTCGGCGGTATCGCTCCTGGTGCATTCAAAATAGCAAATGTCGGCGGTACTATCGAAAACATCATCAACTCAAAGCTTCATCGTGCAGGTTCATGCGGTCTTGTGACTCGTTCGGGCGGTCTATTTAATGAGCTTTCAAACATCATCTCTATCAATGCAGACGGTATTGCAGAAGGTGTTGCGATAGGCGGCGATAGATTTGTGGGAAGCGTATTTATCGACAACCTTCTTAGAATGGAGAGCAATCCGGCGGTTAAATATATGGTACTTCTAGGCGAAGTCGGCGGTACCGAAGAGTACAAAGTGATAGAGGCGATCAAAAGCGGCAAAATCAAAAAACCTATCATCGCATGGTGCATAGGCACGATAGCAAAACACTTTAGCTCAGGCGTACAGTTCGGTCATGCGGGCGCTAGCGCTAACGCCGATGCCGAGACTGCGGCGGCAAAAAACAAAGCTATGGCGGATGCAGGTATATATGTCCCTGATAGCTTCAATGATCTACCTGCAAAAATAAAAGAGGTATATACGAAGCTAAGAGCTGACGGCGTAATAGGCGAGATAGAAGAGCCGGCACTAAACAAACTACCGTCAAGCAGAAAAGCAAAAAACTTCATTTGTACTATCTCTGACGATAGGGGCGATGAGGCGACCTATGCAGGCTATCCGATATCTAGCGTTGCGACACCGGACACCGGTTTTAGTATCGGCGATGTTATGAGTCTTTTGTGGTTCAAAAAGAGATACCCGAGATGGGCTACAAACTTCATCGAAACGGTTGTTAAAACTGT
>CALJKN010000118.1 GCA_937973585.1 uncultured Helicobacteraceae bacterium
TTGTACATTTCATAACAGTTTTGAAGGCCGTCAACCATATTTTTAAGACCGCCGAAAACCGCTGCATCTTCTGTCATGGAGTCCGATACTACAGGCGTCGGCTCTTTGAAATGTCTTGTAAAATATGTTCTAAAGTATGCTGTACAACCGTGCGAACCGTGTACGTAAGGCATAGTATTTTGGAAACCAAGGGCGGCATAAACTGCACCAAGGGGTTGGCAAGCTTTTGCTGGATTGATTGTGATGCATTCTCTGGCAAGGTTTTTTTCTCTATAATCCCAAGTTTTTGTCCATTCTGCAACTTCGGCAACTTTATCAGCCGCAGGTCTTCCCTCGAAATTAGCCGCTTTGCCTTTTAATACTTCTTGATATTCAGGTTTTTGAAACAGTTTTTGACCGTTTACGATGTTATTAACGTCTTGCATTTTGTGTCCTTTCTGGCTAAAGCCTCTGTACTTTGCCGTAATTTAACGAGGCGGGAGAAGGCTTATTTTTAAGCCTACGCTTCCCAAGGAGCTTTTGATGCGCCCCAAACTGGTGAGTTAACTGCCATATCGATATCTTTTGCAAATATTGCGAAAGCATCGAACCCGTGGTAAGGACCGCTGTAGTCCCAAGAGTGCATTTGTCTAAATGGAAGACCCATTTTTTGGAAGACATACTTCTCTTTAACACCGGAAGCAACCAAATCAGGTTTTAGTTTTTTAACGAAAGCTTCAAGTTCATACTCGTTTACGTCATCGTAAATCAAGGTTGCATTGCCGACTTCGTGTTTTGTTCTCTCATAGTCATCATCATGGGCAAACTCATAACCGGTACCGATTACTTCCATGCCGAGGTCTTCGTAAGCACCGATAACGTGTCTTGGTCTAAGACCGCCTACGTATAGCATTACTTTTTTACCCTCTAGTCTCGGTTTGTACTTAGCGATAACGCCTTCGCACATCGGTCTGTATTTTTCGATAACTTTCTCAGTGTTAGCTTTGATAGTATCGTCAAAATGAGAAGCTATTTTTCTAAGAGATTCAACAGTTTTGCTCCATCCGAAGAAGTTATACTCTTCCCAAGGAATACCGAACTCTTTTTCCATGTGTCTTGTAATATAGTTAACAGATCTATAGCAGTGAAGCAAGTTTAGTTTTGCTTTTGGAGCAAGCGCAACCTCTTTTAGCGTTGCATCACCTGTATATTGGCTGATAACTCTAAGACCCATCTCTTCAAGAAGTATTCTAGAAGACCAAGCATCACCACCGATGTTGTAATCGCCTAGGATTGAAACATCATAAGGAGTTGACTCAAAACCTGCTTGGTATTTGTTCATCATCTCTTCGTTTAGTACGTGGTCTCTTATCATGTCGTTTGCGATGTGGTGACCTAGAGATTGAGAAACACCTCTAAAACCTTCGCAGCTTACAGGGATAACAGATTTGCTGATTTCAGCGGCTGCTTTTTTAGAGCTAGCGTTGATATCGTCCCCGATTAGACCGATTGGACACTCAGACTGCACAGACACACCTTCGACAAGTGGGAAAAGTGTATTAATTTCGCTAACGGCTTGAACAAGTTTTTTATCTCCACCGAAAACAATATCTTTTTCTTGGAAGTCAGTCGTGAAGTTCATAGTTACAAAAGTATCAACACCTGTTGTACCGATGTAATAGTTTCTTCTACCGCTTCTTGAGTATTGTCCGCATCCTACAGGACCGTGAGAGATGTGAACCATATTTTTGATAGGACCCCAAACAACGCCTCTTGAGCCGGCATAAGCGCAACCTCTTTGGCTCATAACACCCGGTACAGTTTTTTTGTTAGACTGAACGCCGGCACATGTTTTTGTTTCATCATCAGGGCTACCGACACCTAGGTGCTTAGCTCTGTTTTTAGCAGTTTTCTCAGGATAGCTTTTTAAAACTTCCTCTACAACCGCCTTCATTTCCGGTACAAGATTTTCCGGTCCCATGACGACCCTCCTCTTAAATTCTATTTATACGCCAAGCTGAGCAAAGCCCATCTTGACTGCGTTTGCCACTACGGCACCAAAGCTAGCTGCATTCGCAGCAGAATTTTGTTATTTGTAGCTTACTTCAAGAGTAATTTGATCTCTTGATTTATCAAAGAAATCAGCTATTTCGATAGCTTCTGCATCTTTATCTTGATTTTTAACAAGAGCAGCTATTTGATATTTGTTTGTAAAAGTCAAATATTTTGCTTCTTTTTCTTCGTTCTCAACTTCAAAGTATTGAACAAGAGCTTTACCAAGAACAGTGCTTACGTTGCTTATTGTTTTGTATTCGTTGTTACCTGCATAGATTTTTACAGAAGCAACTTTTGACAAAGAGCCGCTAACCGCTTCTTCTAGTTTTGCAAGAACTTTTTCGTCTGCTATTTTGTTTCCTTCAGACGCAGGAAATTGAAATCCAAGTACAAACATCTCTTTTCTCCTATTGTTTTCGTAAATATTGCCAACGGGAAACCCGTTTGGCTGTTTTGACTTATTAAGCTTCTGCTTTTTTACCGATGTTAGCTTCGTCAGCTGCTTCTTCGATACCGAATTCCATTAGTAGAGCCTCAAGGTCATCCATCGCAAGCGGAGTTGGGATAACTTTTAGGTCGTTTGCTATGATTTTTCTAGCAAGCTCTTTGTACTCTCTAGCTTGGTTAGATTTTTCTGCATACTCAACAACAGTCATTCTTCTTAGCTCAGCGTGTTGAACGATGTTGTTTCTCGGTACGAAGTGGATCATTTGAGTGCCAAGTCTCTCAGCAAGAGCGTTAGCAAGGTCAAATTCTCTATCCGTCATCCTAGCGTTGCAGATAAGACCTGCAAGTCTAACACCGCCGGTATTTGCGTATTTCAAAATACCTTTAGAGATGTTGTTAGCAGCGAACATCGCCA
>CALJKN010000119.1 GCA_937973585.1 uncultured Helicobacteraceae bacterium
TATCCGATATATCAAAAGTTATCAGGGTTAGAACCGGAGAGACCGGGGCTGAGGCAATCTAGCTTTCACCCCCATTTAGTCAGCTCTTTTACAAGTTTTTTATATCCGGCTTCGATTTTGTCGTTTTTTTCTATGATAAAAATATCTTTTGCAATAGCTTTTATCGTCGACACCTTGGCGGAGGCTATATCGATACCCAGTTCATCAAAAACTGCTATTACAAAAGCGAGAAGACCCTGCTGATTTTTTGTATTAAGCGACATTTTTACGTAGCTCTCAGAATGGTCAAAATCAAAAGCTATATCGTTTTTTCTAATCTCTACACGTTTTTGCTCAAACCTCCCCTCGTCTTTACAAAACTCCTCTATAGAGCTTTCAACGACGGCAATCTCCTCTTCGCTGACGGCAGAATCAAAATATATCCTAAAATATTTAGCTCCGGCAAAAAGTTTAAAAATATCCATAGATACGATATTTAAGTACGAAAATCTGGAGAGTAGCTTGCCAAAATTAAACCATTTTTTGGAGATTATCTCGATGCAAAGATAAGGTTCGCACGTCACATAAAAACAAAACTCACCGCATTCATCTGCTTTTTTTGCAATTCCAACGATTTGGACAGGCGTATATTTTAGGAAAAATAGATTCGACTCTATCCCTATTATATTTTTTCGCATTTTTGGCTGCAATGCCTTGAAATCTAAACTTTTTGCTAGCTGTGACTCTTTTGATAGTCTTGCAGAAGCCTCCGATACCAAATCGGAATTCTCCAGTTTTGCAAGCGCCTTGAAATAAAGCTCTCTTAATAGTGAGGCATTAAAAGAGGTGTATAAATTTTTGCCCACCCCTTTTAAATCCGCATAGGTCAAAACATACAAAAACTCGACGGCCTTTTTACTTTTTAGAGCTGCCGTAAAGAGCAAAACGGTCTTTTCGTGACTCAAATCCTCTCTAAAAGCGGTGTGCGACATAAGGGTGTGATACAAAATCACCCTCTTGATTAGCTCTATATCCCGCTCCGATAGCCCTATTTTTTTACCGAAAGAGACGGCCATATTTGCCCCCACTACACTATGGTCTCGCCCACTCCCTTTTCCTATGTCGTGAAACAACAATGCAAGCTTCAATAAAACCTTATCCTCTTTGTCAAATGACTGGTAGATATTTGAAACAAACGTGTCGGTTATATTTTCAAGGTGTTTTAGGCACTCAATGGAGTGTATATCCACCGGATATTCATGATACCCGTCAAATTGTGCCAGATGAAGTATCCTGGCAAACGGAGGAAATACCAAAGACAAAAGCCCAGCCTCGTAAAGCATAATAATCGCATGATACGCATCGTTTGAAAGGAGATTAAATATTAGCTCTTTGGTTATCTTTTTTTGTTTTTTATGTGCGGCAGAGTTGATAAAAAAATTATGTATCGAATAGTCTAGCTTATAACTACCGATTTTATCTTCGATAAAGAGCTTTAAAGCCTCAAACAGCGAATTTTTTTGGGCATTAAAAGGCAGATAGGCAGTATTATCCAAGATATAAAAACCGTTTTTTGTTCTACCGTGCCTTAAAAGAGCTTGACTGCTCTCGCCGACAAACATCTTTCTGGCGAGCTTATCGCAATTTATAGAGCAGAATATATTGATTGCCCTCATATACTTTAGGGTCTTTGAGACTAGATAGTTTTCCGCTTTTTGAGTTTTTGTATCTTTAAAACCGAGCTTTAAAGCCATATCTCTTTGATTTTGGAGCTTTAGCGTATCCTCTTTTTTCCCAAGACCTAGATGTAAGGCGTTTCGAAGCTTAAACAAAAACTCAATTCCCAGTCTATACTCTTTGTATTCGGCTTCGCTAAACAATCTCCCTGCAAGCTCTTTATTTGAGTTTATCCCGTATATTGCAGTAGCTAGCCAAAATAGTGTATTTCCGTCTCTTAGCCCCCCTATCCCCTCTTTTATATTCGGCTCCATCGAGAATTTGTATTTTGCGTGCCGCTTTTGCATCTCTTCCAGTTTTGCTACGACAAACTCTTTTTGATCTGTTTTTCTGACCTGTGTCAGTTTGTTTTGGTATTCTGTCCACAAAAATCTGGAACCGTATATAAATCTGGATTCCAAGATAGCCGTTTTGATCGTTATATCGGCCTTTACCGCTTCCGGAATTTCAGAAACCTCATGCACCCTGTGCCCGATTTTTAGTCCGGCATCCCATGCCATGTACAAAAACCTCTCTAGCAAGGGCTTTAACTGATACCCCTTCACGTCTTTGTAGAGAAGCATAATATCAATGTCAGAGTAAACGGCAAGCTGCTGTCTTCCGTAGCTACCTAAAGCCACCATCGATACCGGAATCGAATTAATGAGCGGTTGATAATCCCCGAAACTATCCCTGATTATATATCTAAACATCTCAACGAGTATAGAGTCCAACTCTCTTGTATGGCGATACAAAAACTCTCGGCCAAAGTCGGTCTCAAAAATTTCGTTTAGGGATTGAAGGTAGTTTTTTATGTGGGTTTTAAACTCTTTGGATATCTCAAAATCGGATGCGCCGGAGCCGACTAAACTCTCTATTTTTTCTCTTAGAGTAGGCAGCTCTCCCATCCGCTGATTAATCGTTGGTCATATAGTTGCTTAGGGGTTCGACCGCAGAGTACTGTGGATATTTTATCTCATCCAAAACAACTTGCGACATTGTTTTGTTATCGATATTAAAAATAAGCGGAGCCAAAAAATTCGCCGTAGAGTCGGAAAACGGCTTTTTAACGACCAAGATTGAATAGACCAAATAGTTGGTGCTTTCGTTGATTCCCATTAAGACTCTGATGGCGGCAGGGAGCTCAAACGTAAACTCTCTTAAGGTGAAAGGGTTGATAAGGGTAAATGCGGGAGACTCTCCATCCGCATTTTGAATTGTTGCGAAATTATCGTCAATAACCTTAAAGTCAAAACGGATAACGTTCTCAAATCCCAAAATCGGATACTTGACATCAAAAACCAAACCAGTTCCTTTTGCTCTTAAACTAAAACTCCGTTCATTTTAGCCCATTTTGGTTTAAAGGCAAATCGCCGTTTATCGAAACAGATGTTATAATGGACAACAAAAGCAAATTTATCGGAGTTTTTTTTGAAAATTTTAATTACGGGAACGGCCGGATTTATCGGTTTTAATCTAGCCAGAAAATTACTGGAGAGGGGTGATGAGGTAGTAGGCATCGACTCAATCAACGACTATTACGACGTAAACCTCAAATACGCTAGGTTAAAAGAGCTTGGAATCGACAGGTCTCAAATAGCCGACAAAAAAAAAGCAACTAGCTACACAAACGGCAACCACTCTTTTTACAAAGCAAACTTAGAGGATAAAGAGGCGGTATTTAAAATATTTGAGGCTGAAAAACCCGACGCAGTGTGCAACCTAGCGGCGCAAGCAGGTGTAAGATACAGTCTTACAAACCCTTTTGCGTACATTGATAGCAATATCACCGGGTTTATCAATATCCTTGAGGCTTGTAGACATCACGGCGTGCAAAATCTCTCATACGCCTCTAGCTCCTCGGTCTACGGACTTAACGAAGAGATGCCGTTTTCTGTACATGACAACGTAGACCACCCCATAAGTCTCTATGCAGCCAGTAAAAAATCAAACGAGCTAATGGCTCACACATACAGTCATTTGTTCGGCATCCGGACGACAGGGCTGAGGTTTTTCACCGTTTACGGCCCATGGGGGAGACCTGATATGGCTCTGTTTTTATTCACAAAAGCGATTTTGGAGGGCAAGCCGATAGATGTCTTCAATAACGGAGATATGAGAAGGGATTTTACATACATAGACGATATTGTTAGCGGCATTATCGGGGTTATAGACAATCCGGCAAAACCAAATGAAACGTGGAGCGGAAAAAATCCGGATCCGTCTAGCTCAAAAGCGCCGTATCGGGTGTATAATATAGGGAACAACTCTCCGGTCAGCCTGATGGAATTCATCGAAGCAATCGAAGAAAATCTAGGACAAAGGGCGGAGAAAAACTTTTTGCCGCTCCAGCCAGGCGATGTTCCGGCTACATACGCCAATATATCAGATCTCTCAAGAGATACCGGATATGCGCCAAAAACCGGGGTCAAAGAGGGGATAAAAAACTTTATTGAGTGGTACAGAGCTTTTTATAATATATAACAAAGGGGGCAAAATGCAATCAATTTTTAGAGAGTACGATATCAGAGGAATTTTCGAGAAAGAGTTAGACGAAAAAACAGTTACCGCAATCGGTTTTTATCTAGGTTTAGAGGTCAAAAAAAAATGCGACACAAAAACACCGTTCGTATCAATAGGTTATGATGCCAGAACACACTCTCCCGTACTTTTCGGCTGGCTATCAAACGGCTTTTTAAAAAGCGGTTGCAACGTCTTTGATATGGGGATGGTAACAACCGGAATAAACTACTTTACAAACTTTTTCGGCTGGGACGTAGACGGCCAAAAAATAGCTCCGTCGGCCTCCGTTATGATAACAGGCTCTCACAACCCTCCTGAATACAACGGCTTTAAAATTACCATAGACAAATCACCGTTTTTTGGAAAAGAGATTGAGGCCTTGGGACGTGAAATAATCGCCGCAAATTGTGCCGTATCAGACGAGAAAACAGATACAAAAACTCAAAAAATAGATGCAAAAACAGCCTACATCGAATACCTTGTAAAAGAGTTCGCTCCGCTTGCCGCAATGGAGCAAAAAATAGCGATAGACTGCGGAAACGGTGTTGCCGGTCTATCAATCATAGATATTTTCTCAAAACTAAATCTCACGTTTGAATCATTATACGAAGATCCGGACGGTACGTTCCCAAACCACCATCCAGACCCTTCGGAAGAGCATAATCTGGAAGATCTCAAAAAACTAATGGAAGAAAAAGGGTACAAGCTCGGTTTTGCCTTTGACGGTGATGCCGATAGAATCGCTGTGCTCACGGATAAGTACAACATAAAAGGCGACCAACTAGCGCTTATATTTGCGAGAGAGATGGCAAGAGAGGGTAAAAAACCAACCGTTATCGGCGAGGTAAAATGCTCGAAAGTAATGTATGACGAGATAGACAAAATCGGCCAAAGCATTATGTACAAAACCGGACATAGCAACCTAAAAGTAAAACTAAAAGAGACCGGAGCCGACTTTGCCGCCGAGGTTAGCGGCCATATGTTTTTCAACGATAAATGGTTTGGATTTGATGATGCCGTATATGTCGCCATGAGGGTGCTAGAACTTATCCAAAAAGGGGTTGACCTCGACAAAGAGATGGATAGTATGCCGAAACTATTTTCTACCGATGAGATAAAAGTAAAAGTAACGGAAGAGACAAAATTTAAAATTATAGATAAGATAAAAACCTCTCTCCAAAATCCGCCTTCGTACCTGCCGAAAATAGTCGGTGTTGTAGATATCGACGGTGTTCGTGTCAGTTTTGACGGAGGCTGGGGACTTATTCGTGCCTCCAATACGACTCCGGTACTCGTAACCAGATTCGAAGCCGAGAGCGAAACACTACTAGAAGAGTACAAAACAACACTAAATAGACTCATAGAGGAAGCAAAAGCGTGATACAAAACTTTACCCTCAAATCACCGCTTGATATGCATATTCACGTTAGGGATGCAGATATGCTCTCCCTGGTCGCTCCGTACTCTGCCGAGTGCTTTGCCGGCGGAATCATAATGCCCAATATCGCTCCGCCTATCATGAGTCTAGAGGCTTTGCACTCTTATAGAAAAAGGGTTCTTGCCGCTTGCGGAAATAATCTGTTTTTGCCGTATATGACGATGTTTTTGAAAAACTACGACGATGCCCTAATAGAAGAAGCGGCGGCACATATAGCGGCAATGAAGCTATATCCGGCCGGTGTTACGACCAACTCCGAAGAGGGGGCAAAAAACATAGACTCTCTGGAGCCGCAACTAAAAACGATGGAGGCTCTCGGTATTCCACTCTCCGTCCATGCCGAGACGCATAGCCATAATCTGTTTCATAGAGAGCAAAACTTTTTACCGATTCTCGAATACATAGCAAAGAGATTTCCTAAGCTTAAAATTATTTTTGAACACATCAGCACAAAAGACGGCCTGAAACTTGTAGCGGATTACGAGAACATATACGCCACAATCACTCTGCATCATATGACTTTGACCGTTGATGATTTGATGGGCGAGAGGCTAAACCCTCACCTATACTGCAAACCTATAGTCAAGGCAGAACACCATAGGGATGCCGTACTAGAGGCCGCATTGGGGGCGGGTGAGAAAATAATGTTCGGTTCAGATAGTGCCCCGCACCCAAAATCGGCAAAAGAGAGCGGTTTGGCCCCTGCCGGTATTTTTAGTGCTCCGGCACTTTTACCGAAGCTTGCCGAGATTTTTGAAAAACACGGAAAACTGGAGAATCTCCAAAAATTTGCCTGTGACAATGCGGCCAAAATATATGAAATATCCCCACCGGAAAAATACGTCACTTTAGAAAAAGCCGAGTATACGATTCCGGCCGTCTGCAAAAACCAAAAAGCAGAGGTAATCTCATTGTTTGCCGGTGAAAAATGCGGATGGAGAATCAAAAGCGTTGAGTAAAATCCTTTTTATAGAGGATGACCCCCTCTTTCGTGAGAGCACAAAAGAGCTTTTGGAGGGGGAGGGTTTTTTCGTCAAAGAGGCCGACTCCAAAAACAAGGCGATAGAGATAGGTTTTGAGGAGCTGTTTGATTTGTATCTGGTGGATATAAATCTTCCAGAGGGGAGCGGAACCTCATTTTTACGGGAAATTAGAAGCTTCGGAGACAAAAAACCGGTCATTATGCTAACCAGTCACACAAGCCCGAAAGTGGCTGTCGAATGTCTGGAAGCCGGTTGCGATGATTTTGTCAGAAAGGGGTGCGACCCAGAGGAGCTTATAGCCAGAATAAAATCCAAACTCGCAAACGGGAGAAACGAAAACAATATACCGCTTAAAAACGGATTTGTTTTTGACGTAGCAAAAAAAATCCTCCTCAAATCGAACACTCCGGTAGATCTGAGTCAAAAAGAGACCGAACTACTAACACTGCTCATAAAAAACAAAAATCTGACCGTTACGATAGAGACGATAGAAGATCAGTTGTGGCCGGCCAGCAAGGAGCCTAGCTATGGAAGTATCAGAGTCTACATCAACTCCCTCAAAAAGATTATAGCCCCAAACACCATCGTTAATATCAAAGGGGTGGGCTACCGACTTGAAGATTAAAAAAGAGCTTGTCGTCTTCGCCCTCTCCTCTTTGTTTTTAAACGCCGTAATATTTTCTTTAGCCGGATTTTTATTTTACAAAATCGAAGGGTGCGGATATTTTTGTTTCTTGATACTCTTTACCCTGTTTTTATTTTCTACTTTGGGGTTTATATATCTGGCATACGAGCTTTTGAGCTATTTCTCTGCACCTCTGGAACGTTTTAAGATACTGATAGAAAATACGATTCACGAGCTAAACACCCCTGTCGCAACAATCAAAACAAATACCCTCATGCTAAAAAAAACAAATGACGAAAATATATGCAAAAAAGCAAATAGAATAGAGCTAGCCTGTGCAAGACTATCGGAGCTATATGAAGATTTGGAGTATTTTGCCAAAAAAGAGACAAAAAGCGCCCCAAAAACAGAGGTGTCACTAAAATCTACGATAGAGTCGGAGCTGGCGTTATTTGAGGAAAAATTCGGCGCAAAGCAGATAACACTCTCTATAAGTTTAGAGGATAGCCTCTGCATTATCGATCAAAAAGGGTTCAAAATCGCCCTCTCCAACCTCTTTTCCAACAGCCTTAAATTTACAAATCCGAACGGAAAAATCACCGTATCACTCAAAGGGCAAAAACTAACCGTCTTTGATACCGGAAAAGGGATAGCAAAAGATGAGCTAATCAAAATATTCGACCGCTACTATCAAGAGGCGAAAAACAGCGAAGGGTGTGGTATCGGACTATTTCTCGTAAAAGAGTTTTGCGATGAAAACGGTGTCGAGCTTTTTATCCGCTCCGAGGTCGGAGTAGGCAGTGAATTTACGCTGGATTTTGGTAAAATCCGCAAAAAATTTTAGGAAACGATAAAAATGGTAGTAACAAGATTCGCCCCCTCTCCTACGGGCTTTTTGCATATCGGTGGTTTAAGAACCGCACTATTTAGCTGGCTCTGGGCTAGAAAACAAAACGGAAAATTTCTGCTCAGAATAGAAGACACCGACCTTAGCAGAAACTCGGAAGAGGCATTAAGAGCAATACTTGAAGCGTTTGATTGGGTGGGACTAAATTACGACGGCGAAGTGGCGTATCAATCAAAAAGATTTGACATATACAAAGAGTATGTCAAAAAACTGCTAGACGAGGGCAAGGCATACCACTGCTACATGTCAAAAGAGGAGCTAGATGCCCTCAGAGAAGAGCAGCAAGCCGCAGGCGGGCAGCCTAGATACGACGGTAGATATAGAGACGGCAAACTGCCTCCCGTGGATGGCGTAGAGCCGGTAGTCCGTATCAAAGCCCCAATTGAGGGTGTGATAGAGTTTGATGACGGAGTAAAAGGGAAATTATCTTTTGGGGCAAAAGAGCTTGATGATTTTATCATAGCTCGTTCAGACGGCACACCTACATATAATTTTGTCGTCGTAATCGACGATGCGCTCATGGGTGTAACAGAAGTCATCAGGGGTGACGACCACACTAGTAACACCCCAAAACAGATAGTCCTATACGAAGCGCTAGGCTTTAAGGTACCGAAATTCTATCACGTACCGATGATACTAGGCGAAGGAGGCAAAAAACTCTCAAAAAGAGACGGTGCAGCCGATGTAATGGAGTATAAAACGCTAGGTTATCTGCCGCAGGCGCTTCTAAACTTCCTTGTCCGCCTAGGATGGTCTCACGGCGACCAGGAGCTATTTTCAATGAATGAGATGCTCTCACTCTTTGACCCGTCAAACATCAATAAATCGGCAAGCCAATACAACCTAGAAAAACTAAACTGGATAAACGGCGAATATCTCAAAAAAACACCGATAAGTGAGCTAAAAAAACTACTCAAAGATTTTGATTGCGACAGCTTCGGAGAAAATGAAGAGTTGCTATTCAAAAACGCTCTGGAGAGGGCAAAAACCCTTGTCGATTTGGCAACAACCATAAACTCAATGGCAAAAGCACCGACACTCTACGATGAAGCGGCAGTTGCAAAAAACATCACGGATGAGGCAAAAGATATACTAAGAGGCTTTACCGCCACCCTGCAAGCCTCAAATGCAAAAGACGAGCACGAATTCAAAGCCGTAATAGACGAATTCCTGACTTCACGCGAGCTAAAAATGCCAAAACTGGGGATGCCTCTCCGTATCGCCCTTACAGGATCCACTCAAAGTCCATCAATCAATGAGCTTTTGGCAATAGTGGGCAAAGAAGAGAGTATTAAAAGAATCGAAAATTTTTTAAAATAGCGTAATCTTGCCGTAAAGTTTTTAGGGTAAAATCGGTGTAACTCCACAAAAAGAAGCACTGTATGGACGGATGTCTACTGATTATGTTTTTGCTCCCGTTTTTTGCGGGGGCTTTATCGCTTATTTTGAGGCAATACGCAAAAGAGATCACTCTGGCAACCTCTGCCCTGCTGGTGGCCTCCTCCGTGCTTTCGTACTACTATTACGAAGCCTCAATCCGGATTTCGCTAGATTCTTTACATATCCCGTTTGCGATTATGGATTTTGCGCTCCTTGCGTATTTTTGCTATGTCGGCTTTAAGGCTCAAGACAAAAAAATTCTTTTTTTGGCCCTTTTACAGGTTGCATTTTTGTTTGCCGCAAAAAGCTACGATGCCGGAGCAGGAGCCGATATAGTCGTCGATAAGCTCTCCATTTTTATGTTTTTACTCATAAACGTTGTCGGCTCATCGGTATTGGTGTACGCAACGAGATACATAGAAGATGAGACACCGGATGTAGCTAGACGCTCAGTTTTTTTAGCTATTCTGACCGCTTTTTTAGGGGTTATGAATCTACTTGTGAGCACCGACAATATCGAACTGCTATTTTTATTTTTCGAGATGACGACGCTTGCCAGTTTTTGGCTTATCGGTTTCAGAAAAAACGAAGAATCAACCAAAAATGCCCTAACTGCCCTCTGGATGAACCAGATAGGTGGGGCGGCACTCGTATTTGCCGTGTTAGTCTCAAAGTCGCACCTCCACACCGTCTACATCTCCCAAATAATCGTTAGCGGTAGCGAATACCTCCTTTTGGTATCCGCCTTTATCTCTATAGCCGCCCTCGTCAAAGGGGCACAGATACCTTTTTCCGGATGGCTGCTTGGAGCTATGGTAGCCCCAACCCCTGTTAGTGCTATACTGCACTCCTCGACAATGGTAAAAATAGCCCCGTATCTACTCCTAAAAATCTCACCGGCAATATCGTCCACATGGGTCTCGTATGCCGTTGCCGCGATCGGAGCCGTATCGTTTGCCGTATCGGCCGCTTTGGCTCTTAGGGAGGATAGCTTTAAAAAGATTTTGGCCTATTCGACCATATCGCTACTTGGGCTGATGGCTCTGACGGCGGCGCTCGCAACACCTCTGACGGTTACGGCATGTATGCTACTTATTATGTTTCACGGCATATCAAAGGCAATGCTGTTTATGTGTGCCGGAATTTTGGAAAAAAACTACCACATCAAAAGTATCGAATCGGTAGAGGGGCTAATCTCAAAGGCTCCGGTTCTCACATCCTTGATACTCCTCGGGTTCCTATCGGTCGCCCTCCCGCCGTTTGGGGTATTCTTTGCCAAATGGCTAGCGTACGAGGGGATCACCGGTGGTAGCGGAAGCTTGTTTTTGCTGTTTTTTATAGCGGTCGGTAGCGTGGCGCTGACACTACTATATTTCAAAACTACCGGACGGTTTGTGGCAAATGACGAGGCCAAAAAAGAGGGAGAAGATTGCACATATCTGGCGGCTCCTACGGCTCTAGGTATTATTTTGCTCATATTTGCCCTATTCGTATCCCCTGTAGTCGGCACCTTTTTCAAACAAAACGCATCCTATGTCGTATCTGCCGAAGTCCCTTTGAGTGGAGATTTTTGGGGTATCGCTCTGCCGTTTGGGGAGTTGGCTTTTTGGCATATTCTGGCTGCATTTTTACTATTGGGATTAGCGCCCCTCCTCTCATCCGCCGTCAGGCTAAAAGGGGTTGACAAGGCCTCACCGTACACATGTGGAGAGCGGATAGAGCAAAATGCATATTCATTTTATTTTGACCCATTAAAGAGTGTAGAGAGAGTCGTAAACATCGGGTGTGCGGCATTATTCGTCGCAGTAGCCGTTTTGGGGGTAATCGGAATATGACAAGCATATTACTAACACTACTCGCACCTGTTTTCGGCGGCCTTTTATACGGATGCGAACGAAAGCTAAAAGCCAGAATGCAAAGCAGAAAAGGGCCTCCGCTACTTCAACCGTTTTACGACCTTTTCAAGCTGGCCGATAAAAGACCGATGATAATCCACTCATACCATGCCATGATGGGCGTTATGCATTTTTTGGCCGCATGGGTCGCCCTCTCGGTGCTGCTTTTTGGCGGAGATTTATTGGTTGCAATATTTTTTCACCTGCTCTCAACATCACTACTGGTAGTAGCCGGATATTCGGCAAAGTCTACATACAGCAGGATAGGTTCGACTAGGGAGCTGATAGCTATTTCGGCGGCGGAGCCTATCTTGATACTTGCTGCCGTAGCTTTTTATATACATACGAAAAGCTTTGAGGTCTCAAATATTCTAAGCTCGGAGCCTACGATATACGCATCGGTTTTGGGATTTGCGGCGCTACTTATTACTATGCCGGTTCTTTTGAAAAAATCGCCGTTTGACGCTGCAGAGGCACATCAGGAGATTGTCGGAGGGGCGGAGATAGAGTTTTCAGGTATTTTTTACGAGGCGGTCTACACGGCAAAGTGGCTCGATATGCTGTTTGTATTTTGCGTCGTCTTTTTGTTCGGGGGGAACAACTTTGCACTTGGCCTCACACTCGTAACGTTCTCGTTTTTTGCCGTACTCCTGATTGACAACTCCACGGCAAGGGTAAGGTACAAAGACCTTGTAAAAATAATATACGCTATAGCGTTCACCCTCTCGGCACTCAATATAATACTAGGTGCAATCCTATGATAAAAGAGTTTTTAAAAAAATTTAGAGCCAAATCTCCATGGTTACTCCACTACAACGCCGGAAGTTGCAACGGGTGCGATATAGAGATTTTGGCGTGTCTGGCTCCAAAATACGACCTTGAGAGGCTAGGGGTCAAAAATACGGGAAATCCGAAGCAATCCGATATTTTTCTAATCACGGGTCCCGTCACAAAAAGGAGCCGTGAGAGGATAGTGGAGCTCTACTCCCAGATTCCGGAACCGAAAGTGGTAGTGGCCTGCGGTTCGTGCGCCGCTACCGGAGGGGTTTTTCGGGGGATGTATAACGTCGAAGACGGAGTGGATAGATACATTCCGGTAGATGTGTATGTCGGCGGTTGCGCTCCGCACCCGGAGCAGATAATAGACGGAGTGGCAAAAGCCCTCTCCATACTTCAAGAAAAATCCAAAACAATAGAGAAACCAAAAAAACTATTAGGCGAAATAACAGAGCGGAACGGACAAATAGATAGGACTAATATGGCGGGGAAAATATGAAAAAACAAAAAGAGCTCGTGGATATATCCGAAATCAGAGCAAAAATAACAGAATTTTACGACCCTAAAATATGGCATTTTGTCTGCATTAGCGGTCTTTTTGAAAACGATATGCTAGAGCTTCAATGGTCGTTCACGCAAATAGGAGAAAACGAGGCATGGAAAATCTTTTGCGCCTCTGTTAATCCGGATGATACGCTCCCTACATTATCGGATTTACTGCCCACCGCAAAAATGTATGAGGGTGAGCTAAAAGACCTGCTTGGGGCAAACTTTGAGGGGAGCGTCAAAGGGATGTTTATAGAGACCGACGGAGTTCTAAATCCACTAAGGATAAAGAGATGAAAAAAACCATAAATATCCCGCTCGGAAGCCAACACATAGCCCTTTTGGAGCCTGTTAGATTCGGATTTGAGTGTGAAAATGAAAAAATAATAAAAGTAGAAGCCGATGTCGGCTACGTCCACAGAGGGGTAGAGCTAGCATGTACGACAAAGTTCAAATTTAAACAGGTCGGATACGTAGTAGCAAGAGTATGCGGGCTATGTGCCATCGTCCACTCCACCTGCTATACACTAGCGTGCGAAGAGCTTTTGGGGCTTGAGGCACCGAGAAGGGCATCATACCTGAGGATAATTGCAAATGAGCTTGATAGGATCCATTCACATCTATTGTGCTTAGCCCATACCGCCGAAAATGCCGGATTTGAGGCTTTGTTTATGAGGACGATGAAAGATAGAGAGCTAATCATGGAGGCTCAGGAGACCCTGACAGGAAACCGTGTGCAATTTGATTACGTGTGTATCGGCGGTGTTAATAAAGACGTAACAACCGATATAGAGAGGGTAGTCAAAGAGAAATTAACCCTCTTAAAACAAAAAGTTGCCGAAATTGAAGAGCTGTTTTTGAACAACTGGAGTTTGTCGCTCAAATACAAAGGTGTCGGCACGATAACAACCGAGAGCGCCCTTAGATGCTCTGTTTTGGGGCCTTTAGCTAGAGCTAGCGGCGTTGATTTTGATGTTAGAAACGAGTCGGACTATCTACCATACAAAGAACTCGGTTTTAAAAGCGTCATAGAGGGTAGCGGAGACGTGCATGCCAGAAACATGGTACGGCTCCGTGAGGTTTTTGAGAGTATTAGGCTCATAGAGGCAGCACTCGACGGCTTGCCGGAGGGTGAAATAGCCTCAAAGGTCAAAGGGGCTCCGGATGGGGAGAGCTATATGAGGGTTGAGGCACCTAGGGGGGAGTGTTTTTACTACTTAAAAGGGTCAAAAGGGCAGTACCTCGATAGGGTTCGGATAAAAACGCCGACATTCGGCTCAGTCCCTGCCATGGTTGAGGCTCTAACCGGACAAAACTATGCCGACGCTCCCGCCATCATAGCCTCTTTTGACCCTTGTCTATCATGTACGGCGAGGTAAAAAGATGCTAAAACCAATGATAAACGCATTTAGCAACCTGTTTTCCAAACCGGCAACGATAGATTATCCATTTGAGAAAAGCCCTCAAAACAAAGAGGCAAGAGGTCTAATAGTATACGATGAACAAAAGTGTATTTTTTGCCTTAGGTGTGAGGACGTATGTCCACCTGAGGCGATAGCGTTCACCCAAAATAGAGAGGATTTTTCATACACCTACCTATACAACCCGTACCTATGTATCTACTGTGGAGAGTGCGTGCGGGTATGCCCGGATAAGGCCGAAGCGCTAACGCAATCTTGCGATTTTGCCCCTCCGTGCAGCGAACAGGATATGAACGACAAATGGTTTGATATCCAAAAAGAGGCAAAAGAGTCCAAAGAGGAGTGCAAAATCCTCAAAAAAGCACAAAAAAATAGCACCGCCGAAACCGATAACGGATAGAGAGAATGTACATCCAAAAAGTCCTAAACGAGCTTGCCGGAAAATACCCCCACCAGCCTGAGTTTTTACAGGCGGTATCGGAGGTTTTCGGCTCCATTACGCCGCTACTGAGACAAAACGGCAAATACGAAAAACACAAAATACTAGAACGGATATCGGAACCTGAAAAGATAGTCAAATTTCGTGTCGTATGGGAGCGTGATAACGGAGAGATTGAGATAAACCAAGGGATCAGGGTTCAATTTAGCTCAACCCTCGGCCCTTTCAAAGGGGGGCTAAGGTTTGAGAAGGGAATTAGCCTCTCGACATTAAAGTTTCTAGGGTTTGAACAGGCATTTAAAAACTCTTTGACGGGGCTTATGCTAGGCGGCGCAAAGGGGGGGAGCGACTTTGACCCAAAAAATAAATCCGAACGGGAAATAATGCGATTTTGTCAGGCTTTTATCAAAGCCTTAGCCCCGCATATAGGGGCACATACCGACATTCCAGCCGGAGATATAGGTGTTGGGGAGCGTGAAATCGGATATATGTTCGGCGAATACAAAAAAATAACAAACCGTTTTGACGGCACCCTCACAGGCAAATCACCCCTTTTTGGAGGGAGTTTCGGCAGACGAGAGGCAACAGGATACGGAACCGTCTACTTTGCGGAAGCGATGCTCGAAAACCTCTCTATGCCGTTATCCGGCGAGCGGTGTATCGTCAGCGGAAGCGGTAACGTAGCTTTATATACGATACAAAAATTAATAGGGCTAGGGGCAAAAGTTGTAGCATGCTCCGATAGAGAGGGGGTGCTTGTCGATAAAGACGGACTTTGTTTTGAGATCCTAAAAAACGTCAAAGAGACCGACAGGTTGCCTCTAAAAATATATACCGAACGTAAAAAATCGGAGTTTTACCCAAACGGAACCCTCAGAATATCGGCTATCCCGTGCGACTACGCATTTTTTTGCGCCACGCAAAACGAAGCCGATATAAACGACATAAAAACACTCATCCATAACGGCATAAAAGGGGTTATAGAGGGGGCAAATATGCCGCTCTCAAACGAGGCAGCCGATCTACTCATAGCCTCCAACATACCGTATGCCCCATCTAAAGCGGCAAACGCCGGAGGGGTAGCGGTCAGTGGACTAGAGATGGGGCAGGACGCAATCTTTAGCTCTTTAGCAAAAAATGAGATTGATGCCAAACTAAAACACATTATGCGAAATATTTTTAATGAGTGCACACTTGCGGCAAAAGAGTTTAACGACCCTCAAAACCTAAAGGCAGGGGCAAATATCGCAAGTTTCAGAAAAGTTGCAGATGCGATGATAGGGCAAGGGGTATGACAAATTTTTTTGTTATAATACCGGCTCCTAAAAACAACAGCCAAAAGGGGTAAAAATGGGACTATTTGATATGTTTAAAGGTGATAAGGCGTTTGAGCTAAACCCTTATTCGGTATTTGTAACGTCTATGCTGTATATCATAGCGGCAGACGGTGAAGTAAATGAAAACGAGATAGGCCAGCTGATAGCAACGGTAGGCGGCAACCAAGCAAAAGGGGTTGACCTAAACGAGCTACTAAAAGGGGCTTCAAAATATGTTAGAGCAACATCCATTGATGCGTTTTTGGCCGAAGCGGCTCCAAAACTAAACAAAGCACAACAAATCTGCATCCTGATAAACATAATAGACACTCTATTTGCCGACGGAAACGCCGCAAAAGAAGAACAGGAAATGTTTGCAAAATTCCTCTCAGCATTCGGCGAGAGTGAAGAGTCTTTTGCGACACACTTTGAGACGATAGTCACAAAAAACAAAAAAAGCGTATTTTTCTCCTAAAAAAGCCCACACCCAAATACGAGCTAATGCTCATATTTGGGTTTTATTTTGCATCTTTGAGTTTTATACATTTTACGGCCGACCCATTCGTATCTATTACCAAAGTCAAACCCTCCCCCTCAAACAAACTCTTTTGATCTCTTTTATATGCCACGCCGTCTATACAAACCGTATCGGCTGCGATCACTTTGGAGTCTTTTACCGCCAAAGAACCCTCCACATAGCCGTCAAGAAGCCAATACGCTCCGACCAGTAGCGCCGCTATCGCCGCCAATACGGATGATTTTAGTTTAAACCCTAAGGCCGCCCCGAAAGCAACAACCGACAAAATCACCAAAATGGACGATGCCGTACCGCCCAACAAAAAATTATCTACACCCAAACCTAAAAACCTCTATGTAAAATCAATCTTAATATTTTAGCTACTTATTTTGTGTTTACAAAACAATTCAGATACAATAAAGACAACTTAATCTTAACTTTATATGAGAATAGAATGTCTGTTTTTCGTATTTTTATTGTCTCACTACTTATATCACTATCAGCCTATGCCGCCGAAAAAAAGATAACCCTCCAGCTTAGATGGTATCATCAGTTTCAGTTTGCCGGATACTATGCAGCGCTCCACAAAGGATTTTACAAGGATGCAGGGCTAAATGTCGTCATAAAAGAGGGTGGCTCTTCAATAGACGTCACCAAAGAGGTTTTAGAGGGGCGTGCCGATTTTGGCATAGCAAATTCCGGAATCATAGTTGACTACCTAAACGGAGCCGACATAGTGGCTCTGGCCTCGATATATCAGCACTCCCCAAGTGTTATATTGGCTTTAGGGGAGGAGCTTATTACGCCGGGGGCTCTTGCAAACTCAAAACTACCGATACAGCTTTTGCCGAATGATTTTGAGTTAAAAGCAATGTTTATCTCGGAGGGGATTAAACTCTCAAAACTAAATATCGAATACGGCGGCAAGCATCTGGATGATTTGCTTAGCGGCAAAGTTAGTGCCGTCAATGCCTACCTCTCAAATGAACCGTTTATAATGAACAAAAAAGGGGTTAAATACTCAATCCTAAACCCACTCAAATACGGACTGGACTTTTACAGCGATATATTGTTCGGGACAAAAGAGGGGATAGAGAAAAACAAAGAGGCAACAAAAGCCTTTAGGGAGGCCAGCATCAAAGGTTGGCAATATGCCCTAACCCATAAAGAGGAGATAATCACCCTCATAAAACAAAACTACGACTCGCAACAAAAAAGCAAAGAGCATCTGGAGTTTGAGGCAAAAGAGATAGAAAAACTGGTAGATCCGTATCTCGTAGAGATAGGGCACAGCAACCCAAACAGGTGGAGCTATATAGCCGAACAGTTCAAAAAAATCGGCGTAGTTAAAAAAGAGAGAGAATTAGACGGGTTTTATTATAAAGAGCATATAGCAGAGGACTACAGTAAGCTGTATAAATATTTTGCTATTTTTGCCGTTATGACGTTTATCGGAGGCGGTATCACGTTTTATATCTTTTATACAAATAGAAAACTAAAAAAACTCCTTTCGGATAACACCAAATATATCGACAAACTCCATAAAAGTGAAGAGAGGCTAAAAAAATATGCCGACGAACTGGTAGAGGCGAAAAACAGAGCTGAGGCCGCTACAGAGGCAAAATCGACGTTTTTGGCAAATATGAGCCACGAAATCAGAACTCCGCTCAACGGGATCATAGGGATGGCATATCTAACCCTCCAAACATCTCTGGAGCCAAAGCAAAAATCTCACATCGAAAAAATAGTTAAAGCGGCAAATACTCTACTGGAAATCATCAACGATGTACTCGATTTTTCAAAAATAGAGGCCGGGAAACTGGATATAGAAAATATCGATTTTGACTTACATGAGGTCGTTGAGAGTGTATGTAGTATCGTAGAACTAAAAGCGCATGAAAAAAATCTTGAATTTATCGTACACGTCTCTAAAAGCGCCGACAAGATAGTATCAGGCGACCCGGTCAGGGTAACCCAAATTCTTACCAATCTAGCCAATAACGCTATAAAATTTACCGAGAAAGGGGAGGTGGAGATATATGTTAGCGGTTGCGGCAAGGACAGGTTTAGATTTGAGGTCAGGGATACCGGAATAGGGCTAACGGAGGAGCAAAAGACAAAACTATTTGAATCGTTCACTCAGGCAGACAGCTCCACAGCTAGAAAATACGGCGGCACAGGGCTTGGGCTATCAATCTCAAAACAGCTATGCGAACTTATGAACGGGCGGATATGGGCAGAGAGCGAAAAAGGGGTCGGAAGCAGGTTTATTTTTGAGATTGAGCTAAAACATATAGCCGACAAAGAGATAAAGATTCAAAAATTCAAAGACAAACGTGTGCTAGTAGTAGACGATACAAAGGCGTGGCACGATATCATAGGGGCATATCTATCGGAGATATCGGTGCAATCCGATGACGCATACAGCGGCGAAGAGGCTCTGGAAAAGATCTCGGCAGACGAATCCGGATATGATTTGATACTAATGGATTGGAATATGCCGGGGATGGACGGGATAGAGACGGTCAAAGCTATACAAAAAATATGCCCTCAAAAGACACCCCCTTCAATCATCATGATAAGCTCATACAGGCAAGACGCACTGGTCAAAAAAGCAAAAGAGGCGGGGATTGATATTTTCCTCCAAAAACCGCTCAGCCAGTCGCTACTATACAACATGATAACAAATCTGTTCGGCGACGAGTTTAAAGCAGCCAATGAGACAAAGTACGATAGATCCTCACTCAAAGAGGAGATAAAAAGTCTGGAGGGCTCAAAGATACTACTAGTAGAGGACAACCTTTTGAATAGGGAGATAATTTTGGGGATGCTAGAAGAGAGCAAAATAGAGATAGACGTAGCGGTTAATGGCCTGGAGGGGGTGGAGAAATATTATGAGAATCCCGATAAATACGAGATGATTTTGATGGATGTGCAAATGCCGCTTATGGACGGCTACGAGGCAACCAGACAAATCAGAGCCAAAAATCCACACATACCGATAATTGCCCTGACCGCAAATGCCATGAGTCAAGACATCGAAAAGACCAAAGCCGTCGGGATGAATGAGCATATCACAAAACCTATTGCGGCTGATAAGCTATTTATCGAATTGCTCAAATTTATCCCTCAAAAAATCGTTCCGGCACACAGACAAAAAAACCAAAAAACTACCGAAAATAGAGCGCTTGATCTGGATTTTCAATCGCTGAACGTCGGGATAGGGCTAAGGTATAGCGACAACGATATCGGTTTTTATACAAAGCACCTCTTGGGGTTTAAAAATACCTACAAAGATCTGGCTCTCAATATCGACGATCATCAGACAAACATGCATATCCACTCCATAAAAGGGCTAGCGGGATATTTGGGGGCAGAAAGCCTTGCGGAATGTGCAAAAGATTATGAAACCGGCAAAACTCCGGAGCTACTGCAAAGATTTAACGACGAGCTAAAAAAGGTATGCGACGAAATATCCGAAAAACTGGAGAGCAAAACAGCTAATACTCAAAAGCAAAAGGCTACGGAAGGCTACCTAGTAAAAATGCTCCAAAAACTGGAGGAGCCTTTAAAAAAGAGGAAACCAAAGGAGATTGCAGCTCTAATCGACGAAATTTGCTCCTTCTCATACAATGAAGAGGAGAATAAAATAGTTGAAAGGCTAAAAGAGCTAAAAGCCAAATACAAATTTGATGAGATGCTAGCACTCGTAGGCGGGCACAATGGGTAAGGTGCTAATAATCGACGATACGCCGCAAAACATAGATATTTTGATTGATATACTAGACTCTCACGACATATCGGTTGCTCTTGACGGGGAGAGCGGTATAGCTATGTGCAGCGATGAGGATTTTGAGCTTTTTTTGATTGATATTGTTATGCCGGATATGGACGGTTTTGAGGTCTGCAAAACGCTCAAACAAAATCCGAAAACCGCACCCGTTCCGGTGATTTTCATCACGGCACATACGGATCATGAGAGTATTGATAAATGTTTTGAGGTTGGAGGGGCAGACTATGTATCAAAACCTTTTCACAAGGCAACACTAAGGGCAAGGGTGGATACGCAACTAAAATTGCACAAGAGGGGATAAAAACCCGCCCTTAAATAAAGCGGGTTTGGTCTGTTTTAAGATAGAAGCCTAGAAGCCTGCATCGCAAGATAGCTAGTACTATGTGCCGAGGCAAACATAGCAGAGTTGCTTTGGAGTAACTGACTATTTAGCGTAGTGTACGCCGAGGCCATATCTGTATCGGCAATCTCAGAGTTTGCTGATCTTTTTTGAACTACGTTTGTTAGGTTCACGTTTATAGATGAATACGCCTGATTGATAGTTGCACCTATTCCGGCTCTGGTTGCGTCGGTCTCTTGCAAAAGAGCTATTACGCTATCCTGATTTGTTATATCGGCACTATCTATATGCGGAGCGTTTATAGAGACTCCGATACTTCCGCCGCCTACATAAAAAGATGCATCCTTAAAAACGCTAGAACCGTTGAATTTAGCTTGAGACAAGGAGTCTTTCATCGCTGTTTTAAGGGCATTTGCCTCACTCATTATAGCTGCTCTGCCGTTCGCACCCAAGGCATCATTGTTGTATGCAACAGATAATTCGTTTAGCTTTATAGAGCCTTCGCTTACTGATTTTAGTACGCCGTCGGCTATTTGCATATATGCTATTGCGTCATTTGCATTTCTGATCCCCTGATCAATCGTATCTGCATCCAGTTGCAACATATCGGAAATCATCAGAGATGCCGCATCTTGAGCGCTAACCTGTTTACCGCTAGCTATTTTGGCTAGTTGTTTTTTTACCTCTTTTTCGTGCGCTTCCGCTGCCATATTGGCATTTGTGGCTTGTAGATTATTGATTTTCATCTTGTGCCTCCTTGCACTTTTTCTATTAGATAAAATATCGTCTTTTTCTTAAAATTATTTAATGATGCCAAAAAATATAGGAAATTTACTTTAGGTTGTGAAGTTTCAGGACAAACTCCACCTCTCCGGTTCCGATTCTGAGTTGTTTTGCTATCTCTTCGCAGTTAAAGCCGTCGTCGTACAATGCCATTATCTTTGTTTCGTCGGCGCTGGCGTTTGGGGATGTCATCATAGCAATCGGTCTTACTTTTGATTCCAAATCGACAAACCTCTCAAGCATCCCATCTCTAAAATCGGTACTCTCTTTTTGAAGCTCCTGAAACTGCTCGATAATAAGCCTACTCATCTCCGTCAAATCTTCATAGCTAACCCCTTTTATAACAGGGGCTTCCGGCTGCACATTAGTCATAATGACAATAGACTCTTTGGTGTCTCTTAGCTCTTTTTCCATCTTATGAAGCCCTTGGTTTAGGGCATCAAAGGCTTTTTCGTATGATTTTAGTTTTTTATTTATCGCATTTTCTCTGATATAGACAAACACAAACAGCGATAAAACCGAGAGGGCAAGGAGAACAGTCAGCGCCAAATCAATCATTTTGTCCCTTTTTTATAGCTATCTCTTCACGCTCTTTTGAGGCCAGATATGCATCGTAATCGTTTTTGTCCGTCGGCCACATTTTTTTGATTGCCGCCCTACCGTTTTCGTCAACCTCGAAAAAAAACGGAATCTCTCTGGTTCTAAGCAGCGGTATCTCCAACCTACCGTAATACGTCTCGCCGGTTTGCGCCCCCTCAACCAAAAGTGCGTCATACCAACCGAAATCTACGTTTGTTTTTACCGATAGCTCCGTAAGAGCCCTCTGCCGCCCTTTTACGATAGCGGCTAGCTCGTCTATTTTTTTGTGAAGTTCGGTGAGTAGCAAGAGTGTCAGATCATCCGGACCGTTACCTTTGCAATCTCTGGCTTTGAGCCTTGTCACATTCACATCAACGGGATTTGAATCCGTGGAGCTGAAACTCTCAAACTCCCTCAAAAACTCATCCTCCCTATCCCCTACCCTCTCGTACGACAAGGAGGCTGTTACCCTGACAAATCTCATATATCTATCCCGACATCTATTACGACCAGTATCAAAAACAGTATCCCTAAATATCCGTTTATGTTAAAAAATGCTTTACCTATTGCACCTCTGTCTTTTCTGACGAGGGCGTGCTCGTATCCGAGCAGCAAAGCGGCCAAAAATACACCGACAAAAGATAAAAACTCTAAGTTTGCAAATTTTACAAACAAATACCAAAAAACAACGGTTCCGACGTGAAACAACGCCGCTATGTCCAGAGCTTTTTTCTCTCCAAATATCGACGGGATAGAGTGAAGCCCCTCAGATTTGTCAAACTCCATATCCTGCAAAGCGTAAAAAACATCGAATCCGGCAACCCAAAATAGCACCCCTCCGGCCAGACAAAGGCTCCAGAGAGAGACCGAGGCATTTACCGCAATCTCTCCGGCTATAGGGGCAAGCCCCAAAGATAGCCCCAAAACCAAATGAGCCGCCGAGGAGAACCGTTTGAAATACGAGTATCCGGCCAAAATAGGCAAAAAAGCAAACGACAATACAAAAGCCAGATCGTTAATCAGGTACGAAACAGCCACAAACATAGCCCCGTTTGAGGCGATAAAAAACATCTGCAAAGACGGGCTCATCCTCCCGTCAACGCTCGGTCTGGAAGCCGTTCGGGGGTTTTTTGCGTCATACTCTCTATCCGCATATCTGTTTACCGTCATCGCAAAGTTTCTGGCAAAAAATGCGGCGGCGATACCCAGTAGCAATGTCCCTACAGATGGGATACCGTGTGAGGCTACCACCATCGCAATCAAAATAAAAGGGAGAGAGAAAACAGTATGCGACAGCATCACCAGTTCTGAAAAGTGTTTTAGTTTCTGTAAAATTGTCAGCCTTTTATAAGAGTGTTTGTCTTGAACTCTCTGAATAAATATGCTTTTCTTAGAGCAACTAGTTGCGAGAGCCGCCTGCTAAAGGCCTAATTTACGGCTTTGCCGGAAATTTGAGAATTAATCAGAGAATGGTATTTTAACCAAAAACCGCTTTTTTAATAAGGTCTCTTTTGGTTAATATAACGCTCATGAATGAAATAGCGATTATCGGAGCAACGGCAAGCGGCAAAAGCGATGTAGCCCTATCTCTGGCGGCAAAACAAAACGGCGTGATACTATCTTTGGACTCCCTATCTTTGTACAAAGAGGTGGATATCGCCAGCGCAAAACCTAGTGTGGAGGAGCGTGGAGAGATAGAGCATTTCGGAATAGATATCATAAATCCGGATGAGCCTTTTAATGCCGCTATGTTTATGGACGAGTACGACAAAGCAAAAGAGTATGCCAAAAAATCCGGCAAAAACCTCATTATCGTAGGGGGTAGCTCTTTTTATCTAAAATCGATGATAGAGGGGCTGACCGATATGCCGTCGATAGGTGAAAAATCGAGAGAGAGGGCAAAAGCTATGACGGATGTTTTGGAGGATGCATACAAATACCTCCAAAAAATCGATCCGGCTTTTGCCGATTCGATATCCGCTACGGATAAATACAGAATATCCAGAGGGTTGGAGATTTTTTTTGAGACCGGAGATGCACCCAGCGACGTGTTTTCCTCAATGCCGAAAAAAAAGATCGACGGCGATATCAAAATACTAGAGATTGCCGTCGATAGAGATGTTTTGAGAGGGCGAATCAGACGGAGGGTCGAAAAGATGTTTGAGGCCGGAATCATCGGCGAAGCAGAACATATCGCCTCAAAATACGGGAGCGAAATCAAACCGATGAAATCTATCGGGCTAAAAGAGGTTTACGGGCTTTTGGAGGGCGAATACGGGATAGAGAACTGCAAAGAGCTAATCACTATCCACACATCGCAACTGGCAAAAAGACAAACGACCTTCAACAAAACCCAGATAAACGCAGATATGAGAGGAAACGCCGAGGAGGTACTATCTGCCGCTTTGTCGCTAATCTCAACATAAAATCATATTTTATGCTATTATACTATCAAACATAAGTACAAAGGCTACAGGATGCAGACTATAGGTATAAGAGAGCTACAGACAAATCCAGCTATTTTTACAAAAGCCCTTGAGTCTAATGAATTTGCGGTAATCACAAAACACAGCACCCCTATAGGGGTAGCGGTTGCATTTAATGACTCTATAGTCTCCAATGGACTAAAAACTTCGCTTTTGATAGAGGGCTACAAAGGTGGAATGCTAAGCCTCGGACAGCTATGCAAGGCTCAAAATATCTCCAAAAAAGAGGGGATAAAACTCCTGTCTATGATGGGTATCGACGTAATAGAGTATAGCTTTTTTGAAGATTTAGCAACAATAAAAGAACTATGACGGTAGTTGCAAGCGATAGCACTACACTTATCGTGCTATCGGATATGAATCGCTTTGATCTACTCGGAAGCATCTTTGCAAAAGTATATATCCCGCAAACGGTTTTGGCAGAGATAAGCTCCAAAAATAACATAAATCTGCCTGATTTTATAGAGATCGAACTGCCGCAGGACGACGATAATCTAAAGGCTATGAAGCTTTTACTAGATGACGGCGAGAGCGAAGCAATAGCGCTAGCGCTACAAAAAAGCATCCCCCTCATTATAGACGAGAAAAAAGGTAGAAAAATAGCAAAGAACATGGGGCTAAAAATACTAGGTCTAGTCGGTATCGTCTACCTCAATATCACAAGAGGTGTTTTGGACACGGCAGAGGCAAGATTGTTTTTAGAGTCGGCACGCAATAATGGATTTAGAATCTCTGAAAAACTTATCAATGAGATGTTTGAAAGCCTAAACGCAAAGTAGGCAAACAACATCGATCATCTACGGCTTCACCCCGTCCAACCTCTTTGCGAAGCCGATTTCGTTCATTCCGCCGATCTTTTTTTCGATTAGTTTGCCGCCGGGTGCAAAAAATAGTATATTTGGGGTAGCCCGTACCGAATAGTCGCTTTTTGCCTCGGTGTCAAAATCTATATCGACATAGAAAAAATCGGCTTTTGCGTCATACTTTTGGTCTAGTTTTTTGATCGACTCCATCGTCATCTTGCAAAACGGACAATAATCAACGCCAAGCACGACGATAGAGTATTTGCCGGAGCTTTTGACGGCAGCTTTTACATCATCGTACGGTTTTTTCTGGATTTGCGCCCCAAAAAGCGCCGCACACAACAACATAAACACAAAAAGCTTTTTCATCAAAACCTCCTCTATGCCAATCGATATGTATCTTACCTGAATTTCCGAACAGTAGCCGACACAAAATTTTACTTTGTCCGCAAGCTCAAGCCGCCCATCCTACTCCTCTGTGCTATAATAACAATAACATTCCAGTCCGACGTTAGCAAGTTATAGTCGCCTATCCTACTCCTCTGTGCTATAATTAATGCAGGTATGAGAATATTAAACAAACAGTTATAGTCGCCTATCCTACTCCTCTGTGCTATAATTGT